>CAJTEM010000008.1 GCA_910575255.1 Lachnospiraceae bacterium | reverse complement strand
TTTTGCTAAAAACGAAACGAAAATTCACAAACTCGCTGCGCTCAGACAGTGTGAATTTTCGTTTCCACGCAAAACTCAGAAATTTAAGGACTTCTAAATCTCTGCAAAGTCAACATCCGCAGACCATTTCCCGCTGCGGCCCTCCCCTGGTTCCAAGGCTGAACATCCCGTTCCCCGTTCTTTCGAGGCTGGTAAATACCAGCTCTGGAAAAAGGGTTCCCCGGATTGCGTTCGCAGGATGCCTGGGAACCCTTTTTTCCAGAGCGTATCTTTCGGAACCCCACCTCACGAAAAGTAACGCATAGTGGAAAATGGGATTGCTTCCGGATTGTATCTATGGTACGATGATATATAATGAATGTCCATAAATTCGTACAGCAGAACGGAGGAAATTATGAATACAAAGAAACTGGGATTTGGCCTTATGCGCCTGCCGCTTACCGACCCGGCGGATACCACAAAGATTGATTATGAGAGGGTCTGCAGGATGGTGGACCGGTATCTGGAGGCGGGGTTTTATTATTTTGATACAGCGGTCCCTTATCATGGCGGAGGGCACAGCGAGATCGCTTTTCGGGAGTGCGTGGCAAAGCGGTTTCCCAGGGATGCCTATACCATCACAGATAAGCTGAGCTTTTTCATTGTCAAGAAGTCGGAGGATCTGGAAGATTTTTTTACCGGCCAGCTGGAACGCTGCGGTGTGGAGTATTTTGACTATTATCTCTTCCATGCCATGAACAGGGAACGCATGGAACTGGCGGAGCGCATAGGCGCATTTGAATTTGTGGAAAGGAAAAGATCAGAGGGGAGGATCCGGCATGTGGGCTTTTCCTTCCATGACACAGCCGATGTTCTGGAGGAGTTTCTGACACGGCATCCGGAGATGGAATACGTTCAGCTGCAGTTGAATTATGCTGACTGGGATGATCCGGAGGTGCAGTCCGGGAAATGCTATGAGGTGTGCCAGCGCTTTAAAAAGCCGGTTATTGTAATGGAACCGGTGAAGGGAGGTCTGCTGGCTCATGTGCCAGAGGAGGCTGAGAACCTGCTGAAAAAGGCAGATCCGAATGGAACGGTGGCTTCCTGGGCGATCCGGTATGCGGCTTCCCTGGAAAATGTGGTCATGGTTTTATCCGGAATGAGCAATGAGGAGCAGATGGAGGACAATATCAGCTTCATGCAGGATTTCAGAGTTCTGTCAGAGGAAGAAAGGGGAAGGATCCGCAGGGCTGCGGCAATCATTAAGGAAAAGGAGAAGATTGCCTGCACTGCCTGTCGTTATTGTGTGGATGACTGTCCGAAAAAGATCACGATTCCTGACTATTTCAAGCTGGTGAACAGAATCAGCATGTTTGGGGAGGGGCAGATAGCGGCGGCCAGAAAGGCATATGCCCAGCAGGCAAAGAGTGCCGGGAGCGGAAAGGCATCGGATTGTATCAAATGCGGATTGTGTGAGGAGCATTGTCCCCAGCATCTGCCAGTCAGAAAGTATCTGGAGGATGTGACGGCGATTTTGGAGGAATAAAAAAGGTGAAACAGGTGAGAGGAGAGAGGAAAGCCAAATGCAGGATATCATTCAGACAAGGAAAAAGAAAAGATCAGGAAGAAAAAGGCTTGTGAGTATCGCAAAAAGGTACTGCCTGCCGGGCCTTTTGGCGGCCCTGGCGGTCAGTCTGGCAGGTTGCGGAAAGAAGAGCCCGCTGGATCCCAAGAATCCGGTGTCCTTAACCATATGGCATTACTATAACGGTTCCCAGCAGGTAGCTTTCGATTCCCTGGTGGAGGAATTCAACGATACCGTCGGACGGGAAAAGGGGATCTATGTGCAAGGTTACTCCCAGGGGTCAGTTTCGGATCTGGAGACAGCAGTGCGGGATGCCATTGCCGGAAAGGTGGGGGCAGATGTCATGCCAGATATTTTTTCTTCCTATGCAGATACAGCCTATGAAGTGGAGCAGGCAGGCGCGCTGGCCAATCTGTCGGACTATCTCAGCGAGGAGGAGCTGGATGGGTATGTGGATTCTTACATAGAGGAAGGACGCATTGCCGCGGACGGCACCCTGCGGATTTTTCCCACGGCAAAATCTACGGAGATCATGATGGTCAATAAGACGGACTGGGAGCCTTTTGCGGAAGCTACCGGCGCCTCCCTGGATGAGCTTAAGACGATCGAAGGCGTGGCTGCCACTGCCAGCGCCTATTATGAGTGGACGGACAGCCTGACACCGGATGTGCCGGAGGATGGCAGGGCATTCTACGGAAGGGATGCGGTGGCTAACTATTTTATCATCGGGATGCAGCAGCTTGGAGTGGAGATCTTTCAGGTAGAGAATGGGAAGATGACATTGAATGTACCGAAGGAGGAGCTGTATCGCCTCTGGGAGAATTACTACGTTCCCATGGTCAAAGGATATTTTGGGGCTTACGGTTCTTTTCGTTCCGATGATGTTAAGACAGGCGATATTCTGGCCTATACCGGTTCCGTGTCTTCAGCCATGTATTTTCCGGATCAGGTGGAGGCAGGTGACAAGAGCCATGCCATTGATTATCTGGTAATGACGGCTCCTGTATTCGAGGGTGGGAGGAATTATGCCGTGCAGCAGGGAGCCGGCATGGTGGTCAGCAAATCGGACGAGAAGCATGAGTATGCGGCTGTGGAATTTTTGAAATGGTTTACCCAGGCAGAAAACAATCTGCGGTTCGGATGTGTATCTGGCTACCTGCCAGTCAGGAAGGAGGCCAACAGCTTAGAAAAACTGGATCAGGTGATTGCGGATCAGGGTCTGGAGGTGGCTCCGAAAACCTATGACTGCCTAACTGCTATTTTCGGAGAGATCGGGGAGATGACTCTTTATACCAACAAGAGCTTTAAGAATGGATCCGCAGCAAGAAAGGTACTGGAATATCACCTTGCGGATCAGGCAGCCGAGGACCGTCAGGCCGTGGTTGCGGCGATGGGGGAAGGGAAGAACCTGGATGAGGCATCAGCTCCCTATGTGACAGAGGAAGCTTTTGAGAGCTGGTATCAGTCCTTTAGCGATGCCCTGAACGCTATTGCTGAATCGTGAACCACAGTGCGCTTGAGAGCAGGCTTTTTCATATCATAGGAAAGTGCGTCCTATGATAGAAAACGCTCCGCGGGGATGCGCACTCCGCGCAGAGGAAGATGGCTGCTGTCGCAGCCGCGCTCCGGCGCGAGAGTCCGGCTTGCCGGACTCTTTGTTCTTCCATGGGAAAGTACGTCCTATGGAACAAAAGCCCTTCGGGCAGGCTGCGCAGTATGCGCAGAGGAAGGTAGCTGCGGACGCAGCGGCGCTCCGGTTCCTTTGGGTGATGAGCATTATACAGAGAATAAGCGGGGATATCATGAATGACATGAAGAAAAGTAAAAAGAAATCGACCATATTCCGGATCTTCCTGGTTCCTTTGATTGCCATCATGCTGGTGCAGAGTGGGATCACGATCGGCACCCTGATATTCAGGCGGACGACAGAAATGCTGGAAAAGTATTCCAGTAGCATGATGAGCCGCCTGGTGGAAAATCGCAGGGTAATCCTGCAAAACGATATGAATCAGCGATGGTCCTCTATTCGGGAGAAAGGAGTGCAGATGAACCTTCTTCTGGATCAATTTTTGGGGGAGGAGGGCATTTCGCTTAAGGAGCTTTCCGAGTCAGATGAGAGGAAGGCGCGGTTGCTGGATCGGATGTTTCCGGAGAGTCTGGAAATCCTGCAGAATAACTCCGTCACCGGGATTTTTCTGATACTTACGGGAGAGAATATGGAGACGGACAGGGAGTTTGACGGATTTTTCATCCGGGATTCTGACCCTAATAAGAATCCGGCCAATTATACAGATCTTTTGCTGGAGCGCGGCGACAAGCAGCTTTCCAGAAACTGGGACATTCCCCTGGATACCAACTGGACGACCCGGTTTTCTATGGACGGGCCGGGGCAGAATCCTGCTGACAGCTATTTCTATGAGCCCTGGAGAGCGGGGGAAGCCTATGAGGATGCGGATCCTGAGGATTTGGGTTATTGGGCCTTGCCTTTTTGCCTGGAAAAGAAAACAGAGGATGCCTACGAGATGATCACCTATTCGCTGCCGCTTCGGTATGAAGGACGGGTGTACGCAATCTGGGGAGTGGAGATCTCCGGAAGAAGCCTGAACGGATATTTCCCGGTGGCGGAACTGAATGATTCTCAGCAGTCCGGGTATATGCTGGCAGTGAAAAAGGAGGAACATTCCTACTCGCCGCTGGTGGGCAAGGGCGTGCTTTACAACCTGGTCCGGTCAATGGGAGACCGGTTTGTCCTGAAGGAGACGCAGTATGATAATCTCTCTCTGGTGGAAGAGGCACAGCTAAGCGGTCAGGGCATCTATGCCGTGGCTTGTCCGTTAAATTTGTACAGTAATAATGTTCCTTATCAGGATACGGAATGGGTTCTTCTGGGGCTGGATACGGAGGAAGACCTGTTCGGGATCAGCCGCCGTCTCTATCTCTGGATAGTCATTTCCATTATGATCGGACTGATCTTTGGAGTAATCGGCATTTATTTTGTGGTGCGTTATCTGACCAGGCCGGTTCAGCGACTGATGGAATGTATCCGGGGAGGGAGAGCCGGGCTTTTACAATTCAAACCGTCGAATATTCTGGAGATTGATGCCCTGTATCAGGTGGTGACGAATCTGACTGAGCGGCAAAAGGAGGCGGAGAATATTCTTTTGGAGGAAAAGGAGCGATATAAGGTGGCACTGGAATCCTCAGAGGATATTTTCTTCTCCTATGATCTGCGGACACAGATGTTGGATCTTGTCAATCATAAGACCATGAGTGGCCAGTGGAGTTGTGTGGAGACAGGGAATGGTTTTATTAATCCCGACTATATTTACGAAGCGGACCGGGAGGAAGCCTTAAGAGCACTCCAGCCGGATCAGGATAATCTGTATGCGGAATTCCGGATGCGCTGGCCAGAAGAGACGGAGTATGTCTGGGTAGTACTTACGGGAAAGATGGTCTGCGATACAGACGGCCGGCGGTGGAAGCTGGTGGGAAGCATCCGCAATATCCAGGAACAGAAGGAGCGGGAAGCAAGAAACCTCCGGAGGAATATCACAGACGGAGTTACTGGTCTTTATGTATATGGAGCCGGAATAGAGAAGATAACCGAGAGCCGGAGACGAGAGCCGGACGGGGTGATGCTTACCCTTTTTATGGATGGACTGAGGGAGGCCAGTGAGAAAAACGGCATAGTATATGAGGATATGATCCTGGAAGAGATTGGACTTCTGATGCAAAAACAATGCGGGAAATGGGTTCAGAAAACAGGAAACAAAGCTGTGGCTCTGCGTCTCAACCAGGAGGAATTTGTTCTGTGGCTGGAGAAGGCTTCCCAGAGCCAGGGGGCAAAGTTTGCCCGGGGACTGCTCAAAAAAGCAGGGACAGCCTTTGACGAAGAGATCTTCCATGTGCGGATGTATGCTGGTCTGTCCTGCGGGAGAAAAAAATATTCCAGTGAGCAGCTGATTCGTATGGCGAAGCTGGCCCGGAAAGAGGAAATGTCCCACGAAGGCGAGACGGCTCCTTTTTATGAGGATACGGTGGAGAAAAGTCAGAAGATTCTACCCGCCTTACAGGAGCAGGAGATCAACAGCCCCGGCTATGACGAGAATACCAGCCTGGTGTCTGCTGCTTTGAATCTGTTTGGCAGGGGAGAGCATTTTCCGGCTCAGATGCTGCTGATGATCCGAAAGATCGGACGTTTTTATCAGGCAAGTGATGTGCTGGTCTCACTTCTTCAGGCGGATTATAATTCCAATTATCTGAACTATCAGTGGCATCGGGAGGAGCAGGCGGACAAAGAGATTGTGAGAAAATACAAGGAGGAGGAAAAAAGCGCCTTCTATGCCTGGCAAGATCAGAAGGGGGTCTGCCGTATTTCGGAAAAGGACAGCGAAGATCAGGTGCTTCAGTGCTTTTTAGGCATTGAAGCAGGGCAAAAGGGAGTTGCCCTGCTTCTGTATGATGGAGGATCCTATGTGGGGAATCTTTGTATCCTTGGAATTTGTCCGGAGATTTTGGACAATCCGGAGGAATATCAGAGTCTTGCGGAACTGGCAAGAGCCATTCAGAGCCAGCTGAATCAGCGGCAGCATGACATTGCAAGTAAGGCCAAGTCCGAGTTCTTATCCCGCATGAGCCATGAGATCCGTACACCTATGAATGGGATTATCGGCATGACAGCCATTGCCCTGCAGCAGGAACAGAGCCAGGAGCGGATTATGGACTGCTTGCAGAAGATTCGTTCCTCTTCGGATTATTTGCTTGGATTGATCAATGACATCCTGGATATGTCAAAGATCGAGAGCGGGAAGATGAAGCTGGAGCCTGTCAATTTTAACATGCATGAGATGCTGGGAACCATCCAGGAGCTGATTCGTGCCCAGACAACTGCCAAGGAGATTGATTTTGTGCAGAGGATTACCCTGTCGGACTCCTGGTATGAGGCGGATAAAATCCGGATCAGCCAGGTCATCATCAACCTGTTGGGAAATGCGGTGAAATTCACCCCCAGGAAGGGGAGGATCACCCTGACGGTAAAGGAAACTTCGGTTTGTGCAGGAAAGGCGATGATCTATTTTGCAGTCAGCGATACGGGGGTGGGTATTGCCAAGGAGGATCAGGATCGGGTATTCCGATCCTTTGAACAGGCGGCCGGTGCCAACTCCGCCACGCAGAAGGGAACAGGCCTGGGTCTTTCCATCAGCAGCCGGCTGGTACAGCTGATGGGGAGCAATATCCAGCTGGAGAGCGCTCCCGGTAAGGGCAGTACTTTCAGCTTTACCATCTCCCTGGCTGTCGGGGAGGATCAGGAGGAACAGACAGAAGAAGAAAAGATATCCTTTGAGGGATGCCGTGTGCTGGTAGTGGAGGATAATGAGTTGAATTCCGAGATTGCCCAGTGCCTCCTGGAAGAGCGGGGCTTTGAGGTGGACTGTGTCTATGACGGAGCTCAGGCGATTGAGCGTATCCGTACTACAGAACCCGGTACCTATGATGTGATTCTCATGGACATCATGATGCCGGTGATGGATGGTCTGGAAGCAGCTCGTACCATCCGGAGTATGGAGCGGGAGGATTGCCATACCATACCGATCATTGCCATGTCGGCCAATGCCTTTGACGATGATTTGAAAAAATCAGTGGAATGCGGGATGAACGGACATCTGTCAAAGCCGGTGGAAGTAGAGAAGCTGTACCGGACATTGGATAAGGTGATACGGAGCAGCGAGTGATGATTATTCTAAGCTGCATCCTCACAGATTCAAAGACCCCGCTGCAGGCAACGGGGTATCAAACTTGCAACGCCGCAGAGCAGCGGGGTCTTTGACCCTCGCGGCATTGCCCGATAAAGCGGGGCAGGCCCTCGCCAAATGCTCGTGCAAGCACGGCACTTGGCTCATTGCTCGCGTGAATAAAGAAAAGCAAAGGGGGAACTATTCATGTACAAATTGTGGGAAGCATTAAAAGAGGCAAAGAAGTATCGCTGGGTGGAGCTGTCTCATTCCTTGAGTAACGACAGTCCTTACTGGGCAGGAATACCAGAGGGTTCGGTGGAGCTGGGAGTTACCTGTTTTGATTGGGGAAATGAGATGCTTGACTGTCTGATTCAGACCTTCAAGTTTCCGGGGCAGTTCGGAACCCACATTGATTTCCCGGGACATTTTGTGAAAGAGAGGGAACTGTCAGAAAGCTATGGTGTGAGAGATCTGATCTTTCCCCTGTGCGTGGTGGATGTGTCAGAGAAGGTGAAGGAGAATCCCACCTACGTGGTCACGGCAGAGGATATCCGGGAGTATGAGGCCAGATACGGTGCGATTCCGGACGGGGCCTTTGTAGCTCTCCGCACAGACTGGTCAAAGCGGTGGCCGGATATGGATGCCCTCTCCGGGACGGACGATAAGGGAGGGGAGAATTTCCCCGGATGGTCCATGGAGGCGTTGAAATATATCTATGAGGAGCGCAGCGCTGCTGCCAACGGGCACGAGGCTCTTGATACGGACGCCTCTGTGGAGGCCGCGGCAGCAGGAGATCTGGCCTGTGAGCGGTATGTGCTGAACAAGGGAAAGCTTCAGGTAGAGGTCCTTACCAATCTGGATCAGGTGGCCGCGGCAGGGGCAGTGATTTTCGTATCCTATCCAAGGATTGAGGGAGCCACCGGACTTCCGGCCCGGGTGTGGGCAATTACGGAGTAAGGTCACGGATTTTTTTCCGATAAATCCGGATAAACAGTATGGTCGTCATGGCTACAGAGATGATCTCCGCCAGCGGGAAGGAATACCAGACCGCATGCAGGCCGAACAACTTAGCGAACAGATAAGCCAGCGGCAGCAGGCACAACAGCTGCCTGACGACAGAGGTGATCAGGCTGTAGACTCCGTTGCCCAGAGCCTGGAATACCGAGCCGACGATGATACAGTAGCCGGCGAACAGAAAGCTCAGGCTGATAATCCGCAGCGCGGGAACACCGATTTTCAGCATCTGCTCTGAGGCATTGAACATCAGCAGCATCTGGGCTGTGAAGAACTGAAAGATGAGAAAGCCGGTCAGCATAATGGCTACAGCGATGAAAATGCTGAATTTGGCAGTATCCATGATCCTTTTTTTATCACGGGCGCCATAATTGAAAGCAATGATGGGAATCATGCCGTTGTTCAGCCCGAAAATCGGCATAAAGATAAAGCTCTGCAGCTTAAAATAGACTCCCAGCACGGTTACGGCTGTTGCCGAAAAGCCGATCAGAATCAGATTCAGAAAATAAGTCATCACGGAGCTGATGGACTGCATAATAATAGAAGGAACGCCGACCTCGTAGATGATCCGGATGGTGGGAAGATCCGGGGAAAAGCCCTTCATGCTGATGCTGACATCGGTATTCTTTCTGATATTGAAAAGCAGTGACAGGATCATAGCCAGAATCTGCCCGGCTACGGTTGCGATGGCAGCGCCGCTGATTCCCAGAGCCGGAAAGCCGAAGAGGCCGAAGATCATAATGGGATCCAGAATGATATTGGCGACGGCGCCGGCTCCCTGGGAATACATATTATAAATCGTACGGCCGGTGGATTGCAGGATACGCTCGAACACCATCTCCAGGAAGATACCAAAGGAGAAGATCAGGCAGATCGACAGATATTGTACGCCATAGCGAATGATATCCGCATCCTTTGTCTGGCTGGAGAAGTAAAACCGCGCACCGAAAATGCCGAACAATGCGAAGCAAAGCGCGCCGGCAAGGGCAAGAAAAATGCCATTGACAGCCGCCTTCTGGGCATTATCCTGACTCTGCTCTCCCAGAGAGCGGGATAAAAGAGCGTTAACGCCCACACAGGTTCCGGCGGAGACGGCAATCATCAGGTTCTGGATCGGAAAGGCCATGGAAACAGCAGTCAGGGCTTTTTCTCCGAGCCGGGCAACAAATACGCTGTCAATAATATTGTACATCGCCTGGACAAGCATAGAAAGTATCATCGGAAGAGACATGGTAAGCAAAAGAGGCCGGATCGGCATGGTTCCCATCTTGTTTGGTTCTGGTTTTCTGGTGTTTTCTGACATATTCCTTTCCTTTCGGGAGTAAATTTGCATCTGTTGCAGACACCATATCATTCTACTATTGATAAAATTTATTGTCAATCCTGTCCGGGATACTTTTCATGGTGCGTCTCCCTTCGTTACTGTTCACTGGCAATGTCAGTAAGTTAAGAAATCGCGAAACACAGTCAGGGAAACGGGGAGAGCAGCCATCGAAAAGGGTCTGCGGATTTTGACTTTGCAGAGATTTAGAAGTCCTTAAATTCCTGAGTTTTGCGTTTCGTTCTTAGTAAAACTCGGGGATTTTAGGAATTCTTAATCTCGAAACCGGAAAAATCCGCAGATCCTTTTCGATGGCTGCTCTCCCCGTTTCCCTGGCGTACCTTTTGGAACAGTTTAACTAACTGACATTGGGTGTGAACAATAACCCTATAACCCGCCGTTATGAGAAATATGAGCATTATGTATTGTCATTCTGAGAGGGGAAATGATATAATGTCACCGACGGAAGCGGAGAGGAAGCTGACTCAGCAAAGCAGATCATACAGGAGGAGGGATATCCGTGGGAAAGATTTTTAAGTTTCATAATGATTTGGATACGGATCAGATTATCGCGTCGCAGTATCTGTTACTGCCGACGATTGACGAGATGAAGGTACATACATTTGAATCTCTGGATCCGGAATTTCCGGCCAGGGTAAAGCCGGGAGACTATGTGGTGGGAGGGGAGAATTTCGGCTGTGGTTCGTCCAGGGAACAGGCGCCTGCCGTACTCAAGGCATTGGGAGTGCAGGCCGTGGTGGCGAAATCCTTTGCCCGGATCTTCTACCGCAATGCTATCAATATCGGACTGCCGGTGATCGTGTGCAAGGAATTGCCGGAAGCGGTACAGGATGGTGAGGAGATGGAGCTTTCCCTGACGGAGGGGATCGCTAAAAGCGGGGGAAGAGAGTTCCCCTGTACGAAGCTGCCGGAATACATGCAGCAGATCTTAAATCAGGGCGGCCTGATTGCATCGTTGAACAGGAGGTCGGATTTTTAGGATACCTTCCGGCGACATGCCGCCGAACGGACGTGAGGGGGCGCTACCTTATAATATCAGGAGGTGTAGGAATGGGAATGACGATTGCGGAGAAGATCATCGCACGGGCTGCCGGGGTGGATTCGGTCCGTGCGGGAGATATCCATACAGTGAATCTGGATCGGATGATGAGCAATGACGGGACCACACATCTGACCGTGGATATGTATTACAACAAGCTGAAGAACCCGCAGATCGCGGATGTGAAGAAGATGGTGTTCATTGTGGATCACAATGTGCCCTCGGACAGTGCCAAGACGGCAGGCTCTCAGAAGAAGATGCGGGACTTTGCCAGAGAGCATGGGATTGATTTCTGGGAAGGAAAAGGGGTATGCCATCAGATTATGATGGAACATTATGTGTGCCCTGGAGAGCTGATTTTTGGCGCGGACAGCCACACCTGTACTTATGGCGCTCTGGGAGCCTTCGGAACCGGTGTGGGCTGTACGGATCTTCTGTACGGTATGGTGACCGGGACCTCCTGGGTGCTGGTGCCGGAGACCGTCAGATTCCATCTGGCCGGCAGATTGCCGGAGGGAGTCTACCCCCGGGATCTGATGCTGACGATCATCGGAGAGATCGGGGCGAATGGGGTCAATTATCAGGTAATGGAGTTTGACGGTGAGGGAGCAAAGACGCTCAGTGTCAATGACCGGATGGTGCTGTGCAACCTGGCCGTGGAGGCCGGGGCAAAGACTGCCATTTTTGAGGCGGACGAGATCGCCCTGGAATATCTGCGGGCGCGGGGACGTAAGCCGAAAGCGGTATTTCACAGCGATCCGGATGCCATCTATGCCAGGGAGTATACCTTTGATCTTTCGAAGATTGTTCCGGTGGCGGCAAAGCCGGATTTTGTGGATGCAGTAGTGCCGGCATCCGAAGTGTGCGGCGTGCACATCGACGAGGCATTTCTGGGATCCTGCAATAACGGGCGGATCGATGAGCTGCGGGTAGGAGCGGCGATTTTAAAGGGCCGGAAAGTGGCAGAGCATGTGCGCTTCCTGGTGGTGCCGGCCAGCCGGGAGGTCTATCTGCAGGCCATGGAGGAAGGGTTGATTCAGATCTTTATGGAAAGCGGTGCGATCGTTATGAATCCGAACTGCAGTGTCTGTTGGGGCAGCTGTCAGGGTGTGATCGGGGAGAATGAAGTTTTGATCAGCACTGGCACGAGGAATTTTAAGGGCAGGGCAGGACACCCTTCCTCAAAGGTGTACTTAGGGTCAGCGGCAACCGTGGCGGCTTCGGCAGTCAAAGGAGAGATCTGCACAGCGGATATGCTGTAAATGCAGATTTGCCCGGAGAAGTGATGGGAAAGGCTGGTGGCCTTAGGCGGCTACCGATATTCCGGAAAGGAAATGAGGATTAATATGGAACAGTTTACAGGCAGGGTCTGGACGCTTGGCGATGATATTGATACAGATATCATTATCCCCACCGAATATCTGGCTCTGAAAACGATCGAAGAGATGAAGCAGTATGGATTCTCCCCATTGCGTCCGGAACTGGCGGCACAGATCCGACCGGGAGATATTCTTGTGGCAGGTAAGAATTTCGGATGCGGATCCTCGAGAGAGCAGGCTCCGGAGGTGATAAAGGCGCTGGGAATCCGCTGTGTGATTGCCAAATCCTTTGCGCGGATTTTTTTCCGCAATGCCATCAACAATGGCCTTCTGCTGATTGAGCAGCCGGATCTGTATGATGATATGAAGGAAGGGGATACGATTGCCGTCACGGTGAACCAGGATGTGGACTATCAGGGAAAGCGCTATCCGATCGCGTCGCTGCCGGAGAATCTGGTAGAGATTATCAATGCCGGCGGTCTGGTGAAGGCCATGCGCCGGCGCAATGGGATCGGGTGAGAGCTATCAGTTGCCAGGAGGATACGGGAGAATGGGACAGACAATAATTGAGAAAATAATAGCACACAATAGTAAAGCTGACTCCGTGAAGCCAGGAGATATTGTGACCGTGAATGTGGATCGGGTGATGCTGGACGACATCATGATTCCGTTTATTGTGGATAAATTCCATGAAATGGGTTTTACAAAGGTGTGGGATCCGGATAAGGTGGTGCTGATCTATGACCATCTGGTGCCGGCCAGCCAGCAGGATGACACTCGTCATTACCGGGTGGGAGATGCCTTTGTGAAGGAATGCGCATTGACACATGTGCACCGCAGTGACGGAATCTGCCATCAGCTGATGACAGAGGCAGGATATGTGAAGCCGGGAGACGTGGTTTTCGGCACGGACAGCCATACCACGACCTACGGCTGTGTGGGAGCATTCTCTACCGGAATCGGGTATACGGAGATGGCGGCAATCCTGGGAACCGGCAATCTGTGGGTAAAGGTGCCGGAGACGATCCGGGTGGAGATTGAGGGAACGCTTCCGGAGTCTGTGATGTCTAAGGATGTTATTCTGCGGCTGATCGGAGATCTGGGTGCAGACGGCGCGACCTACCGGGCCCTGGAATTTACCGGGACAGCGATAGATGAGATGAGCGTGGCCAGCCGGATGACCATTGCCAATATGGCGATTGAGGCAGGTGCCAAATGTGCGCTGTTTTCGCCGGATGAAAAGACGGCAAAATATTGCCAAACCTCGCTGGATGGGTTTCAGAAGAGCCTGAGAGGAGATGAGGATGCTCATTATCTGCAAGTGATCACTTATCAGGCGGAGGATTTTGTGCCCGTGATGGCCTGTCCCTCTCAGGTGGATAAGATCCGCAAAGTCAGCGAGCTGGAAGGAACTGTGATTGATCAGGTATTTATTGGTTCCTGTACCAACGGGCGGCTGGAGGATCTGCAGGCAGCGGCAAAGGTGCTGGAGGGAAAAACAGTGGCTCCCTTTGTGAAGCTGATCGTAACGCCGGCCAGCCGCAAGGTGTATGAGGAGGCGCTGGCCTGTGGAGCGCTGCAGACGCTTTTGAAGGCCGGAGCGATCATTACCCACCCCGGCTGCGGGCTGTGCTGCGGGCGTACCGGGGGAATCCTCTGTGACGGCGAGCGAGTGGTGGCGACCAACAATCGCAATTTTCTGGGGCGGATGGGAACCTCGAAGGTTGAGATCTATCTGGCGTCACCAGCGGTGGCGGCAGCGTGCGCCGCAGCCGGAAAGATCACTGCCCGGATCTGAAGTTTCTGGCTGTGTTGTCTGAAAGGCGTGGCAGAACAGAAAAGCAGGAGCAGGGTATGAAGGAGCAGAAAAAGGAAAAGACAAATGTGATGCGGCTTTTGGACGCGGCCGGGATCGTTTACCGGACAGCGTTCTATGAGGTGGATGAACAGGATCTGTCCGGTGTCCATGTGGCGGCACAGCTGGGGCAAGATCCGGACAGCTGTTTTAAGACGCTGGTACTTAAGGGGGAACGAACCGGTTTTCTGGTGTGCTGTATCCCGGTGGCGGAGGAACTGGATCTGCGTAAGGCAGCAAAAGCGGCGGGTGACAAGAAGGTGGAGATGCTGCCGATGAAGGAGCTTCTGCCTGTGACCGGTTATATCCGCGGCGGATGTTCTCCGGTTGGCATGAAAAAAAGGTTTCCTGTTTATATAGAAGAAACAGCAATGCTTTTTGAAGAGATCGCTGTCAGCGCCGGAGTGCGGGGAGCACAGATTATCGTGAATCCGGAAACATTGCGGCAATACGTGAGCGGGAAATTCTGTTCTTTGGTGTAGTTGACATAAAAAGGAGACGGCAAAATTCGTCTCTTTTTTTGTGCCGTTACATTTAACAAAAATGTAATAAAATCGTAATATAGGAAAGGGAAATATAAATAGAAAATAAAGATATTTAAGACTGTTATTTGGATAAAATCAATAAAAATAGAAATTTCCAGAAAAACAGCATGTCAATTGTGACAAAAATATTAAAAAACTATTGACTTTTTTCTTTATCCCCCACTATAATAGCGGACGAACCAAGAAAATGAATTATTTTTGGATTAATTCCCCACTTTCGACAAAATATTGCATTGAATTTGGGAAATGATGATTTGTATGGTTTGACTAAGAAAAGAGGTGTAAGTCATGACATGGAATTCGTTTTTTTATGGAATCTGCAGGCTGGGGAAAAGGGGATTTGCAAGGGCAGGCCGGTTTACGGGGATCCTTTGCCGGTATTTTGTTCTTCTGGCGGCAGGGGCGGTCCTGTCTGCGGCACTGACAATTCTTTTTGCAAGGCTGGACGGAGAGGGAAGGACAGCGCTGACGGTATATGCAGAAACCGCTTCCGTGATACCGGAGGAGGAAAAAGCGGAAACTGCGTTTCGGGGACATCCCTCGGAGATTATGAAAGAAGGACAGGAGCTGGCGGGCATCACTGTGGCGGAAGGGATATCTGCCAGGCAGAAGGCCAGGCAACAGCGCCAGGAGGATATAGAGAAAGCAAAAGAAATGCTGCAGCAGACAGAAGAGGCTTTCAGGGTAGTGGAGGCCGGTAAACAGAAGAAAGAGGAGAAGCCGGCCAGTGAGGGCGGTCCCGGTGTGAAGCCGGAGGATCCTGAGGGAAAAAGCCAGGAGGAGGGAGCCAGACAGGTCTCGGCAGGGATTTCCTGTTCTCAGAAGGATTACGAGGTTTTGCAGAGGATCGTTGAGGCGGAAGCAGGAATCTGCGACATCAGGGGAAGGATTCTGGTAGCCAATGTGGTGATTAACCGGGTAAAAAGCGAGGAATTTCCGGATACCATCACAGGAGTTGTGTATCAGAAATCGCAGTTTTCTCCGGTCAGTGACGGATCCTTAAATAGCTGCACCGTGACACCGCAGACCGTGGAGGCAGTGGATCGGGCGCTGGCGGGGGAGGATTATTCGCAGGGAGCGTTGTATTTTATGAATCGCCGGCGTTCCCGGGCCGGAAATGTGAGCTGGTTTGACAATAGCCTGACTTATCTGTTTCAGCATGACCGGCATGAGTTTTTTAAGTGATTTTGGTATTTCTTTTTTGAAATTTCTCCTTATTCTCATATTGACTTTTAATTCACAAAGTGAGATAATAAAGGCAAATTTCGATTTACGAAGTTTAGATTAAGGAGGAAGTGTAATGGCAACAAAAGCGTATTACCCAATCAGTGAGATCGGGAAAGGAAAGACTGGTTTTTCCAAGACAAGATCCATCATCGAAGCTGCTTTTTACGGCAATAATGTAGTAAAGGTAAATACCCTGAAGGAAGCTTATGAGCTGGCTAAGAATTCTCCGGGGACGATCGTGACCGATATGCCGGTTTACAGAGGTGAGGAGTTTGGTCTGGAGAAGGATGCCAAGGTACTTTTGTTTAATGACGGTGCGATCACCGGACGTTATGCGACTGCCCGCCGGATTGCCGGAGAACCCGGGGTGGACTGCAATGCTCTGGACATTGTTGCCATGGACGCTGTATATGAGTCCCGCTGGAAAACCATGTACCATGCAGAGGTGTTCGTAGGCCTGGATCCGGAGTTCATGGTGAAGGCTCATCTGCTGCTTCCGGAGGGCGAAGAGAATATCATGTACAACTGGATGTTAAACTTCCAGTATATGTCTGATGAATATGTCAAGATGTATAAGAATTCCAAGCCGGTAGGCGACGGCAAGGAAGCGGACATCTATATTTTCTCGGATCCGCAGTGGACCGGCTCTGACCGTCCCAACGTATCCTTGGACTGCCTGTCGGATCCGCAGAAGAAGACTCTGTGCTACTTTAACACCGAGACGAACTGTGCCTGCATTCTGGGTATGAGATACTTCGGTGAGCACAAGAAGGGAACCCTGACCATGGCATGGGCCATTGCTAACCGCAACGGCTATGCTTCCTGCCACGGCGGCCAGAAGGAATATCTGCTGGCTGACGGCAGTAAATATGTGGCATCCGTATATGGTCTGTCCGGCTCCGGCAAGTCCACTCTGACACATGCCAAGCATGGCGGCAAATATGAGATCAAGGTTCTTCACGACGATGCGTTTGTTATCAACACGGATACCTGCGCTTCCATCGCTCTGGAGCCAACCTATTTTGATAAGACTGCAGACTATCCGACCGGCTGCGATGACAATAAGTTCCTGCTGACTGCTCAAAACTGCTCCGCTACTCTGGATGATGAGGGCAAGCTGCAGCTGGTAACCGAGGATATCCGCAACGGCAACGGTCGTGCCATCAAGTCCAAGCTGTGGTCTCCGAACCGGGTGGATAAGATTGACGCTCCGGTGAACGCGATTTTCTGGATCATGAAAGACCCGACCATCCCGCCGGTAGTGAAGCTCAAAGGCGCTTCCCTGGCTTCTGTTATGGGTGCAACCCTGGCGACCAAGCGTTCTTCCGCAGAGCGTCTGGCTCCCGGTGTAGATCCCAATAAGCTGGTAGTGGTTCCCTATGCGAACCCGTTCCGTACCTATCCGCTGGCCAATGACTATGAGAAGTTTAAAAAGCTGGTTGAGGAGAAGAATGTAGACTGCTATATCGTCAATACCGGCGACTTCATGGGCAAAAAGGTAAAACCGGCCGATACTCTGGGCATTCTGGAGGCGATCGTAGAGGGCAAGGCCGAGTTCCACAAATGGGGTCCGTTCTCTGATATTGAGATCCTGGATTGGGAAGGCTTTGTGCCGGATATGAATGATGCGGATTATGTAGGCCAGCTCAAGGCACGCATGAATGACCGTGTGAATGAGATCAAGCAGTTCGCAGTAGCAAAAGAAGGCTACGACAAGCTGCCGGATGATGCTTTGGCTGCTATCCAGAAGGTTGTGGAGGAGTTAGGCTGATTTTTGCAGGTCATGGGCCAGATACCGCGTTTGCAGCGGGCTATTGACTGAAAAGAAAAAGGTATTGTCAGAATTCTGAGACAATGCTTTGATGAGGCAAAAGCCGGGAACTTTGCAGTTTCCGGCTTCGTCTTTTATACAGAATTTTGCAGGCAATGAACAGGGGGGACGGGAGTAACGATGAAAAAGAAATATATATTATTTGATCTGGACGGAACACTGACAGATTCCCGGGAAGGCATTATCCATTCGATTGAGTATATGCTGCGCCATTATGAGATCGGGCTCAGGGACAGAAGCGAGTTCCAGGCATGGCTGGGACCGCCGCTGAAGGAGAGTCTGATGAAGTACTGCGGGTTTTCCGAGGAGAAAGCGTTGGAGGGAGTGAACGTATACCGGGAATATTTTGACAGGAAGGGTATTTTTGAGAACCGGGTGTATCCGGGCGTTGAAAAAATGCTGGAGGGTCTGAAGGAGCAGGGGTTTTTGCTTTTGCTGGCCACGTCCAAGCCAGAGACAGCGGCTGTCCGGGTGATGAAGCATTTTCGGCTGGATTCGTATTTTACTTATATCGGCGGTGCGACGTTGGATGACAGCAGGGTGAAAAAGGGCGATGTCATACGTTATGTGCTGAAGGCCTGCGGGGTGGATGAGGCGGCGCAGGCCGTGATGGTAGGAGATCGGGAGCACGATGTCTATGGAGCTAAGGAAAACGGGCTGGAAGTAATCGGTGTACTTTATGGATATGGCTCGCGGGAAGAACTCACAAGAGCAGGAGCGGACGAGCTGGTGGAGAATCCGGAGGCGCTTTTGCAGATCCTTGAAATCGCTGGATAATATGCACAAAAACCGTTCCCTGTATCGAGGGCAATATTTACAAAAACAGTAAATCAGAAAAATATCATTAGAAATTCCAGTGTCTTTTCTGATAAAATGGAATGGGAACTTTGAGGTTGTGTTCGTGTTTTGCAGAAAGGAAAGGTGCCGGATGTTTGAAAAAGGATCCTATATTGTATACGGGAATTCGGGTGTGTGTCAGGTGGAGGATATTATAACAATGGATATGAAGGGGGTTCCCAGGGATCGTCTGTTTTATGTTCTGAATCCTTCCGCTCAGAAGGGCGGGAAGATCTTTACCCCGGTGGATAATGAAAAGACCCATATGCGCCCGGTGCTGACACCTGAGGAGGCGTCGAAGCTGATTGATGAGATTCCTGAGATTGAGGAACTCTGGATAGCGAATGAGAAGCTGCGGGAGGCACAGTACAAGGAATGTATGAAATCCTGCGACTGCAAGGAGTGGATCAAGATCATCAAGACACTTTATCTTCGGAAAAGGGCGCGGAGCGCTCAGGGCAAGAGAATCACCTCTACCGATGAGAAATACCTGCGGATGGCAGAGGATTATCTCTACACGGAGCTGGAGATTCCTCTGGGGATTCCCAAAGCCAGGATGGAGGCGTATATCGGAGAACGGGTGAGAAGGCGGGAAGAAGCAGATCAGGTATGATAACAGACAAAGCCCCTGACAGCCAGAAGGGAAAAAGGCTGCAGGGGTTTTCCTGCTTTGTGCGTTTACTTTCCGTACTTTTCCTCGCAGTAAATGCACCGGTAGATTTCAGAGTGTTCGTCTGCCAGATAGAATACGTGAGGCAGTTCCTGTTCGATGGAGGTAATGCAGCGGGGATTCCTGCATTTGATCACATTCGTGATTTTCCGGGGGAGCTTTAATGTCTTTTTCTCCACGATCTTATTGTCCTGGATGATATTGACGGTGATATTGTGATCAATATATCCCAGAATCTGAAGGTCCAGCTTGTCCAGCCCGCCTTCGATTTTGATGATATCCTTGCGTCCCATCTTGCTGCTGCGGGCGTTTTTAATGATTGCGACCTGACATTCCAGCTTGTCCAGCCCCAGATGATAGTAGATATCCAGGCTCTTGCCTGCCTCGATATGGTCCAGTACGATTCCTTCGCTCAATCCGCTGATATTCAGCATGGCTTTTCCACCTCCAGTAATGTCATGATCAGTGCCATCCGCACATAGACGCCGTATTGCACCTGCTTAAAATAGGCTGCCCTGGGATCGCTGTCAACCTCCGTGGAGATCTCATTGACTCTGGGAAGAGGATGCAGCACATACATATCTTCCCTGGCAAGCTTCATTTTCTTCTTGTCCAGAATGTAGCAGTCCTTGAGGCGGATATAATCCTCTTCATTGAAGAACCGTTCCTTCTGTACACGGGTCATATATAGAATGTCCAGATCCGGCATAGCCTCATCCAGATTGTTCACCTCTTTGAATTCGATATGGTTGGCTTTTAGCACGTCTTCCCGGATATAGCTGGGGATCCGAAGCTCATCCGGAGCGATCAGCACAAAGCGGGTATCCGGATAGCGGACCATGGCATTGATCAGGGAATGGACGGTACGCCCGAATTTCAGGTCACCGCAGAGGCCGACCGTCATATGTCCCAGACGTCCGGTCAGAGAGCGGATGGTCATTAAGTCGGTCAGGGTCTGGGTCGGATGCTGATGGCCGCCGTCTCCGGCATTGATCACCGGAATGGAGGAAGCTAAAGAAGCTACCAGCGCGGAGCCTTCTTTTGGATGGCGCATGGCGGCGATATCCGCATAGCAGGAAATAGCGCGGATGGTGTCGGAAACACTCTCGCCCTTGGCTGCGGAGCTGGAATCGGCCGAAGAAAAACCAAGTACACTGCCACCTAAGCTCAACATTGCAGATTCAAAGCTTAGCCGGGTACGGGTACTTGGTTCATAAAATAATGTCGCTAATTTTTTGCCGTCACATACATGGGCATATTTGGGAGGATTGTGTTCGATATCGGAAGCCAATGACAATAGCGCATCGATCTCCTTCACAGAAAAATCCAATGGGTTTAACATGTGTCTCATAGTGAATCTCCTTTGGGTGCACTTGTTAATGTGTTCGAAAGCTATTATAGCGGATTTTCTTAAGAATTGCCAGCGGATTTTTGAAAAACTTCACTCGTAATGAATATTTAAGAAAATAGAACTTTATCGGGAAAGAAAATAGTGTATAATGGACACATGGGAAGGGGAGGCAGGAGAGGAATATGCGGCTTCTGAGTGGAGATTTGACGAGAGAGGATCCGGCCGAAAAAAAAGAGTGTACAAAAGGGGCCGGACCAGAAGCAGGATCCGGGAGGAAAGTGTCAGAGAAGAGCCTGCCAGGGCAGGAAGCAACACAGGAAAAGCGGGTGCCCATTATCCGGGTGAAGAACCTGTATAAAATCTATAAAGTCGGTAAGAACAAGGTCTACGCATTGAACGGTGTTGATTTTACCATGTATAAGGGAGAATTCTGCGCCATAGTGGGACCGTCCGGATCCGGAAAGTCCACGCTTTTAAATATGCTGGCCGGTTTGGAGAAGCCTTCCAGGGGCGAGATCGTAATCGCCGGGAAGCACATGGAGCGGATGAATGAGAACCAGCTGGTGGGCTTCAGACGGGACAATGTAGGCTTTATCTTTCAGTCCTATAATCTTTTGCAGACCCTGAATGCCATCGAGAATGTGGCGTTGCCCTTGTCCTTCCGGGGAGTGCCGAGGAAGATCCGCAACGAGAAGGCGAAGAAGTATTTAAAGCTGGTGGGACTGGAGAAACAGATGAAGCATATGGCTAATGAGATGTCCGGCGGACAGCAGCAGCGGGTGGGGATTGCCCGGGCTTTGGTGGTGAAGCCGAAGATTATATTTGCAGACGAGCCCACAGGGAATCTGGATTCCAAGACGACCATGGAGGTACTGGCACTGATGCGCCGGATCGTGCGGGAGCAGAATCAGACCCTGGTGATGGTTACCCATGACAATCATCTGGCTACCTATGCGGATCGGCAATTTCATATTGTGGATGGAAAGATTTTAAAGATAGAGGAGCAGCATCATGAAGAGGCTTAAAGGGAAAAGACGGATAGCAAGAGCAGAGGCTGCGAAGCGCCTTCTGATAGTTTTTATGGCGATGGTTCTGTCGGTTCCGCTTCCGCCGCGGATGGAGGCATGGGCAGCGGAGGTGGACGTTTCCTCCGACAAAATCCCTCATGGAAAGACAGGGAAGAATCTGACGGTATCGTTTAAGATCGAGAGGAACTCCGGAAGCTATGACGGCAATCTTTATGCGGGTTTTGACGTCAGCGGCGGGGAGATCTGGGATGATGACGAGGAGGACCGTCAATACGGCTATTCCTTTCCGTTTGAGGTGACCAAGGCATTGCCGACGACGGAGAATCCCAAGTCCATTGGTAAGCTGAGCGGGGAGAAAAAGACAGCCTCGCTTACCGGAAGGGTCCGGCGGGATCTCACGGAAGGCTACTACAAGGTGCCGGTGGTGATTATGGAGGAGGACGGCAGTCAGATCGGGCAGGCTGACCTGCGTGTCTGGATCACGAAGTCTACAGGCAGTGACGACGATGATGATGACACTAATAAGACCTATGATTTTGTTCTGGGTGAGGGGCAGAGCACACCGGACGGAGCTTATCCGAATGTGATGAATTTTGTGATTAACCTGCGCAACAACAGCCCGGCCAATGTCTATAATGTAAAGGCATGCATTACACTCGACGCGGATACCGAGAAGTTTCCGTTTGAAATCAATGATGTGAATTACGACCGCATGTTTGAAAAGATTGCCGTGGATGAGACTGTGCCTCTGAACTACAGCTTTGCCATACGGGAGGATGCCTACAGCGGCTATTATCCGATTGCCATGAAGATCTATTACTCGGACAGTTCTACGGGAGAGGAGCTGAAGACCTTTGAGACCTCCTTCTTTGTGCGGGTACATAACAAGGACAAAGAGGATGAATACGGGGAGTTCAATGAGAATGACCGTACGAGGGCGAGAATCATTGTGGATTCCTTCGTTACGAACCCGGAAACGATCATTGCAGGGGATGAGTTTGAGCTTCTTTTGCAGATCAAGAACGCATCCACGAATATCACTGCCTCGAATCTGTTGTTTTCCATCGAATCGGAAAAGGTATCCGACAGTGTGGTATTTACCACAGAGTCCGGTTCCTCTTCGGTGGCGCTGAATTCGCTGCCGCCGGGCGGAGTGACCGAGCTGCGCTACCGGCTTAAATCACGGCCGGGGGTGGAACAGCGTTCCTATGCTTTGACAGTAAAAGCCACATTTGACAGTCCGGAATATAAAAATGCCAAGGAAGATCTGGTAATAGAGATTCCCGTGCAGCAGATTGCCCGTCTGAGTACCGGCACCTTTGAGGTAATGCCGGATACGATAACGGTCGGAAGCGAATCGAATATCATGTTTGGAATCAATAATACAGGAAAGATCATGCTCTATAACGTGACGGCATCTTTTGAGGCGGATTCGATCCAGCCTGTGGAAAGCTATGTGGGCAATATCAAGCCAGGAGAGACCGGCAATGTAGACTGTATGGTTATGGGTGCGGCCCCCACGGAGGATGACGGCAAGGTAATGGTGATCATTTCCTATGAGAACGAGAGCGGGGATGTGTTCACAGAGGAGAAGGAGCTGACTTTGTTTGTGACGGAGGATATGTCGGACATGGGTGAGATGGAGGCCTGGAACCCGGAGGACGAGCTGCCAAAGGAGAAGGGCGGCTTTCCGTCAGAACTGTTAAATCAGCAGAAACTTCTGCCGGCAGCCCTGGCCATCATCGTGATTCTGGCGGCAGTGATTGTAGTGATGGCAGTGAAGCGCCGCAGGGAAAAGGCAGCGCTGGAAGCGGATGAGGACGAGGATGAGGAAGAATGAGGTTTGTTGACCTGCTCGCCATGAGTTTGAATAATCTGAGAAGAAGAAAGCTGAGGACCGCATTGACGGTCCTTGGTGTCGTTATCGGTACGGCATCGATCGTGGTAATGATGTCGCTGGGGATCGGACTGCGGGAGCTGAACCAGGAGCTGATCGAATCCTTCGGAAGTCTGACTGCGATTGAGGTAAGGGGAGATTACTATTATGGCGCCGGAGAGGATAACTCAGAACCGAATTATCTGACAGATGATCGGATTCGGGAGATGGAGAATATGCAATATGTAAAGAGTGTATATCCCCTTCTGGAGACGGATGTGATCTTCATGCAGGGAAAATACTCCACCAACACAACCCTGACCGGGGCGCCGCGGGAATACCTTAAGGAGATACCTCTGGGTGAGGGGGCACTTCCGGATCCGGATGAGAAGGAGCTGAAGCTGATCTATGGCAATTCCGTTATTCAGTGGTTCAGCAATGGCCGGGGAGGTGATTTCTGGGAGACCGGAGAGCTTCCGGATGTGGACTTTATGGGCCGTCCCATGTTCGTGATCTTTGATATGGAGAAATACTATCAGTCCATGGGCGACAGCAGCGCCAAAGCACCGAAGAAATATCTCATTGAGACAGCAGGCGTGGTGGAGGGAGATGTCAGGGGCGGCGGAGCCTATGCTTACTCCGTGTATGCGGATCTGGATGCGCTGAAGGCAGAGCTGAAACGAATCTTCCGCAAGAACCCCATACCGGGACAGCCGACGAATAAGAAGGGAAAGGCATTCCCGTACTTTGTCTATAACTCCTGTGTGGTTAATGTAGATGAGATGGAACACGTTTCCGGGGTTCAGGAACAGCTGACAGATATGGGCTTTCGGGCCTACAGCAGTTCGGAATGGATGGAGCAGACCCAGAAGCAGTCCATGATGATTCAGGCGGTTCTGGGAGGAATCGGAGCGATCTCGCTGTTTGTGGCAGCCATTGGCATTGCGAATACCATGATGATGTCGATCTATGAGAGAACCAAGGAGATCGGGGTCATCAAGGTGTTGGGCTGTGACATGGGGGCGATCCGGAACATGTTCCTGATTGAGTCCGGGTGCATCGGACTTCTGGGAGGCCTGGCAGGAATCGCCTTCAGCTACGGAATCTCGTTTGCCATGAACCGCTTTCAGTCCATTGGCGAAATGATGGTGGGCCAGGCAGGAGACATCTCCCGGATTCCCGGATGGCTCTCGCTGGCAGCGGTGGGGTTCGCGATTCTGGTAGGAATGGTGGCGGGGTTTTTCCCTGCCATGCGGGCGATGAGGCTGAGTCCGCTGGCGGCGATACGCAATGAGTAGAGGATGATGTTCCGGGGGAGTTCCGAGAGGTACTCTCTGGAAAAAGCGAAAAAAGTGCTTGCATTTGTCAGGGGAATGGATTATGATGGCAATGAGAGCGTGCGACTGGCGGAGACAGTGGGAGACCACGGGGGAGCACGTGAAGGAAGGATGCCGGCCGCCTGGGCGCCATGATTTGTGGTACTCGGGCGGCCTTTTTGTTTCTGCGGGAAATGGGGCGTGCTTTGGGAATGTCAGAAGGACACAGACAAAGGAGTATCAGGGATTGGGGAAACCATGAACAGAACAGGAGGACGCGAAGATGAACAGATTGTCTTTGGAAGAGGAACTGAAAGGGAATGCCTACCCGGGACGGGGAATCGTGATCGGGAGGACGCCGGATGGGAAGAAGGCGGTGACTGCGTATTTTATCATGGGCAGGAGCGAGAACAGCAGGAACCGGATATTCGTGGAGCAGAAGGACGGAATCCGTACCCAGGCCTTTGACCCGGCGAAGTTGGAGGATCCAAGCCTGATCATCTATACACCGGTGAGGGTACTGGG
Source organism: Lachnospiraceae bacterium (assembly GCA_910575255.1). Lineage (GTDB taxonomy): Bacteria > Bacillota > Clostridia > Lachnospirales > Lachnospiraceae > Brotaphodocola. Next base: position 143,766 of record CAJTEM010000008.1, on the reverse strand, counting down.
GAATAAGACGATTGTGACGAACGGAGATCAGACGGATACGATTTATGAGGGTATGGATAAGCAGATGACCTTTGAGCAGAGCCTGCGCAGCCGGGAGTTTGAGCCGGATGCGCCCAATTATACGCCAAGAATTTCCGGAATTATGCATATCGAGAACGGGAAATATAATTATGCAATGTCGATATTGAAGAGCAATCACGGGGATCCGGCGTCCTGCTGCCGCTATACTTTTGCGTATGAGAATCCTCTGGCAGGAGAGGGACATTTTATCCATACCTACCAGAATGACGGCAATCCCCTGCCCAGCTTTGAGGGCGAGCCGAAGCTGGTGGAAATGATGGATGATATGGATTCCTTTACCAGGATGTTGTGGGAGAGCCTGAACATGGACAATAAGGTATCGCTGTTTGTGCGTTATATTGACATTGCCACCGGCAAGTATGAGAGCAGGATTGTAAATAAAAATTAGCGTCAAACAATCAGAGGAAGGATGGATAAGGAATATGAAAGAACTGGAATTAAAGTATGGCTGCAACCCCAATCAGAAGCCGGCGAGAATTTTTATGAATGGGGAAAAGGATCTGCCGATTCAGGTGCTGTCCGGACGGCCGGGATATATCAATCTTCTGGATGCTCTGAACGGCTGGCAGCTGGTGCGGGAACTGAAAAAGGCGACCGGACTGCCGGCAGCAGCATCCTTTAAGCATGTCTCTCCTGCCGGTGCTGCCGTGGGACTGCCATTGGATGAGACTCTGGCAAAGATCTACTGGGTGGATGATATGGGAGAGCTGTCACCGCTGGCCTGTGCATATGCGAGGGCCCGGGGGGCGGATCGGATGTCCTCCTTTGGCGATTTCGTTTCCCTGTCAGAGGTGTGCGATGTGGACACGGCGCGCCTGATTAAGAGGGAGGTATCAGACGGCGTGATTGCTCCGGGTTACGAGCCGGAGGCGCTGGAGATCTTAAAGTCCAAGAAGAATGGCAATTACTGTGTCATTGAGATGGATGAGAGTTATGAGCCGGAAAAAACCGAACGCAAGCAGGTCTTTGGCGTGGTGTTTGAGCAGGGGAGGAATGATCTGGATATCAACCGCGACCTGATCGCGAATGTGGTAACAGTTAATCAGGAGATTCCGGATGCGGCTAAGATCGATCTGGTGATTGCCCTGATCACCCTGAAATATACGCAGTCGAATTCCGTCTGCTATGCCAAGGGGGGACAGGCCATTGGTATCGGCGCCGGACAGCAGTCCCGGGTGCATTGTACAAGACTGGCCGGACAGAAGGCAGACAACTGGTTTTTACGTCAGGCGCCGCAGGTGCTGGGGCTGCAGTTCGTGGACGGAATCCACCGGGCGGATCGGGATAATGCCATTGATGTCTACATCGGTGAAGAGTATATGGATGTGCTGGCGGACGGCGCCTGGGAAAAGATCTTCAAGGTTAAGCCGCCGGTGTTTACCCGGGAAGAGAAGCGGGCTTGGCTGGATCAGATGACGGATGTGGCGCTGGGGTCGGATGCCTTCTTTCCGTTTGGCGACAATATTGAGCGGGCTTATAAGAGCGGTGTCCGCTATATCGCTCAGCCGGGTGGCTCTGTGCGGGATGACGACGTGATCAAAACCTGCAACAAATATCAGATGGCGATGGCATTTACCGGGATCCGTCTGTTCCACCATTAACAGGTTTTGCGGTTTTCCATTTCATAGGAAAGTGCGTCCTATGAAATAAAAACGCTCCGCTTTGGATCGCACCGCGGCGGAAAGGAATCATGTCGCTGAAGCGACCCGCCGCAGGCGGAGAATCCTGCGGAGCAGGATTCTCTTTTATAAAGAAAGATAAGGGGTTTCATGAATCAAAATCAGAATCCGTTTGAGGAGTTATTCGGACGGCAGGGATTCGGGCCGGGCAGTCCGTTCGGAGGCAGGAAGCAGAAGAAAGAGGACAGTGAGCCGGAAAAGGAACCGGAGCGGTTTGACTCTAAGGGGAATCCGGTGCGCAGGTTCCGGCCGTTTCGGGGAATTTTCGCTGGTCTTGTGGTCCTGCTTTTACTGCTGGCAGGGATGAACAGCTACTATATGCTGGATGAGGAGAACTATGCAGTTGTGATGACATTGGGAAGCGCGGAGGCGGTGTCTCAGGCAGGACTGCATTTTAAGATCCCGTTCATTCAGCGGGTGCAGCGGGTGTCAAAGGGCATCAAGGGAATGCCGATCGGCTACAGCCTGGAGACACAGGAATCGATCGACGAGGAGTCGGTGATGATCACCAAGGATTTCAACTTTGTCAATACGGATTTTTATCTGGAATATATGGTGAATGATCCGGTAAAATATCTGTATGCTTCTGCAGAACCGGAGGCGACACTGAAAATGCTGGCACAGTCCTATATCCGGGACACGGTGGGAATCTACAACGTTGACGACGTGATCACCACCGGAAAGGCGCTGATCCAGTCCGAGATCAAGGAGAAGCTGACGAACCGGATGATCGAGGAGGATATCGGGCTGTCTGTGGTAAATATTACCATACAGGATGCGTTTCCGCCGACCACTGAGGTGATGAATGCCTTTAAGAATGTGGAAAATGCCAAGCAGGGCAAGGAGACGGCGATCAACAATGCCAATAAGGACCGCAATGAGAAGATCCCTCTGGCAGAGGCAGAGTGTGACCAGATTATCAAGAATGCAGAGGCGGAAAAGGAAGCACGGATCAAGGAAGCACAGGGACAGGTATCCCGGTTCGAGCAAATGTATGCGGAGTACAGCAAGTATCCGCTGATCACCAAGCAGCGGATGTTCTACGAGACGATGGAGGAGCTGCTTCCGGAGATGCGGGTGTATCTGGTGGATGAAAGCGGTACGCAGAAGCTGCTGCCATTGGATAATTTCCTGTCTTCGGTTCCTGCATCCAATAACGCTGCAGGGGCGGAGTCTGACAGAGAAGCAGCCACCAGAGGCACGTCAGAACAGACGGAGATAACAAAGGAAGAGGCTGGGAGAGGGGAGGTGGCACAATGAAGCGGGCAGGCAGGGCAGCAGCCGGGCTGATACTGGTAATGGTGTTGATTTTGCTTGGATCCTCGGTGGTGATCACTTATCCAGACGAATATCAGCTGATTCGGCAGTTCGGAGAGATTGTCCGGATTGTGGATATACCGGGAGTGTCTTTTAAGATTCCCTTTGTACAGACGAGCGCTTCCGTCCCCAGGGAACTGCAGATTTATGATATTCCCAAGTCGGATGTGATTACCAGGGATAAGAAAAGCATGATCGCAGATGCATTTGTGCTGTGGAAGATCTCGGATCCGATCCTTTTTACCCGGCATCTGAACGGACAGATTGCGCAGGCGCAGTCCAGGATTTCCGCGTCCGTGTTCTCCTCCATGAAATCCGTGATATCCAATATGGATCAGGCGGAGATCATCGAGAACCGGAACGGCAAGCTGGCTCTGGATATCAAAGAAAATATCGGCAATTCTCTGGACGGGTACGGGATCATTGTGCTGGCAGTGGAGACGAAATCTCTGGATATGCCGGATGACAACAAGCAGGCAGTATATGACCGGATGATTTCGGAGCGGAATAATATTGCGGCATCCTTTACAGCGCAGGGGAATTCGTCGGCACAGAAGATCAAGAACGATACCGTCAAGGAGGTGTCGGTAATGAAGTCCGGCGCGCTGGCAGAGGCGGAGAAGATCAAGGCCGAGGGAGAGGCGCAGTATATGCAGATCCTCTCTCATGCCTATAATGATGTCGATAAGGCTGATTTTTATAATTTTGTCCGTTCGCTGGATGCGGCGAAGAGTTCTTTAAAGAACGGGAATAATACCCTGATTTTGGATAAGAGTTCACCGATGGCACAGATATTTTACGGATACTAAAGGGTTAAAAGCCACGGAAATAAATTCCGGACACGCCAGAGAGCTGTCAGGCAGAAAAAGGGAGGGAGGGCTGCCGCAGCAACCGGTGCGGCAGCCCTCCCTCTGCGGACTTTGTCATTCGATGCAGGTTCCGGCCCGGCCATCGACACTGTCAAGGATCCGGTCAAGAGTCGTGATAACAGCCTTGCGGTCTCTGCCGGATTTGAGGAAAGAGACAGAGGCTTCGATCTTGGGAAGCATTGAGGCAAACTCAAAATGTCCCTGGCGGATATATTCCTCCGCTTCACTGACCGTCATGTGGCGGATGGGCTTTTCCTCAGGGGTGCCGTAGTTTAAGGTAACGTTGGCCACGCTGGTGGCAATCATCAGGACATCCGCATCGGTCTCGGCTGCCAGCAGCCCGGCGGCAAGATCTTTTTCAATGACAGCACTGGCGCCTTTGAGATGGGAACCCTGTTCCAATACCGGAATGCCCCCTCCTCCGCAGCAGATGACGATCTGATCTGCGTCCAACAGAGCACGGATGGCATCGATCTCCACGATGGAGACGGGTCTGGGTGCAGAGACGATCCGCTGCCATCCTCTGCCGGGGACTTCGGTCACATAGTTGCCCTTGGCCTCCTCGGCATCGGCCTCTTCCCGGGTCATGTAGCGGCCGATTTTCTTGATCGGGTTGTAGAAGGAATCGTCGTAGGGATTCACCATCATCTGAGTCAGGACAGTGGAGACCGGCTTGTAGATGCCGCGGCGGATCAGCTCGGAACGGATGCCATTTTGCAGGTCATAGCCAATATAGCCCTGACTCATGGCAGAGCAGACGGACATGGGGGCCGAGGTATAGCCCGGATGCTGTCTGGAGAATTCATTCATGGCAGTGTGGATCATGCCGACCTGCGGGGCATTGCTGTGGACAAGGGCAGCCTGCCAGCCCTTCTGTATCAGGTCAGCCACTACCTGGGCAGTGCCAATGACAGCGGCCTTCTGTTCCGGAAGATTAGTGCCGAGGGCATGATGTCCCAGTGCGATGACAATGCGTTTTTTGGCCATAGGAGAAAACCTTCTTTCTGTGCGAAGTTTTTTCTATATTATAGTATTGGGACTGGAAAAAAGCAACGACTTTATGGTAGAATGGTACGGGAAACGTAAGCTTTGTTACTGTTCACACCAATGTCGGTAAGTTAAGCGTTTCTGAAAGGTACGCCAGGGAAACGGGGAGAGAAGCAATCGGAAATGGTCTGCTGCTTTTTCCGGTTTCGAGATCAAGAATTCCTAAAATTCCTGATTTTTGCGAAAAACGAAACGAAAATTCACAAACTCGCTGCGCTCAGACAGTGTGAATTTTCGTTTCCACGCAAAACTCAGAAATTTAAGGACTTCTAAATCTCTGCAAAGTCAAAATCCGCAGACCATTTCCGATTGCTTCTCTCCCCGTTTCCCTGGCTGTGTTTCGCGATTTTTTAACTTACTGACATTGCCTGTGAACAGTAACTAAGCTTTTGTGATCCGAGAGGTACGCCTTGGAAAAGGGAAGAAAAGAGGAGAGATATTTCATGAGGAGGGTTCAGCGGGCGGGAAAGCTGCTGTGGATACTTTCGCTTCCCTTACTGGTTTATCTGCTGAGCATGGATCTGGTGTTTCTGGGGTGGGAGCTTGCGGGGCATGAGGTCAGGGCGGGTTCGGAGCTGATGCTGACGGCGGCCGGCGCGGCAGCTGCATCCCTGCCTTTGGGTTTCTGGTATTGGCAGGAGAGAAAGGGTAAATTCCGGGAAACGGAAAGAAAGACGGGCGGATTGCGTCTTGCGGTTTGCAGTGTGATTGCCGGTGCGGGCATTTGCCTGTTTTTGAATGGGGTGCTCTGTCTTTTGCCCTTGTCTCCGGAAGGGTATCACCGGGTGAGCCGCGTATTGTACCAGCCTCCGCTGACCATGCAGCTGATCTGCATGGGGCTGGTGATACCGGCCGGCGAGGAACTGGTATTTCGGGGGCTGGGATATGCAAGAATCCGCAGTGAGTTTTCTGCCAGGGAAGCGATGGTTGTGTCGGCCTTATGGTTTGGCCTGTATCACGGGAATCTGCTTCAGGGGATTTATGCCGGGCTGGTGGGACTGCTTGCGGCTGCTTTCTATGAGGCCGGCGGTTTTGGGGCCTGCTGGATGTTTCACGGCGCAGCGAATGTGACTGCGATTTTTGGCACACTGCTTTTTGGGGAAGAGAGCTTTCGGATGCCGGCAGAATGGAAACTGGCATCAGTTGTTTTGGGCGGGGGACTGTTGTTATTTTGCATTAAGATAAGAAGGGACGGAGAAAAGACGTGAAGCTGTTATCAATAGCAATACCATGCTATAATTCGGAAGCTTATATGTGCAGATGTATTGAGTCACTGCTTCCCGGGGGGGACGCGGTGGAGATTCTGATTGTGGATGACGGTTCCAAAAAGGATCGGACCGGCGAGATCGCGGATGAATATGAGGCAAAATATCCGGGAATTTGCCGGGCCATTCATCAGGAAAACGGCGGACATGGAGAGGCGGTCAATGCCGGGCTGAGGGCTGCGACCGGTATCTATTTTAAGGTGGTGGACAGCGATGACTGGGTGAACGGGGAGGCCTACCAGGAGGTTCTGGAAGTGCTGCGCCGGTTTGTGTACGGGGACGAGACTCTGGATATGCTGGTGACCAATTTTGTCTATGAAAAACAGGGAGCGAAGCATAAGCGTGTCATGCAATACAAAACAGCACTTCCCAAACGGGAGCTGATGACCTGGGATGACGTGAAGGTGTTCATTTTAGGACAGTATATCCTGATGCATTCGGTGATTTACCGGACTCAGATGCTGCGTGACTGCGGGCTTGAGCTGCCAAAGCATACGTTCTATGTGGATAATATTTTTGTATATCAGCCGCTTCCCTCTGTAAAAACCCTGTACTATCTGGATGTGAATTTTTACCGATATTTTATCGGCCGGGAGGATCAGTCAGTGAATGAGCAGGTGATGATCGGGCGGATCGACCAGCAGATTCTGGTCACCAAGCTGATGCTGGACTGCTGTGACTTAAGTAAGGTCGGAAGCCGGAAGCTTCGCCATTATATGGTGCGTTATCTGGAGATTATGATGACGATATCTTCGATTCTTGCGATCAAGTCCGGGCAGGAGGAGAATATGGCCAAGAAAAAGGAGCTGTGGCAGTACCTGCGCAGGAAAAACCTGCCGTTGTTTTTGCGGCTTCGGTGGGGATTTTTGGGCCAGGGGATGAATCTGCCGGGTAAGAGCGGGAGAAGCGTCTCGATAGCGGGGTATAAGATCAGCCAGAAGTTCTTTGGGTTTAATTAGACAGTTGGGGGGGAGGGGCCGAGAGGTGCGCCTTGGAGGGGGGACACCTCCCGGCCCTCTCCCTTCCTCCAAGGCTAAACACTACCATGATTTCCAAAACCACAAAAAAGAGTATTCATCTTTTGATGAATACTCTTTCGTAGCGGAAGGGAGATTTGAACTCTCGACACCACGGGTATGAACCGTGTGCTCTGGCCAACTGAGCTATTCCGCCATATATGCAGCAAAGGTTCTTTCTTGTAAAAGCCATATCCCCGACTGCCTGTATAGTATATCCTTTATTGTCGGAATTGTCAAGACTTTTTTAAATTTTTTGTTAGCTTTTTCCAGGGGGATAAAATGCGTGGACTGTGGGGAGAAATACTTGACGAATTTTTTTGGGGGGGGGGTATAATAGGAAAAACAAAATTAATTTTACAGGAGGATGGAGCAGATGAGAAAGGGTATGAAGGCAATTCTGTTTGCGGGAGCGGCCGTAGGGCTGACTTTGGGGGCAACTATGGTTTCCTTTGCCGGGACATGGAAGACCGGCGAGGGGGCAGACCAGAACAAATGGTGGTATGATTTTGACAATGGCACTTATGCGAAAAACGGCTGGCAGTGGATCGACGGGAACAATGACGGTATTGCGGAATGTTTCTATTTTGACCAGTCAGGCTGGATGCTGACAGGGACATCCACCCCGGATGGCTACACGGTGAATGCGGACGGAGCATGGACGGAGAATGGTTCTGTGCAGACAAAGGCTGTGGAGGCACAGCCTTTAGCAGATGCAGGCGCGTCCGGACAGGAAGGGCAGGGTCAGGCTGCAGGCGATTATACCTGGATGATAAATGCTGATGGAAGCTGTAACTATGATCTTTTTAAAAATGATTTTCAGGATTATTTCCGCTGCATCTCTGAGACGGAGGCATGGTCTGAAGTGAGCGATACAGAGGATCAGGCAACCCGTGTAAAGAAAGTGGTGGGAATCTGGGCGGAGCATTCGGAAAGGGGCGCTGCCTGGAAAGCATTGTTTGACCGTTATCAGATCCCTTACAATCTCGGGGACAGAAGTAATGGGACTACAGTCAGACTTTCAACGCCTGCCGGAATGACGGAGGCTGAGTGGATTGCTTTCGGAATGGCGACAGACATGATGATCTCCATTAATAGTGACGGTATGGCGACGACCCAGTGGGAGGTTAATTTTAACGCAGACACGACGCTCAGCATTATCAGCAATCTTACGTTTTACGGATAAGGCCGCACAGGGGAGGATTTCATGGGAACCCTCTGCAGGTAAGCCAGAAAGAAAGGCAAACGGAAAGAAAAGAAGTAAGGGAGTCCAGCCGCGGATTGGCCTGCACAGACGTGCGGGCTTGTTCGCGGTTATTTTTGGGGACTCCGGGCAGGGGCAGCCCGCAGGCTGCAAAACAAATAAATACAGAGGAGTAATTTTATGAAAAAAATCACGGACAGCAAAAGGCTTTTTTCTTTGGGGCTGGCGTTTTTTATGAGCATCGGGATGCCTGTCACAGGATATGCCGAAGACCGGGAGGCATTCCGGGCGGTATTTGACGCAGAGTATTATTACAGCAATAACCCTGACCTTCAGGAAACCATGGGAGAGGATGCCGAAAAGCTGTTCTCTCATTTCGTATCCTCCGGGGTAAGGGAAGGGCGTTCGGGTAATGGGGAATTTAATCTGCGGGCTTATATTTTTAATAACAAGGATTTGCTGGATGCTTATCAGACGGATTTGTCCGCTTATTGCAGGCATTTTCTGGAAAAGGGCCGGTCAGAAGGCAGGATTTGTCTGCCGCAGGAAGGGGAGGAGAAGCTGGTGGGGAGTTATTCTACCAGTTACGATCCCTCATTGCCCAGGGCAGTTAACGTGAGTCTTGCTGCAGAACGGATTCACGGGACAATCTTGCAGCCGGGACAGCTTTTTTCCTTCAGTAGTGCTGTGCAGCCAAGGATTCCGGAGAATGGCTACGTATTGGCGCCTGCTATCGGGGGGAATGAATACGGGGGTGGAATCTGCCAGGTATCCTCGACCCTCTATGCGGCAATGTGTCATGCCATGATTCCTGCCATGGAGCGCCACCCTCATTCCTCGCGGGTATCCTATCTTCCGGCGGGGCTGGATGCCACCATCTCAGAAGGCTATAAGGATTTGAAATTTATCAATCCCTATCAGAAACCTCTGACGATTCTGACAGATAACAGAGACGGGCTTCTGACAGTTTCTTTGTATCTTGACAGGGAGATCCGGGAGGAGGCAGAGAATGCAGAAGCGTGGGTCGAAGGTCAGCAAAACGAAGAACAGCAAAACGAAGGCCAGCAAAACGAAGAGCAGCAAAACGAAGGCCAGCAAAACGAAGAGCAGCAAAACGAAGAGCAGCAAAACGAAGGTCAGCAAAACGAAGAGCAGCAAAACGAAGGCCAGCAAAACGAAGGTCAGCAAAACGAAGAGCAGAAAAACGAAGAGCAGCAAAACGAAGACCAGCAAAACGAAGAGCGGCAGGGAACAGGAACGGAAACCGCAGGAGAGATGAAGGAAGGACCAGGAAATACAAAAGCCGCAGGAACAGAGACACCAGCAGGGTCGGAAGAAACATCGGCAGAAGCAGAAGTGTCGGAAGGAACAGAAGAGTCGGCGGAGGCATAGATGCCGGCAAAAGCAGATGTACAAGCTGCAGGATCCTTTGTTGTTTTGGGATCCTGCCTTTTACTTTTTGTGCCAAAATAATTCCCTGGATCTGACAATAAACGGTAAAAATGCTTATGAATTTTTGACTGGTGTGTTTTTCAGAGGTTTTAGCAAGAGAAAATTGCATATACTAAAGGAGAAAATGAGACGTTATGTCTGTGCATGACGATGGGAAAACCATAAAGAAATAAAAAATTTCGTTTTTCTGAACATTTTCTAAACGCTATTGTACTCCTTTTTGGAGTGTGATATAATTCCGAAAAAGTCAATTTCAGGAAGAAAGGCGAAGTCAAGTGAAGAACTTGTTAAAGAAGTACGGTCATATCTGGGCATTGGGTTATGGATTTATTTATTTGCCCTGGTTTCTATATCTGGAAAAAGCGGTGAAGGATTATACCGTAATGCATACAAGACTGGATGATTATATTCCGTTTAATGAGTATTTTATTATTCCCTACCTGCTGTGGTTCGTCTATGTGGCGGGTTTTGTCCTGTATTTCTTTTTTACCAGCAGACAGGAGTATTATCGGCTGTGTACCTTTTTGTTTACCGGAATGACGATCAGTCTGATGATCTGTACCTTTTTTCCGAATGGAACGGATTTGAGAGTGCCTGTGGATGCACAGAAGAATTTATGCAGCTTTCTGGTAGCCCTGGTGCATACTGCAGATACTTCCACGAATGTATTTCCCAGTATTCATGTATACAATTCGCTGGGGGTTCATGCAGCGGTCATGAACAGCCTGGTTTTGCAGAAATATCCTGCGGTGAGAAAAGGCTCTTTTGTCCTGATGACGGGAATCTGCCTGTCCACTATGTTTTTGAAGCAGCACTCGGCTCTGGATGTGATTGGAGCGATGTTTCTGGCTTATCTGGTCTATGCATTTGTATATGGAGAGGATTATGCGGGAAGCCGGAAGACCGTGGGCAGGAAAGCGTTGGGATGACAGGAAGCTATGTAAACATTGGCAGCGGAAAACGTAAGATATATTTTATATAAATTTTCTTAGGCATTTTGCGGATTTTATGATATAATTTGCAGTAGTAATGTATTGGAGGTTTCCATGTACTATTTTATCGTGAATCCAAGTGCCAATCGGGGTCATGGGGAAAAAGTATGGAGAGAGCTGGAGCGTTGTCTCAGGAATTCTGAAGTGGAGTATGAGGTGTGGATGACGCAGTCGCCGGGAGATGCCGCAGGCTTTGCCAGACGTCTGCAGAAAGGAAATCGGGAGCCGCAGGCGATTGTGGTGGTAGGCGGAAGCGGAACGCTCAATGAGACTTTGAACGGATTGTCTTTGGATGAGGAGGTCACTTTGGGATATATTCCTGCCGGTATGGGGAATGATTTTGCCAGAGGACTGAAGCTTCCCCGCAGTCCGAAGCGATGTCTCAAGCGAATTCTGAATTCTCGTTATTATCGATGCCTGGATTATGGGGTGCTGTCCTATGAGAATGGCGCGCCGGTGCATCGACGCTTTGCGGTGAGCAGCGGTCTGGGACTGGATGCGGCTGTTTACGGGAACCTTCCGGAGGGAGCCGGCAAAAGACGGCTCCGGCCTGCCGTGTCGGGAAGGCTTGGTTATCTGCTGCCAGGACTCCGACAGCTTTTCTGGGCAGCACCGGTCAGGGGATATCTGCTGCTGGATGGTACGAAGAAGATCGAGTTTAATCATATTTATTTTATATCTGCCCATATTCATCCCTATGAGAGCGGCGGATTCCGTTTTGCACCGAAGGCGAATGGCAGCGACGGGCTGCTGGAGCTGTGCGTGGTGCATAATTCCTCGAAGACCGGTCTGTTTCCGGTGCTGACAGATGCACTGTTAGGGAAGACGGGGCGCCGCCGGGGAGTGCGGTTTTACAGCTGCCGGGAGGCCAAGATCCATGTAGAGCGGCCGATGCCGGTCCATGCGGACGGGGAGAACTGCTATTACCAGACCGATATTCATCTGCGGTGTATTGAGAAGGCGGTCCGGATGATTGTGTGAGAAGCCGGGGAAGAGTTTCGGGAGAGGATCCTGTGTGAGACCGGCAGAGAAAAGTTGCAGGGAAAGGATACAGGAAGGGATATGAGGATCGGACAAGGATATGATGTTCACCGGCTGACGGAGGGCAGAGATTTGATTCTGGGTGGTGTGAAGATCCCATATGAGAAAGGGTTGCTGGGTCATTCAGATGCGGATGTTCTTTTGCATGCCGTGACGGACGCCCTGCTGGGGGCAGCGGCGCTGGGGGATATCGGGCAGCATTTTCCGGATACGGACCCGGAGTACCGGGGGATTTCCAGCATTGAGCTTTTGCAGAGGGTAGGGAAGCTTCTGGAGGAGCGGGGATATGTGGTCGGGAATGTAGATGCGACTGTGATTGCCCAGCGGCCGAAGCTGGCGGCATACTGCCGGCGGATGAGGGAGAATATTGCCGCAGCCCTGCATCTGGAGAAGGAGAGGGTCAGCGTGAAGGCAACGACGGAGGAAGGACTTGGCTTCACCGGGAGCGGCGAAGGGATTGCAGCCCAGGCAGTGGCGCTTCTGACAGAATTGGAGGATATTGCCGGATTTGACCGCATGCTTGGCCGCGACTGCGGCGGCTGTCCGGATTGTCGGGCAGGAAGAATGACGGAAGGGTAAGGGAAGAAGCGAAAAAGGAGAGCAGCAATGAAAATTTTCAACACACTGAGCAGAAGGAAAGAGGAATTTGTGCCGTTGGAGCCGGGAAAGGTGAAGATGTATGTATGCGGCCCTACTGTTTACAATTATATCCATATCGGGAATGCCAGGCCGATGATCGTGTTTGATACGGTGCGGAGATATTTTGAATATAAAGGCTATGAGGTCAATTATGTGTCCAATTTTACCGATGTGGACGATAAGATCATCAAGAAGGCGATTGAGGAGGGCGTGGAGTCGGAGGTGATCTCCCGCCGTTATATCGAAGAGTGCAAAAAGGATATGGAAGGTATGAATGTGAAGCCTGCTACCACGCATCCGCAGGCAACGCAGGAGATTGCCAGTATGCTTAAGATGATACAGACCCTGATTGATAAAGGGTATGCCTATGCGGCTTTTGACGGGACGGTGTATTTCCGGACCGATTCTTTCCGGGATTACGGCAAGCTGTCCCACAAGAATCTGGATGAACTGCAGTCCGGTTTCCGGGAGATTAAGGTGACTGGTGAGGAGGGGAAGGAGAGCCCGTCGGATTTCGTGCTGTGGAAGCCCAAAAAGGAAGGCGAGCCCTACTGGGATTCCAAGTGGTGCCAGGGGCGTCCGGGCTGGCATATTGAGTGTTCCGTGATGGCAAAGAAGTATCTGGGGGAGCAGATCGATATCCATGCCGGCGGCGAGGATCTGATCTTTCCGCATCATGAGAACGAGATTGCGCAGTCAGAGGCGGCCAACGGCAAACCATTCGCAACCTATTGGATGCATAATGCATTTTTGAATATTGATACCAATGGCCATGTGCAGAAGATGTCCAAATCTCTGGGGAATTTCTTTACCGTAAGAGAGATCAGCGAGAGATATGATCTGCAGGTTTTGCGTTTCTTCATGCTGAGTGCGCATTACCGAAGCCCGCTGAATTTCAGCGCAGAGCTGATGGAGGCTTCCAAAAGCGGGCTGGAGAGGATCCTGACGGCAGCAGAGCGTCTGCGGGATGCCGGGAAGGCGGCGGAGCGGGAGAAGGCAGCAGGGACGCAGGGTATGAGCGCCTCTGAGCAGGAGAACCGGACATTGGCAGAAGAGCTTGCTTTCAAATATGAGGCAGCCATGGAGGATGATTTCAATACGGCGGATGCCATTGCGGCGGTATTCGAGCTGGTGAAGCTGAGCAATTCGACGGTTTCCCCGGATTCCAGTGCGGCATATATTGACTTTATGAAGGAGCTTTTGGAAAAACTGTGCGGTGTGCTGGGAATTCTCACAGTGCGGAAGGCGGAGGCGCTGGACGAGGAGATTGAGGCGATGATCGAGGCGCGGCAGCAGGCGCGGAAGGCGAAGAATTTTGCATTGGCGGACGAGATCCGCGGAAAGCTTCTGGATATGGGGATTGTGTTGGAGGATACCAGAGAGGGCGTCAAATGGAAGAGAGTATGATCCGTCAGGCATTACAGCTGCAGGAGATTGACGTCCACAGCTATTCCCCGCTGGCTCTTGCATATATCGGAGATGCAGTCTATGAGGTGCTGATTCGTACCAAGGTGATGAATCAGGGCAATATGCAGGTGAATAAGCTGCATAAGAAAAGCACGTCTCTGGTGAAGGCTCAGGCTCAGGCTGAGATGATTCGGCTGCTTTTGGAGGAGCTTACAGAGGATGAAAAGATCCTGTATAAGCGGGGGAGGAATGCCAAGTCGGTTACCATGGCCAAGCATGCCACAATGCAGGATTACCGCATGGCGACAGGGCTGGAGGCTCTGGTGGGATATCTGTACCTGACCGGGCGCCATGACCGGCTGCTGACGCTGATTCATGACGGATTGCAGAAGATGGGGGAGTTGGAATGACATATGAGGAGCTGACCATAGAAGGAAGGAACGCCGTTTCAGAGGCTTTTCGCTCCGGGCGTACGGTAGATAAGCTGTTTGTGCAGGACGGCTGTAAGGACGGTCCGGTGATGAGTATCACCAGGGAGGCGAGAAAGCAGGGATGCGTCATCCATTTTGTTCCGCGGGAACGGCTGGATGCGATGTCTGAGACCGGGAAGCACCAGGGGGTGATCGCTCAGGCCGCTGCCTATCATTATACGGAGGTAGAGGATATTCTGAAGGCTGCCAGGGAAAAAGGTGAAGCCCCGTTTCTTTTTCTTCTGGACGGAATCGAGGATCCCCATAATCTGGGAGCCATTATCCGGACTGCGAATCTGGCCGGCGCCCATGGCGTGATCATTCCCAAACACCGGGCGGCGGGACTGACTGCTGTTGTGGCACGTACCTCAGCGGGTGCGCTGAATTATACGCCGGTGGCAAAGGTGACGAATCTGACCTCGGTTATTGAGGAGCTGAAGAAGCAGGGCATGTGGTTTGTCTGTGCAGATATGGGCGGGGAGCTGATGTATCGCCTGAATCTGACCGGGCCGATCGGGCTGGTGATCGGGAATGAAGGAAGCGGGGTGGGCAGGCTGGTGCGTGAGAAATGCGATATGACAGCAGCGATCCCGATGAAGGGAGAGATTGATTCTCTGAATGCTTCCGTTGCGGCAGGAGTGCTGGCTTATGAGGTGGTAAGGCAGAGACTGGCAGAAGGCACCGGATGATGGAGGAAAGCAAATGCGAAGCATTTTCAAGATGTTTTTCAACGACATGCCGCCGAACGAATGTGAGGGGGTGTTATATTATGATGCTGGGAGGAAGGAATTATGATAAAATTGAGAAAAAGAGCAGCAGGTGCGATATTGCTGGCAATGACAGTGACGATTTCGGTTCCGGGAATTTCTGCATTGGCAGAAGGAGGCGGACAGTCACCGGTGGTAACGATTGAAGAGGATGGAGTGCCGCTTTCTGCCAGGATGCCGAGCGCCTCAGGGGCAGTGACCTTCAGCGGCGGCGGGGCGACGATTGATGCATCCAATACCAGTAACGGTTATCTGATGGTAAAATACAGCGGCGGGAACCAGCGGATCAAGGTACAGATCACGAAAGGCACGACTTATACCTATGATTTGAATGCAAGGGATGCTTTTGAGGTATATCCTTTTACCGAAGGAAGCGGAAGCTATTCCGTCAAGGTGTTTGAGAATGTCAGCGGCAATCAGTATGCACAGCTGCTGAGCCAGACGGTTTCCGTGTCGCTTTCCAATGACTTCGCCCCGTTTTTGTACCCGAATCAGTATGTGAATTTCAATTCGGGAAGCGCGGCAGTAGGAGTTGCCGCACAGCTGGCAGCCGGAAAGGATGCGCTCGGGGTGGTAGATGCAGTATACAAATATGTAATTGCCAATGTCAGCTATGACTATGCGAAGGCGCAGTCGGTCCAGAGCGGATACCTGCCCAATATTGATGCCACATTAGCGAGCCATACCGGAATCTGTTTTGATTATGCGGCGCTGATGACAGGGATGCTTCGCTCTCAGGATATTCCGACCAAGCTGGTGATCGGCTATACCGGGAATCTGTATCATGCCTGGGTAAGTGTGTATATTGCCGGTGAGGGCTGGATCGATAATATCATCCATTTTGACGGACAAAAATGGTCTTATATGGATCCGACATTTATGTCAACCGGAGGCGAGAGCGCAAAGCAGTATGTAGGTACTGGCAGCAATTATCAGGAAAAGTATTCTTACTGATCAGGAGGAAGTCATGGCAGAAAAGGCGGATAAGATTTATTCCGGCAGGGAACTGGCAGCATTCTGTATGCAGATCTCTCTGCTATTGAAGGCAGCAGTGCCTCTGTATGAAGGATTGGCGGTCATGGCGGAAGATGCCGTGACCGAACAGGAGAAGGAGATGTTAAAGAATCTTTCTCTGGACGTGGAGCTGGGGGACCCGTTTTTTACCGCGATGGAGAAAGCCGGCTGTTTTCCTTTCTATGTGGTTCGGATGGCGAAGCTGGGACAGCAGACCGGAACCCTGGATCAGATCATGGAGTCTCTCTCGGTCTATTATGAAAAAGAGTACATAATGATGAAGAATATCCGGAATGCGATTACCTATCCGGTGATGATGGCGACGATGCTTCTGGTGGTATTGTTTGTGCTGTTTACCAAGGTAATGCCGGTATTTGAGCAGGTTTATATTCAGCTTGGGGTGCAATTGTCTCCGGTTTCCGTGGCAGCATCCCGGTTTGGCGGGATTTTCAGCGGGATTGCGCTTTTGCTGTTTGCCTTGGTGGCTCTGGCTGCCGCAGCGGCGGCGATTGCATCTGGTGCAGGGCATGCGTTTTCCTGGGTGGAGCGGCTGAAGGACTGGGTGAAACGGCGCAATAAGACCATGCTGGCAGTGGCAGGGCGCCGGTTCACTTCCGTGCTGGCACTGACCTTAAAGAGCGGTCTGGAACTTGAGAAGGGGATGGATCTGGCTCAGGAGCTGGTGGACAACAGTAAGATTGCCGCCACGATCGGTGAGTGCGCCGCGCAGCTGCAGGCAGGAACCAGCTATTTTGAGGCAATGAAGCAGACCGGGCTGTTCAGCGGCTTCCACATTCAGATGATCAAGGTGGGAACTCGCAGCGGACGTCTCGATGAGGTGATGAACGAGATTTCGGAGGATTATGAGCAGCAGGCGGATGCCTCGATCGATAACATGATTGCCCGTCTGGAGCCGACGATGGTGGCAGTGCTGGCAGTGGTGGTTGGCCTGATCCTGCTTTCGGTGATGCTTCCATTGGCCGGCGTACTGGCAGGGATTGGCTGACTGTGCAGCAACAGGAGAACAAGGATGAAGAAAAAGCGGGACTGGAGATTTTTGGCGGGCTGTATAGTTTCTGCGGCAGTGTTCGGCGTGGTAGTCGGGGCATTCCTGACAGGGATGGATTCCTTTCTGGTACGTGCCCGGGCAGAAGGGGCCGAAACCTTGCGCAACGGAATTACAAGAGCATGTGTTCAGTGCTATGCCATAGAGGGGCGTTATCCGCCCAGTATAGAGTATCTGGAGGAACATTATGCGGTCCAGATTGACGAGGATCGTTATTATGTGTTTTATGACGGCTTTGCTTCCAATCTGATGCCGGATATCACGGTGATCCCGGCAGAGGAAGAACCGCAGAACGGAATGGAGTAGGAGGAAGGCAAATGCGAAGCGTTTTTCAGATGCCTTCCGACGACATGCCGCCGAACGGATGTGAGGGGGCACTACATTATTACTAGGAGGAAGCGCGGTGCAGCAGAAGAGAGAACAACGAGGGCAGATCATGGGAACTCTGTTTACCATGCTGCTGTTTCTGGTGTTTGTGATGTGCGCACTTTTCACTGTTCTGGCCGGAGGAAAGGTGTATGAAAATATTGGCAGGCGCATGGCAGACAATTATACCGGCAGTGTGGCACTGCAGTATATTGCCAATAAGATCCGCCAGGGGGATGAGGCCGGTATGGCCAGGGTGATCGAGGTGGATGACACCTCGGTGCTTGAGCTGAGCCAGGACTTTGAGAGCGGCCGGTATATAAGCTGGATCTATTATTATGATGGAAGCATCCGGGAGCTTTTTACCCGCCAGGACAGCGGGCTGGGGCTGTCGGACGGGATTCCGATCCTGGAGTGTGAGGGACTCTCCTTTACTCAGGACGGGCGGCTTCTGACAGTAGAGACTGCCGGAGAGGGCGGCGGACGATTGCTGTTGTCACTGCGGAGTGCGGGAGGAACAAAATGAAAGCTAAAGTTGAGCGAAAGGGCGGCTCCGGTTCGGGACTGTTTTTGATGGAGATGATTGTGGTCGTCTTCTTTTTCGTGATTTGTGCTTCCCAATGTATTCTCGCTTTTGCCACCTCAGAAAGAATGAGCCGTCAGGGCAGGGATCTGAACCAGGCGGTTACCATGGCAGAGTCGATTATAGAGGTGTGGAAGGCAGAGGGATCCGACGGTCTGACCGAACGGCTGGGCTTTGTGTCTGAGTCCATGGCAGGGTCAGACGGGAGTCAGGTATATGTCTTAAAGCTGAATGAGAAGTGGCAGCCGGCGGACGGGCAGGCAGAAGAGAATACCCGTATGGCGCGCATCGAGATTCGGGAGGAATCCGGGATGTCCGAGGCTGTGGTCACTATGGAGAATCCCCTGGGACTTCCCGAGATTGCTTATCGGAAAGAGGCGGCAGAGCTGCTTCCTGATTCAGGCGGCAGGATTGTATTTAAGCTGAAGGCAGAGAAGTATGAACGGTTTTCGGAGTAGGAGGATGGACAGAGATGGCAGATTATGAGATGCGCAGAAAAGCAAATATCGGCAGTTCTTCCCTGATACTGATTTTTATTGTGCTGTGTCTGGCGACATTCGGATTGCTGTCTTTGGGGAATGCCAGAGGAGACGAGCTTTTGTCAGTGCGCAATGCCGCGGCAGTGAAGGAGTATTACCGGGCCGACGGGGTGGGGGAGAAATTTGTCCAGACCGTGGATCAGGCATTCAAGAGAGCCGGCACAGGAAGCCAGGAAGCAGTGAGACAGCAGGTGCTTGCAGAGGTTGGAGACTATTACCAGGAGGATACGGACAGCTTCCTGACAGATATTCCTATGAATGCGGGACAGGCGCTGAGGGTGGAGCTGGCAGCAGACTGGCAGACAAGGAAGCTTGAAGTGAAGACCTGGAAGGTATACATTCAGGAGGATTATGAGATCGACCAGTCGGTTCGCGTCTGGAGCGGGACGGAGTAGGAAGCCGCCGTTTTCCTTTGCGGCAGCAGGTGGGAAAAGCAGATGTGCGGATAAATAAAAACAGGAGAAGACGAGTTATGAAAATGGAAGAATTGCTGCGTGCGGCAGTGGAAAAGCAGGCGGCGGACATTTTCCTGATACCAGGTATGCCGTTGTCTTATCGAATTGGCGGAAAGATTGTCAATCATAATGAGGAGAAGATATTTCCTCAGGAGATGGATAAGCTGATCGAGGAGTTTTATGGGATGGCGGGAAACCGGGATATGTCCCGGGTAAAAAAGTGCGGGGATGATGATTTTTCCATGGCAATTCAGGGCTTGTCCCGGTTTCGTGCCAATGTATTCCGCCAGAGGGGCTCTCTGGCGGCAGTTATCCGGATTATTACCTTTGATTTGCCGGATTTCCGTTCCTTAAGTATTCCGCAGAATGTGATCGACATTTCCAGAATGACCAAAGGCTTTGTACTGGTGACCGGACCGGCAGGAAGCGGAAAAAGCACTACGCTGGCCTGTATTATTGATGAGATCAACCGCAGCCGGAATGCGCATGTGATTACGCTGGAGGATCCGATCGAATATCTGCATCGTCACAACCAAAGTGTTGTGACGCAGCGGGAGATTATGACAGACACGGAAAGTTATGTGTCAGGTTTAAGAGCTGCGCTCCGTCAGGCTCCGGATGTGATACTGGTGGGAGAGATGCGTGATGACGAGACGATCAAGACGGCGATGACCGCGGCGGAGACCGGACATCTGGTGATTTCAACCTTGCATACGGTAGGTGCGGCGAATACGATTGACCGTATCATCGATAATTTCCCGCCGAATCAGCAGCAGCAGATCCGGACGCAGCTGTCGATGGTCATGCAGGCAGTAGTGTCCCAGCAGCTGATTCCGGGACTGGACGGCAAGGAGCATCCGGCATTTGAGATTATGTTTTTCAACAATGCGATCCGGAATCTGATTCGCGAGTCCAAGATCCATCAGATCGACAATATTATTGCTACTTCTCAGGAAGAGGGGATGGTGACGATGGACAACAGTCTGCTCAGTCTGTACCGGCAGGGACTGATCAGCAAAGAGGATGCCGTGGTGCACAGCAATAACAGTGAGCTGATGGAGAAGAAGCTGATGAGGCTGTAAAGAGCAGGAATACGGAGCCGCCAGGGGAAAACCCTGACAGCTCCGTATTCTTTTTAGTCTTCCAGGGTGAGGACACGAAGGCCGTTGCCGGACCAGGTATTTCCAAGGACATAGGAGGTGTAGTTCCTGCCCGCAGTGATATTGGCGGAGAAGGTCACCAGAGGCTGACGCACAGAGGATCCGGTGGCGACAGCCCCGATTACGATGATAGGCAGTTCGCGGATAAAGGCGTAATTGTTCGAGTCGGCAACAGTGAACTGATAGGAGCCGGACACCGCCTGCTTGTAAGAGGTGACGGTCTGAAAACCGACATTGCGGAATACGGTTTCGCCGCCGGTTAAAAGCAGGTCAAAATCAGAACCGCTGTAAGACATGTTGGCAAAGCGGTAGCAGCCGGAACCGCAGGGCAGGTTACTGCAGCCAACGTCAATGACCCGGACCATTTCCAGGCCGCCGGAGGCAGAATCCGTCAGTATCATGGTTACCTTCTGGTTAGCCACAAAGGGGAAGTTCTGCTGCAGGAGGATATTGCGCATGCCATTTGCACGGCGTACGGTGACAGTATGGAAGCCGTCCGCGATCCAGTCATAGCTGCTGACAGAGCCGAATCGGGAGTTGGAAGCATAGTTGGTACTGTCAATGTAGATGCTGACAGCAAAGCTGTTGGTGGATGCGTTCAGGAAACGCACCTGGCCGAAGGCCTGCGTCGATACAGGGGGATAGCCGGGGGAAGACGGGAAAGAAGGCAGCCAGGTGATGTTACAGTTATTGTTGGTGCAATTATTGTTGCCGGGATAGACAGGTCCGCCTTCCCCGGGATTCGGCAGAGGGATGACAGGTTCTCCGCCGGAACCATTGTCGCCGGGATAGACGGGACCGCCTTCCCCTGGATTCGGCAGAGGAATGACAGGTTCTCCGCCGGAACCGTTGTCGCCGGGATAGACGGGACCGCCTTCCCCTGGATTCGGCAGAGGAATGACGGGTTCTCCGCCGGAGCCATTGTCGCCGGGATAAACCGGACCGCCTTCCCCTGGATTCGGCAGAGGAATGACAGGTTCTCCGCCGGAACCATTGTTGCCAGGATAGACGGGACCGCCTTCACCGGGATTTGGCAGAGGGATAACGGGCTCTGCGGGAATGCCGCCATAACTGGGGACAGGTGTTGTTTCCGTACTGTTCATATCGGTGACTCCATTGTAATGGGTATCATTTTCAGCCATAAAATGCCTCTGTGGGTTTTTAATTTACTGTATGTGGGGAGGTTTTTCCAAGTTCCCGGATAGATGGAAAAGAAAATAAAAATTGTGGTTGACAAAATCTGCCGGACATGATAAGATATGAAAGGTCGTTCGAAAAGAACGGTTATAATGGAAACGCTGCTGTGGCTCAGTCGGTAGAGCGTCGCATTGGTAGTGCGGAGGTCACGGGTCCGATTCCCGTCAGCAGCTGTTAAAAAGTCCGGTGTTTGCCGGACTTTTTTTCTATCATAGGAAAGTGCGTCCTATGATAGAAAACGCTCCGCGTGGATGCGCACTCCGCGCAGAGGAAGATGGCTGCTGTCGCAGCCGCGCTCCGGCGCGAGAGTCCGGCTTGCCGGACTCTTTGTTTTATCATAGGAAAGTACGTCCTATGATATAAAACGCTCCGCGGGGATGCGCATTCCGCGCAAAGGAAGATGGCTGCTCTCGCAGCCGCGCTCCGGCGCGAGAGTCCGGCTTGCCGGACTCTTTGTTCTGACAAGCTGCGTTTCGTGCTGCATCAGGCTGTCGAAATGTCCGTGCCGTTATCGGATAGTAATTTGTGTTGCATTTTCGTGTTGCATGATTTATAATTATTACGCAAATAAGGAGATAAACTACAGATTATGGGTGGAAATGTAAACGATGAACAGGCTGACTAAGCGGTAGTTTGAGAATAAACGGATTCTTATTTATTTCTCAGTTCATAAAAAGGGGACAGGCAATGGGAAACAGGAATTTTTGGATTTTGTTGATTCTTTTGATGTCAGGGATTGTTCTGGGTGGATTTTTTGGCAATCTGGCGGCTGGTATTCCCTGGCTTTCTTGGCTGGACTTCGGACAATCCTTTGGATTGGACAGCCCTCTGGTGCTGAATCTGGGGATGCTGGTGATTACCTTTGGCCTGTCTATCAAGATTACCATGGCAAGTATCATCGGAGTGGCAGTGGCATTGTTGGTTTACCGGTATATATGATGGATGCGTAATGCGGCAGGCTGACGGCGGAATGTGCGGGGCCTGCGACATTTGCGTATACATAGAGAGTTAGAGAGTTCCAGAAGACAATCCCAAAATCCGCACAGGCGGCATGGCGGGGCAAAACCAACAAAGGGGGACTATTTTATGAGTCTGGAAAAACTGTTTCATCTTAAGGAAAACCACACGGACGCAAAGACGGAGATCCTGGCTGGAATTACGACTTTTATGACCATGGCGTATATTCTGGCAGTCAATCCCAGTATTTTGAGTGCAACGGGAATGGACAGCGGAGCAATATTTACAGCCACGGCGCTGGCATCGATGCTTGCGACGCTTCTGATGGTGATTTTTGCCAATTATCCATTTGTCCTGGCGCCGGGAATGGGACTGAACGCCTATTTTGCCTATACGGTGGTGCTGCAGATGGGCTATTCCTGGCAGACAGCGCTGGCAGCGGTATTTATTGAAGGGATTATCTTTATCATCCTTTCACTGACGAATGTGCGGGAGGCGATTTTCAATGCGATTCCTATGAACCTGAAGCATGCGGTGTCTGTGGGAATCGGGATTTTTATCGCATTTATCGGGATGCAGAATGCCAAGATCGTAGTGGACAGCGCCACACTGGTATCCCTCTATTCCTTTAAGGGTTCTGTTGCGGCAGGGACCTTTTCCAGCGAGGGAATCACGGTGCTGCTGGCTCTTCTGGGAATTCTGATCACGGGTGTGCTGCTGATTAAGAAGGTGAAGGGCAATATTCTCTGGGGGATTCTCATCACCTGGTTTTTGGGAATCGCTTGTCAGCTGACCGGCCTTTATCAGGTGAATCCGGAGCTGGGCTGCTATAGCCTTCTGCCTGATTTTTCCGGAGGAATCTCGGTTCCGAGCCTGGCGCCGACTTTGATGCAGCTGGATTTTAAGGGGATTCTCACACTGGATTTCTTTGTGGTAATGTTTGCGTTCCTGTTCGTGGATTTGTTTGATACCTTGGGAACATTGATTGGTGTGGCCTCTAAGGCAGATATGCTGGACGAGAATGGGAAACTTCCGAAGATTCGGGGAGCATTGCTGGCAGATGCTGTGGGAACCTCGATCGGCGCAGTGCTGGGAACCTCAACTACCACTACCTTTGTGGAGAGTGCTTCCGGTGTGGCAGAGGGCGGAAGAACCGGTCTCACCGCGGTGACAGCTGCCATTCTCTTTGGTCTGTCGCTGTTTTTATCCCCGATCTTCCTGGCGATTCCGTCCTTTGCGACGGCGCCGGCGCTGGTTATAGTGGGCTTTCTGATGATGACTTCGATCACCAGGATTGATTTTGAAGATTATACAGAGGCAATCCCCGCTTACATAGCCATCATTGCCATGCCGTTTATGTACAGCATCTCAGAGGGAATTGCCATGGGCGTGAT
Organism: Lachnospiraceae bacterium; assembly: GCA_910575255.1. GTDB lineage: Bacteria > Bacillota > Clostridia > Lachnospirales > Lachnospiraceae > Brotaphodocola. Next base: position 119,789 of record CAJTEM010000008.1, on the reverse strand, counting down.
TTCTTATGTGATTGTTAACCTGATCGCCGGAAACGCCTCCAAAAAGAGAATCAGTCCGCTGATGTATGCTTTGGCGCTGCTGTTTGTAGTAAAATATATCATGCTTTAAGAAATATCCGTTGCCATGGAATGGGAAATGTGATATAATCCGCTATGTAACAAATGCGGCTGGGGAACCGGCCGCATTTGTTACATTCTCTACTATTTGAAAAATATGGAAAATGCAGAGGTGAAGGATGATGGAGTCGCAGAAAAGGGCCGGGACAGCGTACGAGATGGATATGTGCAGCGGACCTCTTTTTTCGAAGCTGGTAGTATTTGCCGTACCGCTGATGCTGTCGGGAATTTTGCAGCTGTTGTTCAATGCAGCAGATATTATTGTGGTGGGACGTTACGCAGGGAGCGAATCTCTGGCAGCCGTAGGCTCGACCAGCTCTCTGATTAATCTGCTGGTCAATGTATTTATCGGGCTTTCTGTGGGAGCGAATGTGCTGGTGGCACAGTATTTTGGCGCACATCGGATGAAGGATCTGGAAGAGACGGTGCATACGGCCATGATGCTGGCAGTAATCGGTGGTGTGATATTGATTGCTGTGGGAACACTGTTGGCAGCGCCTCTTTTGGAGCTGATGGGAACGCCGGAGGATGTTCTGCCTTTGGCCGTGCTTTATATGCAGATTTTTTTTGTGGGCATGCCGGCAACTCTGGCTTACAATTTTGGAAGCGCCGTTTTGCGTGCAGTGGGAGATACCCGGAGGCCCTTGTATTATCTGCTTCTGGCCGGGATTGTCAATGTGATCCTGAATCTTATTTTTGTCATCCGGCTTGATATGGGAGTGGCGGGCGTGGCAACGGCTACCGTGATTTCCCAGTGTATTTCTGCGGCATTGATTGTACGCTGTCTGGCAGCTTCCAAGGCGCCGTACCAGTTACGTTTCAATTGCCTGAAGCTGGTGAAGCAGAAGGTTTTTGCGATTGCCAGGATCGGTCTTCCTGCCGGACTGCAGGGGGCGATTTTTTCGATCTCCAATGTCCTGATTCAGTCGTCGGTCAATTCATTCGGCTCGGTGGCCATGGCAGGTAATACGGCTGCGGCCAATATCGAGGGTTTTGTCTATACCTCGATGAATGCCGTGTATCAGACCGCACTGAGCTTTAGCAGTCAGAATTACGGTGCGAAGAATTTCAGTCGGATGACGAAAATCCAGTGGTATTGTCAGGGACTGGTGATTGCAGTCGGACTGGTCATGGGAATCGGAGGTGTGATTCTGGGGCCGCAGCTTCTGGGAATCTATTCCTCTGATGCAGAGGTGATTCAATTCGGACTGAACCGCCTGCGTCTGGTCTGCGGGCCGTATTTCCTATGCGGCATGATGGAGGTTATGGTGGGAGGCCTGCGTGGTGTTGGCTGTTCTCTGCTGCCGATGTTTGTCTCCCTGACCGGCGCCTGTGCGTTTCGGGTTGTCTGGATCTTTACGGTATTTGCCGTGAGCCGTACCTTGCCGACTCTGTATATTTCCTATCCGGTGTCCTGGGGAATCACGTTTCTGGTGCACACCATATGCTACGTGGCAGTACGGCGGCAGATAGACATAAGAGAGGGGCTGGGATATGAGCTTTAAGGAAGATTGTATGAGAACACTGGATGAGGCAGGGGTGTTTGAGAATTCCGGGCATCGCACCCGTTTTAAAGAGCTTTTGGACTGTTATGCGGATTATCCGTTTTTCAGTAAGGGATTATGTAAATGCATGTATTTATCCGCATGGGATGAGGAGCATTTTGCACTGATGCTGGAGATTCTGACAGAGCTGACTCTGGGGAAGGAAAGAGACACCGGGGAGATGAGGATGCAGGGAGAGCGTCTGGCAGAGGAGAAGACAGGCGGGGAGTATTATGTATTCCAGCTGTCCAATGCGTTTCTGGACGGCCGGGAATTCCGGCTGGAGGAGAATGCGTCCATCGGCCCGGAGCATCGTCATATTATCGGACAGGCGCTTCTGGCAGCAGAGAGAATCGATTCAGACACACTCTGACTTCCGGCAGCGGATGGTGGTGACAACAGCAGCGGACAGAAAGTGAAAAATCAGAGCTCCGGCCAGGATCGTGAGCAGATAGAGCAGCTTCGCAGGCCAGATGCCAAGAAACAAAGACAGCTCGTGGAAGATCGGCTGGGAGCTGGGAACATAGGGAGAGATATAGAACATGTCAGCTCTTCCGTGTCCGGGTGCAAGCAGGTTAATGACAGTGGCAATCATGCAGAAGAGGGCAAAGCAGGGGATGGTGTCCCTGAAACCGCGGCGGCTTAGGTCAGAGCGTCCGCTGACAGCGATCAGAATTCCGATCAGAATCAGAAGACTGTGCCAGAAATATCCATGGAGGGTCAGGGTCCAGTGGATATGCCGGAAACCGTCGGGGATGATCAGGGCAGCAAGACCGCCTATCAGGTTATAATCTTGCATAAAGGTACAAAGCGCGGTCTTTGCCCGCCCAGAGGAAAGAAGCGGCAGGATCAGACACAGATACATGGGCAGGCTGCATAGCTGGAAAGGGAAAAACCACCAATCGTAGCTCTGATGCTGGATCTTGTAAAAAAGAAACAGCTGCTTGTACAGCTCAGTTGCGGCCAGAAGACAGCCACAGAAAAAAAGAATGCGGTCTGTGGCAGCTTCCGGCAGGAAGCAGAGCCGGAAAAAAACAGATTTCTTCATAATGAGTTAGTATATCATTTTTTGCGAAAAAGAACAAGGATGAAAGGAAGAGAATGCAGGGGAAACGCAAGTTTTTGTGATTCGGGAGGTACGCCCTGAAGGAAGGGAGCCGGGAGGGAAGCTCTTTTCAGAGCGTACCTCCCGGCTCCCTCCCTTCAGGACTGAACACCGCCAATGGCTGACAGTCAAAAACTTGCGTTTCCCGTTAGAGAATGGAGGAAAGATGGAAGATCAGAAGCAGGGGTTATTAAGACTTGAGGAGTGGGAGATTGCTCAGATATATGAAGACCGGATGTGCAGAGACTTTCCCAGGAGTGAATTAAAGCCGCTGGAGGTGATTGAGCGGATGAGAAGACAGGGGATGTATGATTGCCTGGGGTTTTATGAGGACGGTCAGATGACGGCTTATGCATTTTCGGTGACGGTTCGGGAAAGCGGATATCTTCTGCTTGATTATCTGGCAGTCTGCGAGGATTGTCGGGGAAGCGGGCATGGGAGCCGGTGTCTGCAGGAGATGAAGCGTTTTTATGCCGGGGAAAAGGGACTGCTGCTGGAATGTGAGAGCCTGGAAAGCACAAACGACATGTCAGAGCGTGAGGTGAGAACACGGCGGATCCGGTTCTATGAGAGGAGCGGCTGTATGCGGACGGCCGTAAGATCGCAGCTTTTCGGCGTGGAGTTTGAGATCCTGTACCTGCCTCTGAGGGAGGAGAAGGCGGATGTGAAAGGGGAGCTGGAGCGGCTGTACCGGAAGATGCTTCCGGGATCCGCATATGAGAAGCATGTGTTGCTGTTCATGGATAATGTCAGTTAGTTAAGTTTTACCGGAAGGTACGCCTTGGAAAAATGAGAGGGAAGATGCCGGAAATGGTCTGTTGCTTTTTCCGGTTTCGGGATCAAGAATTCCTAAAACCCCTGATTTCTGCTAAGTGCGAAACGAAAATCCACAAACTCGCTTCGCTCAGACAGTGTGTTTTTTCGTTTCAACGCAGAATTCAGGGATTTAAGGACTTCTAAATCCCTGCAAAGTCAAAATCAGCAGACTATTTTCGGTATCTTCCCTCTCATTTTTCCAAGGCTGAGTATTCTCAGGGCCAAACGAAATGACATTACCTGGGAACAGGAACAAGCATGTACGGATTTGACAGGGAAGCCGGGAAATGGGGCTTGCCAGAAGCGACAGCTTTCGCTATAATAGCAGGAAGAAATATAGTGCCGGAGGGATGCTATGATACGATTGGAAAGAACCAGCGTGATGAACCTGGAGAATGCCATGCGGGGAGCCAGGAATCCGATGAACAGCTGGTCACGGATGGACAGCGCTTATGATGAAGAAGGCAATTATGTGCTGGGACCCAATGATTTGGATCTGGCAGGGCGGCTGCGCCGGGCGGGGAGCGATCACCGAAAGTTTATCCGGCAGATTTTTGTGTCAGTGGATATTACGGCGCCGATGTACTGGTGGAAGGAATACGACACCTATAAGGTGGCTACGGTAGCCAATTCTACCAGCACGATGCACCGGATTCACAGAAAATCCTTTGAGCTGGAAGATTTCAGCTGCGATCAGATGACGGATGAAACACGGGAGTTTATGGCGCTTGTGGTGGCGCGTCTGGAGCAGATCCGGCTTCGTTATCTGGAGACAAAGAGCCGAAGGGACTGGTATGATCTGATTCAGCTTCTGCCTTCCAGCTATCATCAGATGCGGACCTGTACGCTTAACTATGAGACACTGGTCAATATTTATTATGCCAGAAGGAATCACAAGCTGGAGGAATGGCATGTCTTTTGTGACTGGGTCAGAACCCTTCCTTATGCCAGGGAGCTGATACTGGGAGAGCAGGAAGATTTTGACAGTTCGGGAGGACCCCTTCCGTGACAGAAGAAGCAGGAAACGGGCAGGAAGTACGAAAACAGAGAGACAGGAGGATAGAAATGTACCAGATATTAAAAGCCGAAAGGCTGGCCGAAAAGATATTTCTGATGGATGTGGAGGCGCCGCGGGTGGCGAAGACCTGTCAGCCAGGGGAATTTGTCATTGTAAAGATGGATGAGAGAGGGGAGCGGATTCCGCTTACGATCTGTGATTATAACCGTAATGCAGGGACCGTGACGATCGTATTCCAGATCGTGGGAGCATCGACCCGGCGGATGGCAGGACTGGGAAAGGGAGATGCCTTCCAGGATTTTGTGGGACCGTTAGGGCAGCCGTCTGAATTTGTGAAGGAGAATTTTGACGAGGTGAAGGGTCGGAAGTATCTGTTTGTGGCCGGCGGAGTTGGCACGGCTCCGGTGTATCCGCAGGTGAAGTGGATGCGGGAGCACGGCATTGAGGCGGATGTGATCGTGGGTGCAAAGACAAAGGATCTGCTGATTCTGGAGGAAGAGATGAAGGCAGTGGCAGCCAATCTTTACATAACGACGGATGACGGTTCGTATGGCAGAAAGGGCATGGTAACCGAGGTGATCCGGGACCTGGTGGAGAATCAGGGCAGGCAGTATGATATCTGCGTGGCGATCGGACCGATGATTATGATGAAGTTCGTCTGCCTGCTGACGAAAGAGCTTGGCCTTCCGACGATTGTCAGCATGAACCCGGTCATGGTAGACGGCACCGGGATGTGCGGCGCCTGTCGGCTGAGTGTAGGCGGTGAGGTGAAGTTTGCCTGTGTGGACGGACCGGAATTCGACGGGCATCTGGTAGATTTTGATGAGGCGATGAAGCGCCAGCAGATCTATAAGACCGAGGAGGGGCGTGCCATGCTGCGGCTGGCGGAGGGAGAGACCCATCACGGCGGCTGCGGACATTGCGGGTGAGAATTCAGGAGTGTGGCTGCAGGGAGACTCTGAGTGAGGAGATAACGGCAACGGAGGAAAATGATCATGGATCTTTTAAAGAAGGTACCGGTGCGGGAGCAGGATGCGAAGGCCCGGGCAAAGAATTTTGAAGAGGTATGCTACGGCTATAACGCCGAGGAGGCGCAAAAAGAGGCAGCCCGCTGCCTGAAATGCAAAAATGCCAAATGTATGGGAGGATGCCCGGTATCCATCAATATTCCCGCATTTATCCGGGAAGTAGAGGCAGGAGATTTTGAGGCTGCGGCGAATGTGATTGCTGAGGCTTCGGCTTTGCCGGCGGTTTGCGGCAGAGTCTGTCCGCAGGAATCTCAGTGCGAGGGACAGTGCATCCGGGGAATCAAGGGAGAGCCGGTTTCGATCGGCAAACTGGAGCGGTTTGTGGCGGACTGGTCCCGGGAGCATGGATTTGTTCCCAAAGCGGCAAAGGAGAAAAACGGCCGTCGGGTGGCAGTGGTGGGATCCGGCCCGGCGGGACTGACCTGTGCGGGAGATCTGGCCAAGATGGGCTATGAGGTGACAATCTTTGAGGCACTGCATGAGCCGGGCGGGGTGCTGACTTACGGGATTCCCGAGTTCCGACTGCCGAAGGAGACCGTGGTGCACACTGAGATCGAGAATGTGAAAAAGCTGGGAGTAAAGATAGAGACGGATGTGATCATCGGCAAATCGGTAACGATTGATGAGCTGATGGAGGAAGAGGGATATGAGGCGGTATTCATCGGTTCGGGAGCTGGCCTGCCGAAGTTTATGGGGATTCCCGGTGAGAATGCCAACGGGGTATTCTCTGCGAATGAATATCTGACCCGCAGCAACCTGATGAAGGCTTTCCGGGAGGACTATGACACCCCGATTGCCGCCGGGAAGAAGGTGGCGGTAGTCGGCGGCGGCAACGTGGCCATGGATGCGGCGCGGACAGCACTGCGTCTGGGAGCGGAGGTCTATATTGTGTACCGACGGAGTGAGGCAGAGCTGCCGGCCCGGGTGGAAGAGGTGCACCACGCAAAGGAGGAAGGGGTTGAATTCCATCTTTTGACCAATCCGGTGGAGATTCTTACTGACGAAAAGGGCTGGGTGACCGGCATGGTAGTTCGCAAGATGGAGCTGGGAGAGCCGGATGAGTCCGGGAGAAGGCGCCCGGTGGAGATCCCGGGATCCGACTATACGATAGAAGTGGACACGGTGATCATGTCCCTGGGGACCTCCCCGAACCCGTTGATTTCTTCCACCACAGAGGGGCTGGAGGTGAACCGCCGCAAATGCATTGTGGCAGAGGCAGAGAACGGGCAGACCTCGCGTCCGGGAGTCTTTGCGGGCGGAGACGCCGTGACCGGAGCAGCGACAGTGATTCTGGCTATGGAGGCAGGCAAGCATGGAGCAAAGGGAATCCATGAATATCTGAGCCAAAAGGCCTGAGACTGAGAACCTACCCTTTTGGTTTGTCTATCATAACAGGGGCCGTTGTAAGATGACAGAATGATGCGGGGCATGGCACAAAAAGCCAGGCGGGCTTTGGCCGTAGATTGCAAGATGTCGGATGCTGCAGCGGTCCCTTGTATTGGATCCGGCACTGCATTGCGGCATCAGATGAGGGAAGGGAAAGAAGCAGGATGAAACGTCATATCGATTTATTACATGGGAGAATTCTTCGCTCGCTGACCGGGCTGGCATTGCCGATTATGGCAACCTCTTTGGTGCAGACCGCGTATAACCTGACAGACATGGCGTGGATCGGACGGGTGGGAAGCGCTGCGGTGGCTGCGGTAGGTGCGGCGGGGATGTATACGTGGCTGTCCTCGGGAATCGTAACTCTGGCGCGGATGGGGGGACAGATTAAGGTGGCACACAGCCTGGGAGAGGGCGAAAGCCGTGAAGCCGTGGAATATGGGCGGGGAGCGGTTCAGATGACGATCCTTTTAGCCTTGTCATTTGCCCTTATTGTCAATCTGTTTGCCGGAAGGCTGATCGGGTTTTTTGGCCTTACCAGTGAGAAGATAGTCGGGGATGCCCGGATTTACTTAAGAATTACCGGTGGACTGATCCTGTTTTCCTTTCTGAATCAGACAATGACGGGATTATTTACGGCTATCGGAGACAGCAGAACTCCGTTTCTGGCGAATGCTACCGGGCTGGTGATGAACATGGTGCTGGATCCTCTGCTGATTTTCGGAATCGGCCCGTTTCCGCGGATGGAGGCAGCAGGCGCGGCAGCGGCTACCGTGACGGCACAGATGACGGTGACAGCAGTTATGATGTGGAGGGCATCTAAGGATACCATATTGTTCGATAAGCTTTATCTGTGGCATCGGACGGACCTGCGGTATTTTCAGGTGATTCTGAAGCTGGGAGTACCTTCCTCCCTGCAGAGTATGCTGTATTCGGGAATTTCCATGGTACTGACGCGGATGGTGGCGACCTGGGGAGATGCGGCGGTAGCCGTTCAGCGAATCGGCGGCCAGGTGGAGTGCATCTCCTGGATGACTGCAGAGGGCTTTGGATCTGCGATGAATGCTTTTACCGGGCAGAATTATGGTGCAAGGCTTTACGAGAGGGTGAAAAAGGGGTATCAGACTGCGTTGGCAATCATCGGGCTGTGGGGGACATTTACCTCCTGTCTGCTGATTTTTGGGGCGGAAGCGATTTTTCGGATCTTTATCCAGGAGGCAGAGGTGGTGCCGCTCGGAATCAGCTATCTGGTGATCCTGGGAATCGGGCAGATGCCGATGTGCGAGGAATTACTGACAGTGGGGGCGCTGCAGGGACTGGGAAAGACCCTGTCCTGCTCCGTGATCACGATTGTGCTGACAGCGGCAAGGCTTCCGCTGGCTGTTTTTCTGACAGGAACCGGGCTGGGCCTGGACGGCATCTGGTGGGCGCTTACTGCGACCAGCATTGCCAAGGGTGTGGTTTTTGTGCTGTATTATTTCTGGGTGCTGAAGCATCTGCAGGCTTTCGGCACCGGACGGAGGGAAGGAGGAAAGGGATGACCCAGAATCGAATCAGGCTGGCTTTGAAGTTTACGATGGTACTGTTTGAAATCATGTTTTTGATTATCATATTCTGGTGGCTGGGGTCAGTCGTTTCCTCGTGGTGGGACAGCCCCCTGCTGCGTATGCTGGGGATTTTTACCGGGGTGGTGTATCTGTTTTTATGCCCGGTTGCTCCTGTCTGCGGAATCATCTGCGGTGGCCTGGGATACTTCAGATTAAAAAAGTCCAATGGAGAGCTAAAACCCGATGAGGTCAGAAAGTGGAGGATGATCTCTGTCGTAGAGATGATACTGGGAATTCTGACAGCATTTCCCTGCATGATTCTTTTTCTGGGAGCCTGCTCCGGACAGATATAGAAGGGAGTACTCAAGGAGGATAAGGAGGAGAAGCTGTGGCAAAGACATTGACAAAGGAAGAAAAATTCAAACAAATGGTGCAGACGCCGGTCAATCAGCTAATTCCGAGGCTGGCAGTGCCTACGATCATCAGTATGCTGGTGACATCGATCTATAATATGGCAGATACCTTTTTTGTCAGTCAGATCGGAACCAGTGCCTCAGGAGCGGTAGGAATCATCTTCTCGGCCATGGCGATGATTCAGGCGGTAGGCTTTACTCTGGGAATGGGCAGCGGCAATAACATCTCCCGTGCTCTGGGGAACCGGGAGGAGGAGAGAGCCAGTGTGTTTGCGGCAACAGCCTTTTTTACGGCAGGGCTTATCGGAATCCTGTTTCTGGTGTTTGGGATGCTGTTTTCCCGGCAGATGGTATATTTTCTGGGAGCAACAGTTACGATCGCCCCTTATGCACAGGATTATGCCAGGTATATCCTCATTGCAGCGCCTTTTATGATGTGCTCGTTTGTGATGAATAATATTCTGCGTGCGCAGGGGAGCGCGATGCTGGCGATGGTGGGCATTACCACGGGAGGCATTCTGAATATGATTCTGGATCCGATTTTGATCTTTGGCTTTGGCATGGGGATTTCCGGTGCGGCGATTGCGACGATGGCCAGTCAGATGATCAGTTTTTCCATTTTGCTGTATCAGTGCAATTCCCATGAGGACTGCATCCGGATTCAGATCTCCCGATTCCGCCCAGGGCTTAAGATATACGGGGAGATTCTCCATGCCGGCCTGCCGTCCTTCTGCCGTCAGGGACTCGCCAGTGCGGCAGCAGTTGTGCTGAATTTTGCGGCCGGACCTTACGGGGACGCAGCGATTGCGGCGATGTCGATCGTGACCCGATTTATGATGTTTATCAATTCCAGCCTCATTGGCTTCGGCCAGGGCTTCCAGCCGGTATGCGGCTTTAATTTCGGCGCCAGGCGTTATGACCGGGTACTGGAGGCATACTGGTTCTGCGTGAAGGTGGCAGTGCTGATGCTGACAATCTTCGGTACAGTGGCATTTATCTTCAGCCGTCCGATCGTTACTGCCTTCCGGCGGGAGGATCTGCAGGTGATCGAGATCGGCACCCTGGCACTGCGCCTTCAGCTTCTGACCATGCCGATTCAGGCCTGGGTGATTATGGTGAATATGCTGACCCAGTCGATCGGCTATGGCTTTCGGGCCTCTCTGGTGGCGATGGGGCGGCAGGGATTGTTCCTGATCCCGTCACTGCTGATTTTCCCGAAAGTATTCGGGGTGCTTGGTGTACAGATTGCACAGCCGCTGGCAGATGTCTTTACCTTTCTCCTGGCAACCGGAATTGTTCTGGGAGTGTTAAAGGAGTTAAAGCGGTTACAGGGAGAACAAGAGAAGGATAGCGCAGTGGCTTTCAGGGTCTGAAAAAGTGGTCAGGGGGAGGTTTTCAGGGAAACGGAAAGCCTCCTTTTGCAGTTTTATAGGACGCAATTTCCTATGAAATCAAAAAGAGTATCTATCTTTCGATAAATACTCTTTTTGATATACGTGCGCGAGAAGATTCGAACTCCCGACACCTTGGTCCGTAGCCAAGTGCTCTATCCAGCTGAGCTACGCACACATATGAAATTGATGTGCGAGGATTACCTCTGCAACAGTACATATTCTACTCCAAAATCTTACTTTTGTCAACTGTATTTTGAAGTATTTTGAAAAAATCATAAATCTAATTGTGTTTGCGGAGGTCTACCGGGTGGTTTCCCTGCGGATCAAAACGGGCGGTATGATTTTGTGGATGGGTTGTTCGAGCGGAACCGGTCTGCGTTTTTTGCGTTCATTCATCTGCAGTACCAAAAGCTCCATAGCCTCCCGGGCAAGCGTATCGATCTGCTGTCCGACTGTACTGGTGGGAATGATTGCCTCACTGGAGATCGGGGAATTGTCAAAGCCGACCAGGCGGTAATCATCCGGAAAGGTTCCGTATTTGCGGACCAGCAGATTCAGCAGGACATTGGCATGGGTGTCATTGGGCATAAAGACTCCCTTCCGTTTCCCTTCATATTTGGCAGCAAGGGCTTCGAAGATGCGGAGAATATGGCCGGAAGCCTCCGCATAGCTGCTGCCCAGATGCGTAAGAATCAGCTCATGGGGGATGCCGTGCTCCTGACAGATATCCTGAAAGCCCTGAATCCGTCCATAGGCAGGAACCTCCGGGGAGATATCGGCATTGACATGGATCAAAATATCACAGCCATTCTTATAAAGAAGGCTGGCAGCCTGGAGTCCGCCCATGTAATTGTCCGTGTTGACACTGCAGGTGTAACGATCCTCTCTTTCAATCGTCACAATCGGGATATCATAGGAGGCAAGCTCTTCAGAAGAGATCGTATGGCTCAGGACGATCATGCCTTCAATCTGATAAGCCAGGAGTTCCCGGATGTATTGCCGCTCGGTCTCTTCCTTATCATTGCAGACAAATACGAGAAACTTATAGCCATAGGTTTCATAAGTGGAAAGAATCTGATTTAAAACCTGCGAATAATAGTGCAGGTAGAGGTTGGGAATGAGAATACCGACAAATTCTGTCTTGCCGTTTGCCAGAATGCGGGCAACTTTATTCTCCTTATAGTCAAGAGCAGTCAGGGCATCTGCGATCTTCTGTTGGTTTTCCAGTGTCAGGGAATCCGGATTATTAAAATAGCGGGAAATCGTAGTTTTGGAAAATCCGGTATATTGGGCAATGTCGCTGAAGGTGATATTTTTCTTTGCCATAATGGGGGAACTCCTTTGAAAATAATGGAATTAAAGGATATCTGCGGGAGCTTTATCAGCCTGGCATGCAGATATCCTTTTTCCACTATTATCATACCATAAATCAGCCCCCAATACAAGACTGGTGATATCAGATGTATGATGCTATAACGCTGTTCACACCCAATGTCAGTTAGTTAAGCGTTTCCCTGGCTGTGCTTCGCGATTCCTTAACTTACTGACATTGCCTGTGAACAGTAACATGCTGGTTATCGTACTTTATCAAAAGAAAAGGGGGATATTTACGGATATATTTTACCTGTATAAAAATGAGATGGAGGATGAGATCACGGATGATGAGCTGCTGCATCTGATGAAGGAGCAGTTTGAGCTTTTGTGTTTCGGGGATTTGGATTATCTGGAGGGCACCTGCCTGGCCGATTTTGCCCAGGCGGTGAGGGCCGGATATGAGGGATACCAACAATCCGGAGGCTATGGGGAGTATGCCTGCTTTGATGTGGAGAAGCGGTGGGATTTTGACTGAGCATGACAGAGCATACCGGAACGGGGTGGAAAACATCTGGGAAATTGTGTTTGCGATTAAAGATGGTGGAACTGAGGAAGGAAACGTGATATGATAAATGAGAATTTGTTCCGTCTGCCGCCGCCGGGCGGCATTTGGGGCGGGTATCTCCTTATCCACTGAGGACAAGAATACCTGTTTGTGCCCGATAAAGCGGGGCATGCAATGCCCGATAAAGCGGGGCATGCATAGAATGGAGGAAATAATGAAATCATTGATTATCGCAGAAAAACCTTCCGTAGCCAGGGATATTGCCCGGGTGATGAAATGTGGGAAGGCCGGAAACGGATATCTGGAGGGCGGACGGTATATCGTCACCTGGGGCCTGGGGCATCTGGTGGAGCTGGCGGATCCGGAGGAGTACGATCCCGGATATAAGCAGTGGAAGATGGAGGATCTTCCCATGCTTCCGGAGCCCTTTAAGCTGAGAGTGATTCCACAGACGGCCAGGCAGTACGCGGCAGTCAAAGCCCAGCTTGCCAGGAAGGATGTGTCGGACGTGATTATTGCCACAGACGCAGGCAGGGAAGGGGAGCTGGTGGCCCGTTTGATTCTGAAAAAGGCAAACTGCAAAAAGCCCATCCGCCGTCTGTGGATTTCCTCTGTGACAGACAAGGCCATCCGGGAGGGATTTGCCCGTTTAAAAGACGGCAGGGAGTATGACAGTCTCTACGATGCGGCCATGTGCCGGGCGGAGGCGGACTGGCTGGTGGGAATCAATGCCACCAGGGCGTTGACCTGCAAATACAATGCCCAGCTTTCCTGCGGCAGGGTACAGACCCCTACTCTGGCCATGATTGCCAGAAGGGAAAAGGCTATCCGGGATTTTGTGCCGCAGCCTTATTACGGGCTTCAGGCAAAAAGCAGGGAGCTGGGGCTTACCCTCACCTGGCAGGACAAGGCATCGGGGAGCAGCCGCTCTTTTGACCGGAAGAGGATGGAGAAGCTTCAGGCAGAGTTAAATGGCGGCAAGGCACAGGTGACAGAGATCCGCCGGATACCCAAAAAGATCGTTGCCCCTCTGCTCTACGATCTGACGGAGCTGCAGCGGGATGCAAACAGGCAGTTTGGATACTCGGCCAAGGAAACCTTAAATATCATGCAGCGGCTCTATGAGAATCACAAGGTTCTCACCTATCCCAGAACCGATTCCCGGTATTTAAGCCAGGATATTGTGCCTACCATAAAGGAACGCTTAAAGGCCTGCGGCACAGGGCCTTATAAGGTGCTGGCAGGAAAGCTGGTCAGCCGGCCCCTTTCGGGAAAGATGTTTTTTGTAGATGACAGCAAGGTAAGCGACCACCATGCCATCATCCCTACAGAACAATTTGTGCAATTGGATCACATGAGTGTGGAAGAGAGAAAAATCTACGATCTGGTGGTGCGCCGTTTTCTGGCTGTTCTCTATCCGCCCTATGAGTATGAAGAAACCCGTCTGACGGTAAGTTTGGGCGGGGAGGATTTTCGGGCCAGGGGGAATGTGGTGAAAAGTCCCGGCTGGAAGGAGGTCTGCGGCTGGAAGGACGGGGAAGGGTATGAGGAGGATGTGCCGGAGGAGGAGCAGGCCCTTATGACCTCTGGATTACGGCAGCTTCCTTCCTTGCAGAAGGGGGAGCTTCTTTCAGGGCTGGCAGTGTCTCTCACCCAGGGAAAGACCAGCCCGCCGGCGCCCTTTAATGAGGCCACTCTGCTTTCTGCCATGGAGAATCCTGCAGCCTACCTGGAGTCAGGGAACCGGGAGCTGGCAAAGACCTTGGGAGAGACCGGCGGCCTGGGGACGGTGGCCACCAGAGCGGATATTATCGAGAAGCTTTTTTCCAGCTTTTTGCTGGAAAAACGGGGAAAGGATATTTTCCTTACCTCCAAGGCAAAGCAGCTTCTGGAGCTGGTGCCGGAGGACTTAAAAAAGCCGGAGATGACGGCAGACTGGGAGATGAAGCTGTCGGAGATCGCTAAGGGGAGACGGAAGAGGAGCGCTTTTATGGCTGCCATCCGGGAGTATTCAAAAGAGCTGACCAGTCAGATCAAGGTCGGGGAAGGAAGCTTTCGCCATGACAATCTGACTAATACCCGCTGCCCGGTCTGCGGCAAAAGGATGCTGGCGGTAAAGGGAAAGAACAGCGAGATGCTGGTGTGCCAGGACCGGGAGTGCGGCCATCGGGAGACCATCTCCCGCACTTCCAACGCCCGCTGTCCGGTCTGCCGCAAGAAAATGCTGCTTAAAGGAAAGGGGGACGGGCAGATTTTTGTCTGTGCCTGCGGGTATAAGGAGAAGCTGAAGGCTTTTCAGGAACGCAGGAAGAAGGAAGGGGCCGGAATCTCCAAAAAGGATGTGGCAAGGTATATGAACCAGCAGAAGAAGGAGTCAGAAGAGCCCCTCAATAATGCCCTGGCCCAGATGCTTTCCGGGATAAAGCTGGAATGATGAGCCTTGCTTTTCATGGAGGTGGGGTTTCCAGAGCTGGTATTTACCAGCCTCGAAAGAACGGAGAACGGGATGTTCAGCCTTGGAACGAGGGGAGGGCCGCAGCGGGAAATGGTCTGCGGATGTTGACTTTGCAGAGATTTAGAAGTCCTTAAATTTCTGAGTTTTCGTTTCGCTTTTCGCAAAACTCGGAAATTTTAGGAATTCTTGATCTCGAAACCGGAAACATCCGCAGACCATTTCCCGCTGCGGACCCCCTCGTTCCAAGGCGTACCTTTCGGAATCCCCCCCCGTGAAAAGAACCCCTCAACTCCGTGGAACGCAACAAAAACGTGCAAAAAGGTATTGACAGCTGCCGGATGAAGTGGTATAGTTATATCATAAAGTAACCGGTTACTTTACCGATAACTTTACCGGTTACAAATAGATGCGAAAGTGTTTTAAAAAGGCAGGTGGATACCTGGTCAGGAGGATGTCATGAAAAAGGGATTTGCAGCAGTGGCATTTATGCTGCTGGCAGCGGGCTGTCTGGCAGGCTGTCAGAAGAAGCAGGTGAAGCCCGGGGACGTTGAGGGCTTTGACCCGGGTGAGCAGTATCTCTCTCTGTGGGTGCATTCCATTGAGGACACGGAAGAGGGGCAGGCCTACCGGCAGTCGGTGGACCGTTTCAATGAGGTGTATAACGGAACGTATTTTGCAGACATTGAGTTCGTTCCGCGTAATGACAGCGGAGGAGGATATTCGGATAAGGTCAATGCCTCGGTGATGGCAGGAGGCCTTCCGGATGTGCTGACCGTAGACGGACCGAATGTAGCAGCCTATGCGGCGAACGGGATCATCCAGCCGCTGGCAGAGCTTACCAATGAGGAGCGCGGCGTGTACCTGGAGTCGATTCTGGAGCAGGGAACCTATCAGGGGCAGCTCTATGCATTGGGAGTGATGGAGTCCAGTGTGGGGATGTATTACAACAAGGATATTCTGGAGGAGGCCGGGATTGAGGTGCCAGAGGCCGGTCATCCCTGGACCTGGAGGGAATTCACGGATATCTTAGAAAGGCTGAAGCCGTTGATGGAAGCGAAAGGGGGCTATCCCCTGGATATGACCTTCCCGGTGGGAGAGGCAAGCATATATTACTATGCACCTTTTGTGTGGTCTGGGGGAGGGGACCTGGTCAGCGAGGACGGACTTTCTGTAGATGGATATTTTAATTCATCTCAGATGGCAGAGGCGATGGAGTTCTTCCGCGGGGTAGTGGAAAAGGGATATATGTCAGAGGCTCCGATCGAGCATCTGTTCGAGAGCGGCCGGGCGGCCTTCAAGATCGACGGAGCCTGGGAGGTCAATACCGTTTATCAGAATTATCCGGACATCCGTCTGGGAGTAGCGCCCTATGTGGTAGGGGAGAGCTGGGACGGGGGACGTTATACGCCGACAGGTTCCTGGGCCTATGCGGCATCCTCGGATTCCGAGAATCTTAAAGGAGCCACCGAGCTGGTCAAATGGATGAGCGGTGTAGAGAGCGGTGTCCGCATCTGGGAGCTGTCTAAGACCTTTCCCTCGACCTACGAGGCTTTTGAGCAGATCGATGTATTTCAGACGGATGAGAATTACCGGTTCTTGTACGAGCAGCTGAAGGAGTACGGACATCCCCGGCCGAAGACACCGGTGTATCCACAGGTGAGCACATCCTTCCAGCAGGCGCTGGAGAGCGTGGCCTTAAGCGGGCAGGATACGCAGCAGGTGCTGGACAAATCTGTAGAAAGGATTAACGCGAAGCTGGAGCGTTATACGAGAAAATAATGAAGAAAAGATCAAGTTCGTTGTTAGGAATGGCGTTTTTCGGGCCTGCGCTGGTTCTGCTGACCATCTTTTTGTTCGTGCCGATGGTGCTGACACTGATTTTCAGCTTTACCGATTACTTTGCGCTGAATCCGGACCTGACCCATTTTGTGGGGCTGGAGAATTATGGGAAGATTTTCCGGGATGATCTGTTTGTGAAGTCCTTTTTCAATACGGTGTGCTTTGTGCTGATCATTCTGCCCTGTCAGGGGATCGGGGCGCTGGCGCTGGCGCTTCTGATCAACCGGGTGACCCATTGCAAGAAATATTTCAAGGTGGCATTCTTCATTCCGGTGGTGATGTCACTGGCCGTGGTATCGACGCTCTGGATGCAGATCTACAGTCCGGAAGGAATCCTGAATACCATGCTTGGGAACCTCGGGATTCCGGCGCAGCCTTTTATCCACAGTGCGAAGCAGGCGCTTCCCTCCATTGCAGTCATGAGCGTATGGCAGGGAGTCGGATATCAGATGATTATCTTTTTGGGGGGACTGCAGGCGATCAATCCAGGGCTCTATGAGGCGGCGGAGATGGACCATGCCAGTGAGTGGCAGAAGTTTAAGGATATTACGCTGCCGGAGTTAAAGCCGCTTTGTGTGTTTGTGTTTATTACGGTTACCATCGGGGCTTTCCGCATGATCGTGCAGCCCATGGTCATGACCGGAGGCGGTCCGTCTCATTCGACCTACACGATGGTTTACAATATCTATGAGACGGGTACCGTCAACTGGGAGATCGGACTCGCCTCCACCATGGCGATTGTATTTGCAATATTTGTGATGGTTCTGACGGTGATTCAGTCGATCCTGACCAGAGATAAGGAGGAAGGAAAGCATGTTAACAAAAAAGCAAAAGGGAATTAACTGGATCCTTACAGCCGTACTTCTGGTGTTGTCATTGTTTTTCCTGTTCCCCGTGGTCTGGATGCTTGCCAATTCCTTCAAGCCGGATGCGGCAATCACGGCGGATATGAATACAGTGGCAGCCTTCATCCCGCCGGCGCCGGGAGGCGGATTTTTTCATAACTATCTCTCGATTCTGACCAATACGAATTTTCTGAGATATATGGCCAATACACTGTTTTACGCTGCGATTCTGATTCTGTGCGGGATTGTGGTTAACGGCCTGGCCGGGTATGCCCTGGCAAAGATACATTTTCCGTTCCGCGAGCGTTGGGTGCTTCTGATCTTGCTTTTACAGATTGTGCCGATGGAGACGATCCTTACGATTCATTTTCTGATGATTGCCAAGGTGGGGCTTCTGAATACCGTGGCAGGCTATATTCTGCCGATGATCGTGAATCCATTCAACATTTTCCTGTTCCGTCAGGTGTTTTTGAATCTGCCGGACGACGTGTATGAAGCAGCCCAGCTGGACTACTGCAGTCCGCTGAAGTATTTCTTTACCATGGTACTGCCGATGTCCAAGACAGTGGTGGCAACGGTCAGCGTGTTTACCTTCCTGAATGTCTGGAATGATTATCTGTGGCCGTCGCTGGTATTTACCTCCAGCAATCTTCTGACAGCGCAGATCGGCCTGAATTCCATTACATCCAATGAAAACACGACGATGGGTCAGACGCTTGCCGTGATTACTATGGTGACGATTCCGGTGATTATCATTTATTCGTTATTCTCGAAACAGATTGTAGAAGGCGTGACCTCGACAGGGTCCAAGGAGGGATAAGAGATGAGTTTTATCGAATTTAAAAATATTTGCAAGAAATATGAGAATGCAGAGAGAAATTCGGTCACGGATTTTAACCTGACCATTGAGGAGAAGGAATTCATTGCCTTTGTAGGGCCGTCCGGCTGCGGCAAGTCCACCACCCTGCGGATGGTGGCCGGATTTGAGGAGATCACCAGCGGAGACCTGTACATAGACGGAAAGCGTGTCAACGATGTGGCGCCCAGAGACCGGGGGATTGCCATGGTATTTCAGAATTATGCCTTGTATCCTCATATGACGGTGGAGAAGAATATCGGATACGGACTGCGGAATATGAAGGTTCCGGAGGCAGAGGTGCAGAAGAAGGTGGACTGGGCGATCCGGATTCTCGGACTGGAGGAGTTTCGTACCCGCAAGCCGAAGAATCTGTCCGGAGGGCAGCGGCAGAGGGTGGCGTTAGGGCGTGCGATCGTGAAGAATCAGAAGCTGTTTCTGATGGATGAGCCCCTTTCCAATCTGGATGCCAAGCTCAGAGTCAGCATGCGCAATGAGATCAGCAAGCTTCATCGGGAACTGGGAACGACAACGATCTATGTGACTCATGACCAGGTAGAGGCTATGACCATGGCAGACCGGATCGTAATCATGAAGGACGGAGTGGTTCAGCAGGCCGGGGCTCCGATGGAACTGTATGAGCATCCGGTGAATAAGTTTGTGGCTGGATTTATCGGATCCCCGCAGATGAACTTCTACCCGGTGACGATAGACGGCAGGGAGATGAGATTCCGGGATGGGAGCAAGGTCAGGCTGCCGGAAGAGGTGACAAAACGGCTGGAGGGAAGAGGCGGAGAGCTGATTATGGGAATCCGCGGGGAGGATATCCGGCTTGACGAAGATAGCCTGGAGCGGTATCATCAGGACAGACAGAAGGCCGTGGTGGAGAATGCCGAGGTAATGGGCAATGAGAATAACCTGTACTTTACCTTCGGCGGATGTCTGAGCGTGGCCCGGGTATCTAAATATGAGGTGAGCCGGATCGGGGATGAGATTACCTTTGCGTTCCTGCCGGAGAAGATGCATTTCTTTGATAAGAATACGGAAGAGGCGATCTGAGGGAAGAGAAGCCATTGAGTAAGCATTTTTAATAGGGAAAGGAATCAGGAGAATGGAACAGCGCCGAAAACAGGAAGGACATTTGAAGGCACCGGGGAACTGGATCAATGATCCGAACGGATTCATCTTTTACAAGGGGAAATATCATCTGTTTTACCAGTATTTTCCCTATGCCCCGATCTGGGGAACCATGCATTGGGGTCATGCGGTAAGTGAGGATCTGGTCAGCTGGGAGCATGTGGGAATTGCCCTTTTCCCGACAAAGGAAGGAGACCAAAACGGGTGCTTCTCGGGGAGTGCGGTGGAACAGGACGGCAGGATGGTTCTTTTCTATACCGGCGTGCATTATCATGCCGCGGACCCGGAGAATATCCATCTTTGTCCTGACGACCAGTTTGACTCCTGCCAGATGCGGATCGACTCAGAGGACGGGATGCATTTTGATAATTTCGGCGGCAAGAGGGTGGTGATCCCGCCGATCGGGGACAGACGCTGCGGAGACCGGACCCATACCAGAGATCCTAAGGTCTGGAGAGGCAGGAATGGCTGGTATATGGTTCTGGGAAGCCGGAGCGAGGATGGAAAGGGAAAGCTGCTTTTTTACCGCAGCGAGGATCTGGAGACCTGGTCTTATGTCAATGAGGCCGGTAAAGGGGATGGCTGGGGCTGGATGTGGGAGTGTCCTGACTACTTTGAAACAGACGGAGGCCAGGCGCTGGTATTTTCCCCCATGCGTTTTCTTAAGGACGGAAAGTGGGAGGAGAACCAGGCAATCTGTATGGCCGTGAATTTTGAGGAGGAGAATTGCCGGATGCAGTTGCCGGATACCTGGCAGTATCTGGATTACGGACTGGATTTGTATGCACCTCAAAGCACGGTGGATGAAGAGGGACGCCGGGTGCTGATCGCCTGGCTGCGGATGCCAAGAGCTGTGGAGCAGGAAGAGGCAGTGCCCTGGAGAGGGATGTTCTGCCTGCCCCGGGTAGTAGAGATGAAGGAGGGGCACATCTATTTCCGGGTGCATCCCCATGTGAAAAAGAGATATTGCCGGCCGCTTTCAGATGTGAAGGAGGCCGGGGAGGAGGGATACCGGATCGGGCTCTTCCTGGAAGAGGGCGGATGCGTGGATGTGGGCGGATACAGGATTACCCGCAGAGGAAACCGGGTCTGTACAGACAGAAGCCATGTATTCTGCAGGGAAGAGAATTACCGGACGGTGTTCGAAACACCATTTGTAAAAGAGGGGAACCGGCTGGATATCTATGTGGATGACCATATGGTGGAGGTCTATGTCAATGACGGCGAATATGTGATCAGCAACGCCGTCTATGGGATGAGCAGGGAGCTTCGCATCAGCGGGGGAAGAGAGGTGGAGCTGTTCGGGTACTGTTAATACCCAATGTCGTTTAGTTAAGTTTTACCGAGAGGTACGCCTTGGAAAAAGGAGCGGCAAGAGGCCGAAAATAGTCTGATGATTTTTCCGGTTTCGGGATTAAGAATTCCTAAAATCCCTGATTTTTGCTAAGTTCGAAACGAAAATCCACAAACTCGCTTCGCTCAGACAGTGTGGATTTTCGTTTCAACGCAAAATTCAGGGATTTAAGGACTTCTAAATCCCTGCAAAGTCAAAATTATCAGACTATTTTCGGCCTCTTGCCGCTCCTTTTTCCAAGGCTGAGTTTCGCGATCCCTTAAACTAATTGACATTGCCTGTGAACAGTAGCATGTTCGGGTACTGCAGCCAGTAAACCGGTACGGTAAACGCAAGCTTTTGTAATTCGGGAGTTACGCCGATAGTCAAAAGCTGTTACTGTTAACACCCAATATCAGTAAGTTAAAAAACGCGAAACTCAGCCAGGGAAACGGGGAGAGAAGCAACCGGAAATGGTCGGCTGTTTTTGACTTTGCAGAGATTTAGAAGTCCTTAAATTTCTGAGTTTTGCGTTGAAACGAAAATTCACACTGCCTGAGCGTAGCGAGTTTGTGAATTTTCGTTTCGTTTTTAGCAAAAATCAGGGATTTTAGGAATTCTTGATCTCGAAACCGGAAAAAACAGCCGACCATTTCCGGTTGCTTCTCTCCCCGTTTCTCTGGCGTACCTTTCAGAAACGCTTAACTAACTGATATTGCCTGTGAACAATAACAAAAGCTTGCGTTTACCGTAATTAAGCCGGAGAAAGCGTTTGACAAACATTGCGGATTATGGTAGAGTAAAAAAATGTTACTAGAGAGGATTCGGGTCTGTCCTGGAACCTCTCTTTTTTTCGGAATCAGGTTGAGAAAGGTGAAAGGCAGAATATGGAGACAACAAAATTTGAGGAGCTGGGGCTGAATGAGAAGATTCTGAAGGCCATCACAGATATGGGATTTGAAGAGACTACGCCGATTCAGGCAAAGGCGATTCCGGTACAGGCAGAAGGGCGGGACATCATCGGACAGGCACAGACCGGAACCGGCAAGACGGCAGCCTTTGGGATTCCGCTGCTTCAGAAGCTGGATCCGAGGAATAAGCATCTGCAGGCTTTGGTGCTCTGCCCGACCCGGGAGCTGGCCATCCAGGTGGCGGAGGAGATCCGCAGCCTGGCAAAATACCTGCATGGAATCAAGGTGCTGCCGATCTATGGCGGACAGGATATTGCGCGGCAGATCCGTTCCCTGAAGGACGGGCCGCAGATTATCATCGGAACACCGGGAAGGGTGATGGACCATATGCGGCGCAGAACCGTGAAGACGGATATGGTTCATACCGTGATCATGGATGAGGCGGATGAGATGCTGAACATGGGCTTTCTGGAGGATATGGAGACGATCTTAGGACAGCTTCCAAAAGAGCGGCAGACGATTCTGTTTTCCGCTACCATGCCGGATGCGATCTTAAAGATCGCCCGTACCTTTCAGCAGGATCCGGAGGTAGTGCGGGTAGTGAAAAAGGAGCTGACCGTGCCAAAGGTGACGCAGTACTACTATGAGGTGAAGCCAAAGACCAAGGTGGAGGTGATGTGCCGCCTGCTTGATCTGTATGCGCCTAAGCTTTCGGTGGCATTCTGCAACACCAAGCGCCAGGTGGATCTTCTGGTGGAAGAGCTGCAGGGCAGAGGATATTTTGCAGAAGGGCTGCACGGGGATCTGAAGCAGGTGCAGAGGGATCGGGTGATGAACAGCTTCCGCAAGGGAAGGACCGAGATCCTGGTAGCTACGGATGTGGCTGCAAGGGGGATTGATGTGGACGATGTGGAGGCGGTGTTCAATTACGATATTCCTCAGGATGATGAATATTATGTACATCGGATCGGCAGGACCGGCCGTGCGGGACGGGAGGGAATCGCCTTCAGCCTGGTCGTGGGGAGAGAGGTCTATAAGCTGCGGGACATCCAGCGGTACTGTAAGACCCGGATCGTGCCGCAGGCGATCCCCTCTCTGGATGATATCACAGAGATCAAGGCAGAGAAGGTGCTGAGCCAGGCAAAGGAGGTCATGGAGGATATGGATTTAAGCCGGGTGATTCACATTGTGGAGAAAAAGCTTCTGGAGGAGGACTATACCTCTCTGGATCTGGCGGCTGCCCTGGTGCGTCTGAGCATGGGTGAGGAGAATCAGGATATCATCGACGATTACCGGGAAGCACGTTCCCTGGAGGATTTGGATCGGTATGGCAAAAACGGCCGAAGCGGACAAGGCTATGGCCGGAGAGAGGCCGGAAGGGGATACGGAAGAAGGCATTCCGGCGGAGACTATGAGGGAAGGGAAAACGAACACAGAGGAAGAAAGCATCGGACATCCGAGATGGCAACCCTGTTTCTGAATGTGGGGAAGGATCAGAACGTGAAGTCCGGTGATATTCTGGGCGCTGTGGCCGGTGAGAGCGGAATTCCGGGAAAATGGATCGGCAGCATTGATATGTATGATAAATATACCTTTGTGGAGGTGCCAAAGGACTGTGCGGAAGAGGTGCTGGAGTGTATGAAGCGGGCGAAAATCCGGGGGAAGAGCGTGAAGGCGGAGAGAGCGAACCATCGGGGATGACGGGAGGAAGATCCCGTCTCCCCATTCGCTGTGTCAGGAAAGTGTCTGCATTGCCTTGTTATTTTTCAGGAAAAAGAGCGAGAGCGCTGTGGCGATGAACCATCCGATGGGCCATGCGAGCCAGATACCAGTAGCTGTTCCAGTCAGGCCGGAGAGGACAAAGGCCAGAACGACGCGCAGGATCAGGTCGGTGAAGGTGGCGACCATAAAGGAGAGCATGGCGCTGGTACCGCGGAGGACGCCGTCTGCGACCAGCTTGGCGGCTATGACGAAGTAAAAGGGGGAGAGAATCTGCAGGAACTGCTGTCCGGTGGTAAGGGCGGAGCCGGAGCTTTGGTTTAGGAACAGCAGGAGCAGGTATCTGCCCAGGAGCAGGTAGGCCAGGCAGAAGGGGAGGCACAGGGTCCATACCAGTTTGAGACCGGCGCGGATCCCTTCCCGGATGCGTGAGTATTGGCGGGCGCCCAGGTTCTGGGCGGAAAAGTTGGAGATGCCGTTGCCGATGGTGGTGAAAGATGTGATCACCAGGTTATTGAGCTTTACGGCAGCAGCGTAGCCGGCGGCAACGCGGATGCCAAAGCTGTTGATGCAGCCCTGGATCATCACGTTTCCCAGGGAGATGAAGGATTGCTGCAGGATGCTGGGAATGGCAATGACGGCGATCCTTTTAAGCAGGGGCCAGGAAAAGCGGGGGGCAGGCTCCTGGGTTTTGATCTGGGAGAGGCGTCTGATTATGAGGATGAGGGAGAGGATGCAGCTGACGCCCTGACAGAGAAAGGTTGCCCATGCGACTCCGGCTACCCCCATGGAGAAGGCTTTTACAAATAATATGTCCACGGCAATATTGGCGGTGGAGGACACAGCCAGAAAGAAAAAAGGCGTTTTGGAGTCTCCCAATGCGGAAAAGATCCCCGTAGCAATGTTGTAAAAGAGCAGAAAGGGGAGTCCCCAGATATAGATCCGTAAGTAAAGCGAAGAGTCAGCCATGATTTCCGGCTGAGTCTTCATAAAGAGCAGAAGCTGGTTGCAGAAGAGCAGGCCCAGGCTCATGAGGGCCAGGCACAGAAAGAGACTCGCTGTGAGGGTGGTACTCACAGCGGTTTTCATTTTCTGGTATTCTCTGGCTCCGAAGAGCTGGGATACGACGACAGAACAGCCGATGTTGCAGCCAAAGGCAAAAGCGAGGAAGATCAGGGTGATATTGTAGCTGTTGCCTACGGCAGCCAGGGCGCTTTCCCCGATGAATTTGCCGGCTACCAGGGAGTCTGCGATATTATATAATTGCTGGAACAGGATGCTTCCGAACATGGGGAGGCAAAAGGAAAACAGTACTTTTTGGGGATTTCCCTGGGTCAGGTCTTTGTTCATGGGGATTATGTCCTTTCTTTTTTTCTTTTATGGTCTTATTCATATCTTATTCATATCTCGGTTTCCCTTTATGTTTGACCAAAAATGTATTATACTATGGAAAGTGAAATAGATAAAATATATAGATTATATAAAGGATATATAAATTTGACATGGATATTAATTTTGAGTATTATAAGGTTTTTTATTATGTGGCGAAGTATGGGAATCTTACCAGGGCGGCTGCTGCGCTGGGGAGCAACCAGCCGAATGTGACACGGGTGATGAAGCTTCTGGAAGCGCAGCTGAACTGCCGTCTTTTAGTGCGGGAGCCGCGGGGGATCCGCCTTACCGGGGAGGGGGAGCGCCTGTATGTTCATGTGAAGGCAGCTTATGAGCATTTGACGCATGCCGAGGAAGAGATCGGCAGGCAGGACAGAGCAGATACGGGAGTGGTTGAAGTCGGGGCGACCGAGACAGCGCTGCACCTTTTTCTTCTGGAGGCTATGGGTGCCTTTCGGACGGAGTACCCCGGGATAAGGATTAAGGTTCACAATCACAGCACACGGCAGATTATGCGGGAGTTTTCTTCGGGAGGACTGGATTTTGCGATTGTGACCACGCCTTTTGAGGCATCGGAGTCTTTCCGCTGCGACTGGGTGTGTGATTTCCGGGAGATTCTGGTGGGAGGAGCGGAGTATAAGCATCTGGGCCGGGAGAAGGTCAGGCTGGAAAGGCTGCGGGAATATCCCTGGATTGGCCTGGGAAGGGGAACGGCGACCTTTGAGCTTTATCGGGAGCTTTTTGCAAGGTATGGCATGGAGCCGGAGCTGGATATGGAGGTGGAGACCTCGGATCTTTTGCTGCCGCTGATCGAGAAGAATCTGGGGATCGGGTTTGTGGCGGAGAGTCTGGCTTTGCCGCTTTTGAGGAGAACAGCACTGGTGCGGATTCCGTTGGATTTTGAGACGCCGGTGCGGTCGATCCGGCTGATTTCGGATAAGGGACGGGGGAGAAGCGGTGCGGCGGATGTATTTTACCGGTATCTGAGGGGGATGGCAGAAAAAAAGAGTCCCGAGACATAAAAAGTGCCTGAAAAATCTTCTGTGCCCGTTTTTTTTCTCCAATATTGTCCAGTGCTCTTGGTATCAACCGGGATTGTCAAGGGGAATTCTGCAAAAATCGGCGGAAATGAGTACAATATAGTTTGAAAATGATGGATTCCCGTCAATTCAAGGGGAGAATTGCATTTTTGAATATGTTATACTGAAAACACTTAAAAATACCGGTATTTATCAAGGGAGAAAACAAAATTATTGTACATTTTTTACAAAATCTGGTTTTGATTAAGGGAAATGTGCGAAGGAAAAGGAGAATGTGGAGTATGAAGAAATGGGAAAAAACGCTTGGAATTGCTGCCAGCGTAGCCGCTATTGCGATAGTGGGGGCCACTTTTTTCTCGGTAGCGGGGACTTCTTCGGGGGATGTGCTGGAGCTTCGCCTGGCGCATAACCAGGCGGCCGGGTCAGAGATTGCCGGGTCGATAGCCAGGATCTCGGAGTTTGCGGCAGAGGATCCGAGTCAGAATCTGAAGGTTTCCATCTATGCCAGCGGGGTGCTGGGAACGGAAAAGGAAGAAATCGAGATGGTGCAGGCAGGGGTCCTGGATATGGCCAAGGTCAGCTCTAATACGCTGGGGCAGTTTAAGGATGAGTATTCCATCTTTGCGGTGCCGTATCTGTTTCAGAGCCAGGAGCATTATTATAATGCCTGTGAGAACAGCGAGAAGGTAAAGGAACTGTTTTCGTCTACAGCGGAGGACGGCTATATTGCCATCGGATATTATGCCAATGGTTCGCGGAACTTTTATCTCAAGGAAAATGTGGCCTGTACGGATCCCTCGGTCTTAAAGGGAAAGAAAATCCGTTCCATGCCGAGCTCTACCTCCATGGACATGATTGAGCTGATGGGCGGTTCTCCGGTACCTATGGCAGGCGGGGAGACGTACAGTGCCCTGCAGCAGGGAATCGTGGACGGGGCGGAGAATACGGAGCTGGTGCTGACCGTGGACGGACATCAGGATCTGGTCAAAGCGTATACCTATACCGAGCATCAGTATTCGCCGGACATTTACATTATCAGCACCCGGACCTGGGATCGGATGACGGACGGACAGAAGCAGCTTTTAGTGGATTCGATTCAGAAGGCGAATGAGAATTTCAAGAGCTTGTACAATGGCATGATGGCAGAGGCTGTTGAGGAAGCAGAGAGTCATGGAGTGACCATTTACCGGGATATTGACAAGACAGCGTTTATCGAGGCAGTGCAGCCGGTTCATGAGAATTACTGCGCCAAGGGAGAGAGCTATAAGGCGCTTTATGATGACATTCAGAAATACGCACAGTGAGGAGGAGTATGATGAAAGTACTAAACAGGATTCTGGAGATTCTTCTGGGAGTCGTGGTGGCGGTGATGGTTGCGGGATGCTTCTGGCAGGTGTTTACCCGGTTTGTGTTAAACAGTCCCAGCAAGTATACAGAAGAGCTTTTGCGGTATCTTCTGATCTGGATGACTATGTTGGGGGTGCCTTATGCCTATGGAAAGGACAGTCATCTGTCCATCAATCTGATAACCCGGTCGTTCAGTGAGAAGGGAATGCTGATGACGAAGATCGGGATTGAGATTCTGATTCTGTTTTTGAGTATCTTTGTGATGATTGCCGGAGGATGGATTGTGACCATGAATTCTTCCGGGCAGATCTCCCCGGCCTTACATATGCCGATGGAGCTTTATTATCTGTGCGTGCCTGTCGGGGGTGTGATGATGGTTGTCTACTGTCTCAACCGTCTGGGCGGTTTTGTGAAGCAGTGGAAGACGGGGGATTATGGAACCGCCCAGGGAGTATCGGAAAATCAGGAGAAGTGGAGGATAAGCAGAGGAAAATTCTGGGATTTTACAGGTAAAAAGGGACTGCAGGGAGGAGAAAATTGTGGTATGATCTGTATGAAATCGATATCATATAAAACCGGTAAAATCAGAGCAAGCAGAGTTTGGGAAAAATATCAGGAGGATGAGATGGGGAGGAAGATTATATTTCTGGAAAAGCACGGGAGTGAGGGAAGCAACAGCGAGCTTCTCCGCTGGAGAAGGCAGATCGAGCATTCCCTGAATATCCGTCCCATGGCGGAGTAAGCTGTGTGTGCAGGAGCCGGACCGGTATGGTTTTATTAACGGCGAGGCGATAAACAGAAGGTTTGATAAGGGGAAGGGGGGTGGAAAGGGTCTGCAGCTTCTGGGGATTCCCGTGGAGGAGACGGTAGGCTTTGGAGACAGTATGAATGACAGGGAAATGCTTGAGATCGTGGAGAAGGAATCCGGCAGCGGAGGAAAAAAATACTTGCATAATGTCAGGAGATAGATTATAATAACCAAAAGAACAGAAAAGTCTTCAGGGCAGGGTGCAAGTCCCTACCGGCGGTACAGCCCGCGAGCCGAGAGGTTGATCCGGTGAGATTCCGGAGCCGACAGTATAGTCTGGATGGAAGAAGATGACGGAAGCGGAGAGCGTTCCCTCCGCTGTATAGCAAACCGATCGCAGAAAGATCAGATATCAGATTTGCCAAGTCATGAGCGCTCTGAAATGGGATTCCGTTTCAGGGCTTTTTATTTTGGCAGAGAGGCGTGGATTCCAAAGCGCAGAAAGATTTGGGCAACTGTTAAATTGGTTTGAGTGAGAAGAGTCAGATACCCTGCGGATGATTTCTGCAGGGTATTTTTGTGTTTGGAGCAAATCCGGACACAAAGAGTTTTCGAGAGCATTCGCTGACAAAAAGGAGTGAGGAAAGATGACGGATGAGGATTTGATGAGGAGGGCGATCGAGCTGGCAGAGAAGGGGCGGGGATGGACCAACCCTAACCCGGTAGTGGGAGCTGTTATTGCAAAGGACGGCCGGATCATCGGAGAAGGATACCATGCCCGGTGCGGAGGTCTCCATGCAGAGCGCAATGCGATTGCTGCCCTGAAGGAGCCGGCACAGGGGGCCGTGATGTATGTGACCTTAGAACCATGCTGCCATTACGGGAAGACGCCTCCCTGTACGGAGGCGATCCTGGAGCAGGGAATTGTCCGGGTGGTGATTGGATCCAGGGATCCGAATCCCAAGGTGGCAGGAAAAGGGGCGGAGGTGCTGAAAAAGGCAGGAGTAACGGTAGAAGAAGATTTTCTCCGGGAAGAATGCGACCGTCTGAATCCGGTGTTTTTTCACTATATTACCAGGGGAACCCCTTATGTGGTGATGAAGTATGCCATGACACTGGACGGAAAGATTGCCACCCGTACCGGCGCTTCTCAGTGGATTACCGGGGAAGCCGCCAGAGAGCAGGTGCAAAGGCTGCGTCATCAATATATGGGAATTATGGTGGGGATCGGTACGGTGATGGCCGATGATCCGATGCTGAATGTGAGGCTGGAGGGAGGGAAAAGTCCGGTGCGGATTATCTGTGACAGCCGGCTTCGGATCCCCAGAAACAGCAGAATCTGCCAGACAGCCAGGGAATACCCAACGATTGTGGCACATGGCCAGGGAAGTCCGGAAACGGCGGCAGAGCTGGAAGCGCTGGGAATTCAGGTGATTTTGGCTGCGGATGAGAACGGACAGGTGGATCTGAGAAGGCTGATGGAGATTCTGGGAAGCCAGGGACTGGACAGCATTTTGCTGGAAGGCGGAGGAGAATTAAATGAAGCAGCGCTGCGGGCCGGAATCGTACAGGAGGCAAGGGTTTTTATAGCTCCCAAAATATTCGGAGGCAGTCAGGCAAAGACACCGGTGACAGGAGCCGGAGTATTGACACCGAAGGAAGCAAAACTGTTTTCTCTGAAAGGAGTATCACAGGTGGGGGAGGATTTGATGCTGGAATACCAGGTTCTAAAAAGGTGTGTAAAATGATTCCGGGAGCAGTATCCGGAGGGAAAGGAGAGGGGAAATGTTTACAGGAATTATTGAGGAGCTGGGACAAATCCGACGGACTGCCGTGCAGGGAAGCTCCGGACAGATCGCAATCCAGGCCAGAAGGGTTCTGGAGGGAACCCGGATCGGGGACAGCATTGCAGTCAACGGGATCTGCCTGACCGTGGTTTCCCTGCAGAAAGACGGCTTTACCGCGGATGTGATGGCAGAGACCCTTCGCCGGAGCAGCCTGGGACGGGGAAAGCCTGGGGAACTGGTGAATCTGGAACGTGCCATGTCGGCCATGGGACGGTTCGGAGGGCATCTGGTATCCGGCCATATTGATGGCACCGGGGTGATTCGCTCTCTGAGAAGGGAGGAAAATGCAGTCTGGGTGACGATAGAGGCAGGGCCGGAGATTTTGCGTCTCATTGTGGAGAAGGGTTCCGTCGCAATCGATGGGATCAGCCTGACCGTAGCGGCAGTAGGAGAGGAATACTTTCAGGTATCTGTGATTCCCCATACAGGAGAGGAGACTACTTTACTGAGAAAAAAGCCTGGGGATTTGGTGAATCTGGAAAATGATATCATCGGGAAATATGTGGAAAGGCTGCTGGGGCTTTCGGAAGGGAAGGTGAGGGATGCCAGCGTGGGAGCAGCCAGGGAATTATCTGCGCCTTCTGGCAGATTCGGGAGAGAAGAGGCTGCCTCAGGAAAGCCAGGAGGAGGGCTTACCATGGATTTTCTGAGAGAATGCGGGATCTGACACCTGTCTGAGGGGAGAAAAAGGAAAGCAAAAGCCAGAAGGGGAAAGCCGGAAAGGGAAAGCACCGAAAAACAAGAAGAACTAAATGCAAGAAAGAAAAGATAAACCCGAAAAACAGAAGCAAAACAAGAGTGCCCAACAAGCAGTAAGGAGGAGAAACAGAATGGAGCACAAGTATAACAGTATTGAGGAGGCGCTTGCGGATCTGCGTGCCGGGCGGATCATACTGGCAACGGATGACCCGGATCGGGAGAATGAAGGGGATATGATCTGTGCGGCAGAGTTTGCCACCCAGGAGAATATCAATTTTATGGCCTGTCATGCCAGGGGGCTGATCTGCACTCCGATGAGCGCGGAGTTTGCGGCAAAGCTGGGATTGCCGCCAATGGTGGCAGAGAACACGGATAATCATCAGACGGCCTTCACCGTGTCCATTGACCATGTGGATACGACAACAGGGATTTCCGCAGCAGAGCGTTCCTACACGATGATGAAATGTACAGAAGAAGGGACAAAGCCAGAGGATTTCCGCAGGCCGGGCCATGTATTTCCGCTGATCGCCAGAAGGGGCGGCGTGCTGGTGCGCAGCGGACATACGGAAGCAACAGTGGATCTGTGCCGTCTGGCAGGACTTAAGGAATGCGGAATCTGCTGTGAAATCATGGAGGATGACGGCACCATGATGCGGACGGAGAATCTGTGGAAGCTGGCGGAGAGATTCGGACTGAAATTCATTACCATCAAGGAACTGCAGGATTATTGCCGGATTCATGAGAAGCATGTGGTGCGGGAAGCTTGTGCGGATATGCCGACGCAGTACGGACATTTTCAGATCTATGGTTATGTGAATGACATTTCCGGGGAGCACCATGTGGCTCTGGTAAAGGGGGAGATCGGAGACGGTGAAAACGTACTCTGCCGGGTGCATTCGGAGTGCCTGACCGGTGATACATTCGGATCCATGCGGTGCGATTGCGGAAAGCAGCTGCAAAAGGCAATGCAGCAGATCGAGGACGAAGGTCGGGGGATTCTTCTCTATATGCGTCAGGAAGGCCGGGGAATCGGGCTGATCAATAAGCTGAAGGCATATGAGCTGCAGGAGCAGGGCTATGATACGGTAGAAGCGAATGTGAAGCTGGGCTTTGCGCCGGATCTGCGGGAGTACTGGATCGGGGCACAGATTCTTTCGGATCTGGGAGTGAAATCCCTGCGGCTACTGACCAATAATCCGGAGAAGGTGTATGGCATCGGTGATTTCGGACTGGAGATTCGGGAACGGGTGCCGATCGAGATTGACCTGCAGCCCTTTGACGAGTTTTACATGCGCACCAAGCAGGTGAAGATGGGGCATATTTTCCATCGTATTCTGTAAAGGTTATAAGAATAGGACAGCGAAGAGCAGAAGTATGAAGAAGGAAGGCAAATGCGAAGCATTTTCCAGATGTCTTCCGACGACCTGCCGCCGAACGGATGTGAGGGGGCGATACACTATGATATCAGGAGGAGACAAGCATGAAGGAGATTCGCGTATTGGAAGGAAAGGTAGTAGCGCCGGAGGGAATGCAGGTGGCGATTGTGGCATCCCGTTTTAACGAGATTATTGTGAACAAGCTGCTGGGCGGCGCAGTGGACGGTCTGGTGCGGCATGGCGTGGAGGAGGAAAATATCACCGCAGCCTGGGTTCCCGGAGCCTTCGAGATTCCGGTGGCGGCTGCAAAGCTGGCAAAATCAGGGAAATACGATGCCGTCATCTGTGTCGGCGCAGTGATCCGCGGAGACACCACACATTACGATTATGTCTGCAGCGAGGTGTCCAAAGGGATTGCCCAGGTGGGGCTTTCTACCGGAGTTCCGGTCCTTTTCGGCGTGATTACCACAGAGAATATCGAACAGGCTATCGCCCGTGCCGGCAGTAAGGCCGGAAATAAAGGATACGACTGTGCTCTGTCAGCCATTGAGATGGTGAATCTGATGGAGCAGATGTAGATTTGCAGTTATTTTCATGGGGACTCTAAGAGGTACGCTCTGGAAAACGGCTTCCCCGGACCTCGGGTTTCGGATGCAGAAACTTCTGCAAACGCAAGCCGGGGAACCCGTTTTCCAGAGCTGATACCTGTCGGCATCGAAGAAAGCATCTCCGTGAAATAATGCTAATAAGTTGGCTCAGATGTTATTTGCCCATGTCATATCCGTTCTATGATAAAATTTATATTTTCTTCAATGGGTTAGCTTTTTTCCGAAGGGGAGTTTCTCGGTTTTGTTGCTTAAAATCCGTTGTCTTATATACTTCTTATAAATACAATATATTATGAAACTTTATATGCGGGAGGACTGGTTATGCTGATACAACAGAGATTCGGTCAGAGAATCCAGTTGCTCAGAAAAGAGCGTGGCTTAAGTCAGGAAAAGTTTGCTCTTCTTATTGATATGGACAGAACTTATTATGCTTCGGTAGAAGCCGGAAAGAGAAATATTTCTTTGGTCAACATCAAGAAAATAGCTGATGGCCTCAATGTCCCTATCTCACAGCTTTTTGAAGATATTGAGTAGTTGCTGTTTCGGGAGGTTATACTATGTTTTTTACTGAGCTGACAATAAAGAATGCTGTGCGAGATATGCGAGGGGCTGCTGACCATATGCTAAAAATATGGTTTGTGTTAAAGTCAATGGGTTTATCTAAATCAAGTAGCGTTGTAATAGACACAGTAAATTCAACTCCTCATTTGCAGAGATTGTTTAAAAGTGGAAATGAGGACGGCAGTTTTTTTGTCCCATTTGCCCATACAAAGCGTTTTGCTGAAATGAAAAGAGATGCTTCAAGAAGTATTATTCAAACGAATATTCAAAGATGGGCATCCAGTGGTTCTGTTGTTACTGTAGATCCGACCAGCTTCCTTTTATTTGATAATTCTAAGCACGGGCTTGTAGTTAGAGTGGGAAGACAATATCCTTTAGGTCTGGGACATGATAAAACGGGTTTTGCAAGAGAAGATGGGCAAAGAGTAAATATTCCGCTGCGGCAATTTGCAATATGGTATTTTGCCCAGACTAATCTTACAACAGATAACATGGATGAGATTACGAAGCAATTGAAAACAGAGTTGAACTTAGATGATTCTGAGTGTGAGTTAATTTTCATCGACAAAGAGATTCAAGTGGAATTTCAGGATACTCCTATTACGGATAAACAACTCAGTGAAATATGCAACAGTGCTTTTTCGACACCGGTGACTCTCGAAGCCAAGTTGGAAACAAGCACGGATTACGTTAAGAGGGTAAAAAATATGGTTACTGTTTCTAAAAAACCAGCGTGGATTACAATCTCGCCAGAGGAACAAATCAGAGATCTTATTTCGCAAGGAGAGCGGGCTATTCTTTTGTACGGTCCTCCCCGCACGGGTAAAACGAGAGCAATTGATAAGCTGTTTGACCGCAATGCTGATAAGAGATGTACCATTCAGCTTCACGAAGGCTGGGGTTACGAAAACCTGATTACAGGTTTTATGCCAGATGAAAATGGGAATTTTAAGTGGAGGGATGGCGCACTTCTTCGTGCGTTGCGCAACTCTCAGAAAGTAATAGTATTAGAAGAAGTAAACCGAACAAGATTGAGCCAGGCTCTTGGAGAAGTCTTTTCTTTATTGGAGCCTGCGTATCGCGGAGAAGAACACGCGATAGAACTTCCTAATGGAGAACAATTATCAATTCCAGAAGATATTGTGTTTTTATTTACCATGAACACAATAGATGCAAGTACAGAGGATGTTGATGATGCTCTGATTGGACGAATGGCAAGTGTGAATTTTCCGCCTCGCATTGAGGATTTGAACTCTATTTTGGTCTCTGCCGGAGTCGATGAGGAGAGCAGAGAAAAAATAAAAACCGTGTTCAACGCCATTCAGGATGATTATCCGCTAGGACATGGATATTTTGCTAATATTAAGTCGACAACTGCCTTCATAAAGTATTATTTGTCTCGTGTTCGTCCGGTTCTGTGCAATCACTTTGAAGCATTCAGGCCAGAAACAATTGCTAAAATTGATAATGTTGTTGATGCATTGTTTATCGCAGGTGAATAAACATGAGATGGATAATAACTGAAAACGAGGATTGCGAATGTCCTGGATTTGCAGTTGACCTCTTACCGGCACAACTTCCGGCAAATCTTCATGTATTGTATAGGAATTCTCAGATCTATTTGCGAGCAGATGGCATTGCAGGTATTATACCGTGTAAATCAGGACATTCCATTCTCATTGAGCCAAAATGTAAAGGATTGCATCCGTTTTCGATGTATGAATACATCAATGACCTTTTGATAAAAAATGAAATAGATTCAACGGTTGACAAGGATGGCAGAGGTATTGATATTCATACCATAGCTCAGTGCTTTGCCGATGAGTTAATTGCTATCCAATGCCGCCAAAAACTTTTCAAAAGGCTTCCTGTTAAAAGCAATCGTAACATTGTAAAAGGAAGAATCGATTGGTCAGCTACAGCAGTCAGAATTGCCACGGGCAGACACTCTCCAATAGCGTCAACTGTACCTGAACCTACGTATGATATAGCAGAAAATGAAGTCATTTCAATGGCTGCAAAGATCTGCCTGCCATTATTTGAGCATAGCACAGATGAATGGCGTTCTCTTCATTCATGGAGTTCAATGGCATATACGAGACCGCTTTCTAAGGAAGCGTTGCTGAAGTTGCGATGTTCTTTGAGGAATACGAAACTCGGCGGGGCCCATGCCTATTATTTTACTCCAATTGCCCTTGCTCTGATTATTTTGGGCGTAGATGATGCCGGTAATACATTGTCTCAGAATCCAAATATTCTATTCAATATGCCAGGACTTTATGAAGATTACATACGAACGGCGTTCATGCGAAAAAGCATTCCCAAGGGATTGTCA
The DNA here is from genome assembly GCA_910575255.1 of Lachnospiraceae bacterium. GTDB lineage: Bacteria > Bacillota > Clostridia > Lachnospirales > Lachnospiraceae > Brotaphodocola. The sequence continues at coordinate 84,494 of CAJTEM010000008.1, read as the reverse complement.
TGTCAAAAGAGTTTTTCCCCTAAAAGTTTTTTGTTTTCTGACGGTACTTGTGAATTGGAACCAGATATCACCATTTACAATGGCTCTAAACCTCTGGCTGTGTTAGATGTGAAATATAAAATTCCGGACAGCAAGGATTATTATCAGATATTTACTTATATGAAGTACGCTGGATTGACGAAGGCTTTTATTATATCGCCATCCGTAAGACATAAGGAAGCGATTACGGCATATGATGGCAGTAAAATGATAAATCTGAATGTTTCAGAATCACAGCATGAAAAACTTGAATTGCTTGCGGCGGAAGTGATTGACACTCTATAACACAAAAGGACTCGTGTCTGGCAACAAGTCCTTTTGTGTTATTACTCCGTTTTTCGTTGCGGATTAGAAATGCTATTCTCTATCCTTCTGGCTGCTAACTGAATGTATTTGTCTGAAATATCAAAGCCGATATAATGTCTGTTTAGTATCACTGATGCCATGGCGGTTGTCCCGGATCCCATAAACGGGTCGAGAACGGTATCTTCTTCATTAGTAGATAAGGCAATACATCTTCCGGGTAATTGAAGCGGGAATTGTGCTCCATGCCCATTTCCACCTGCGGATGTAGGTAAATGCCAGAAGTCAGACAATTTTTCCGACTCAAAGTCTTGTTTTCCCCCTAAATCCGCGGGTAAAGATAAGTAAGCCTGTTTATGAAATAATGGTGTTCTTTGAACGGTCAGATGAAGGATATATTCGACATTTCGACTGACTCTGGATTGTTGTGGCTCAGGCATAGAGGCAGTCTTGCACCATGAAATCATGCTTTTCACATAAAACCCTATTCTGGACGCTCTTTCAGCTATTCTTTGCGGAATAAGGCATTGCTCCCCATCTTGTAAGTAAGAATGTCCAGCTGAATAGCGTTTATATTTATGGTCTTTCCATGTCTTTTTATCATGTCCCTGCATCGCATAGAGAGCTTCTGATGCATTATTTCTGATCTGTGTTCGGGTATTATACGAATCCATAATATTCCACCAGAGCGAACCGGCCGGTGTAAGTTTCCTTTGAAGATGGTATAGTGTTTCAACACTATGACGAATAAATCCTTCCGGTGTCTGCTCAAGACCGAATGCACAGGTTTCTCCGTCTGCCCATTCTCTGATAAAAAATTCATCGTAAATTCGCATTGCCCAATATGGTGTTGATGTCACTACGCACTGAATTGATTGGTCCTTTAATCGGTCGATCAGAGAGATTGCGTCGCCTTTATATAGTCTGTCAAGTTCACTTATCAAAGAAGCAGTATTTTGTGATGACGTCAGCAGTTTTTTTCTTAAATATTGTAAAACCATACTTCTTGGCACAAAGGTTTCTGAAAAAGCATCCTGCTCAAGAAGTTCCACTACCATATCTTCTGTCAGGCATTCATGTCGTCCGAGAATCTTTTTAACAAAATATTCATTCATTCCGACAACAGGAAGCACCATTTCTAATGGGTAAAGGTTATTGATTCTATTTGCTGGAATCTTGCCTGCCTGTGTGTAGGGTTTGATTTCGTAGGATTCAATCATTATTTTCTTGGTCCTTTTCCTCTGGAATAAATTCCAAAACATCGCTGGATTGTCATTCCGCTTCCGCCAGCTCTTCCCAGCGCAGATACAGGTCATCCAGCCGGCTTTGGAGTTCTTCCTTTTCCTGGTTCAGGGCCATGAGCCTGTCCATATCGGTATAGATCTCCTCTTTCTGAAGCAGATCTCCGATCTCATTGTCACGGGTCTCCAGGCGGTGAATCTCTTCTTCGGTCTTTTTTAAATCATTCTGGCGTTTACGGATGCGTGCCTGTTCCTCCTTCTGGGATTTCCAGTCCTGTTTTACCCTGGATTCGGAAAGGGGGGCAGCAGACAGGGGATTCCCGTCAGGGGAGGATCCCTGTCCCCGATGAACCGCCGCGGGGGAATCTGTGCTCCTTTCCGGGACAGAACGGGGGGAAGAGGCGCCGGGAGCATAGAGTCCGGTCAGGGCTTCTCTTTTCTCCAGATAATAGTCATAGTTTCCGATATAGTTGATGAGGGTCTGCCCGGTCAGCTCCAGGATCCGTGTTGCGGTCTGATTGATAAAATAGCGGTCGTGTGATACATAAAAAACCGTACCCGTATAGCTTTGGAGGGCATTTTCCAGGATCTCCTTGGAGGTGATATCCAGGTGGTTGGTCGGCTCATCGAGGATCAGGAAATTGGCCTCAGAGAGCATCAGCTTGGCCAGAGATACACGCCCCCGCTCGCCGCCGCTTAAGTCAGAGATCCGCTTGAACACATCATCGCCGGTAAATAAAAAGGCGGCGAGAATGTTGCGGACCTGAGTATTGGTCAGGTTCGGATAGGCATCCTGTACTTCCTCAAAGGCTGTTTTTTCCATATGGAGCACATGATGCTCCTGATCGTAGTAACCGATATGCACCTTGGATCCTAAGGTGATCGTGCCGCTGTCAGCCGGCAGCATTCCGTTGATCAGCTTCAGAATGGTAGTTTTTCCGGTGCCGTTGTTGCCGATCAGGGCGACGCGTTCCCCACGCTTGATATCAATATCCACATGGGAGAACAGGCGGTTGCTGCCAAAGGATTTGCTTAAGCCGCGAATGGTGAGCACGTCATTGCCGCTTAAAATGTTGGGTTCCAGCTCGATGCGCATCTCATCGTTGATCTCGGCGGGCTTTTCCAGGAGTTCGATCTTGGCCAGCATTTTTTCCCGGCTTTCTGCCCGTTTGATGGATTTCTCACGGTTAAAGGATTTTAATTTGGTAATGACCTCTTCCTGATGCCGGATCTCCTGCTGCTGGTTCATCCAGGCCTTTAACTGGGCGGCACGCAGCATGGCTTTTTTCTCACTGTAGGCAGTGTAGTTGCCCAGATAGACGCTGCCGCGGCCCTGCTCCAGTTCAATGATCTTGCCGACTACCCGGTTTAAAAAATAGCGGTCATGGGCGACGATGACGACCGCACCGTCATAGGCTTTCAGATAATTCTCCAGCCAGGCAATGGATTCCATGTCCAGATGATTGGTCGGTTCATCCAGAAGAATGATATCCGGCCGGGACAAAAGAAGCTTTCCTAAAGAGAGCCGGGTCTTCTGGCCACCGGACAGGGTGGAGACTTTTTTGTCGAATTCCTCTTCTTCGAAGCCCAGCCCCTTTAAGACACCGGTGATTTCACTTTGCCAGGCGTAGCCGTTCTCCAGCTCAAAGGTGTGATTCAGACGGCTGTAGGCAGCAAGCATCTGTTCCAGCTCGTCCCCGGCGGCATCCTTCATCTGCAGCTCCAGGGTGCGGATCTGCTGTTCCATCTCAATGACGGGACGCTTGACTTCGCGCAGCTCCTCATAGATGGAGCGGGCGCTGTCCAGATCTTGGTGCTGAGCCAGATAACCCAGTGTTTTCCCGCGGGAGAGGATGACATCACCGCTGTCGGCAGCCAGCTCTCCGACAATGATTTTCAGCAGGGTTGATTTGCCGGCGCCGTTGATGCCAACGATAGCTGCCTTTTCGTGATCTTCTATATGAAAGGAGACTTCGGACAGAATCTGATTCGTGCCAAAAGCCTTACGGATGTGGTTACAGGATAAAATCATAAATAAACTCCCTTTCTGAGGACAGGTTTCCTTTGGGTTGCAGAGGAATATCCGTCCAAAGATTTTTCCGGATGTCTATGGAATCAGGCATAAGCTGACATGGACCAGACCCCATTTCCGACAATGGATTGCAGAATATCAGCAGGGTTTCCCTGCTCTAAGCTGTTTAAAAACTGGCTCAGGCTGAGCTGATAACGGGTCGAATGGCTCATGCCTCCCTGATTGGATGCAGTGATCAAGTCAGAGAAAAAGCCGTCATCCAGATATCTGCGGGCGCTGTCAGTAAAGGCCTTTTTGATGTCGCCGGTTTTCTCATATTGCTTGAGCATGTACTGCCAGGGCTCTGAGGCGCTTTTGGAATTGGTCAGGGTATTGCCGGACTGCTGTCCTAAGTAAGTCTCAAAGGAACCAAGAAGCAGGTCGGTCATCTTCTCACTGATGCCCCAGTGATTAAGCGTGTGGGCCATCTTCAGGTATTGGAGAGCCAGATGGATCCCGAGTTCACTGTCGCTCATCAGGCCCCACTCGCTGACATTCATTTTTGTGGCAGCCTTGGCGACAAAACCGGCGGCTTCCATATCCTTTAAGGAGGAGGGTTCTGCGTCGGGACTGAGAATCCAGTGGTCCAAAGACATAATCTCCAGGCTGACAGCTGCCAGCGTATAGGAGAAATTCTCCTTGTTATCCAGAAGCCCTTTTTCATTGGCAAGCTCTTCCATTTCCTTCATTCGCTCGTCAAAGGCCGAAGAGAATGCCTTGCCAAGCTCAGCGGCAGCGCCCGGATTGCCCTGTTGCTCATAGAAGCTTCCGACAGAACTCTGGCAGGAGCTGGTAAGGCGGCTTTTTGCCTTTGCAAGCAGATCATCCAGCCGTGACATCTTTTCAGAAAGGATATCTTCCCTGTCAGAGTACTGATGCTGCAGGCTGGCTTTGGCAGCAAGATACATGGATGCCATATGATGAACAGAGCGCTGCAGATCATCTGCATTATCCAGTGTGATGTCAATATGGGAAACGTAACGCTCAATCGATTCCCAGTCAATCCCGTCTTTTTCTGATTCATCCGGCTCATAGAGCTTCAGCTCGCCCATGGATGGAAGCTCGCCATGAAAAGAAAGCGTGTCCTTATCCGCGCAGATCATCTGCTCACCGAACGGCTTTTGGAAAGAGCTTTCGCAGGTGTCGGGTTTTGGAGCATTGGTGGTGGTGGCTTTGGGAGAACGCGTCACAGCTTTGGGGGCGTTCTGGGCGGGCCGTTCAGGGCGATAGCCGGAGGCTGACCTGATTTCCATAATCATTCCTTCTTTCTGGATAAAATTCCTGATAGGTTTGTAGCTTTAGGATACGGTAATTTTAGGAAAAGGTCAAGGATTATCGAAATATTTGTTGCTTTTCGCGGGGTGGGGTGAGGTTCCGGAGCCGGTATTTACCAGACTCGAAAGAATGGGGAACGGGATGTTCAGCCGCGGCCCACTCCCCGTTTCCCTGGCTGTGTTTCGCGATCTCTTGATTTACTGACATTGCCCGTGAAAAATAACCAAAGGCTTGCGTTTACCGTGGGCGAGTGTGGAGACCGATTGACAGAATTTTGTGCGGAAGATATAATAATCAGGAAAACTCGTTTAGTGAAAACATTTCCGGACAGGAGAATTTTGGGAGGAGAAATTATGGGAAATTATTACTCAGATACCTTGAATGAGGGGATCCGCCTGCTCTATTTTCAGGCAGATCCGACAAGGTTTCCAGAGGGAGTCCATCTTTTGGAACAGGCTGTGGCTGAGGAGGAGCCGCACGCGTTTTATTTTCTGGCACGGTGCTACGGCTGGGGCGACGGGAATGTAAAAGAGGACGAACGGAGGGCAAAGAAGCTGTCTAAGCGGGGGATCGAGCTGGGCAGCGCTCTTTGCGTACTGGGCGCGGATCGCATGGATATTCTCAAAGGAGACATTGAGAAGGCGATGACCGGGACCTTGGAGGAGGCTTACCGGGACGTGCTGGCAATGGCAGAGGACGGGGAGCCGATGGCTCAGTATGCAATCGGGCTGTTTTATTTCTGGGGAGATATGCTTCTTCATTTCCAGAGGCCATCCAAAGAGGAGTTCTTAAAATACGAAAAGCAGAATGCCGCTGAAGCACTTAAGTGGTTCCGCCGTTCTGCGGCGCAGGGTTGTATTCCCTCGTTTCGAAACGCGTTCAACAGTGTGCGCAACGGAGTGAACGGCGTAGAGGAGAATCTGGAGGAGGCGCTTCGGTGGGCGGAGACCATGGATGGGAAGGTGGATATGAGAGATTACTATCATTCCCTGGTTCTGGAATATCAGAAGCTGAAGCGCCATTCGGATGCGATCCGCTGGTGCGAGAGGGGAAGCCGCGAGGGAATCACAGCCTGCATGGTTGATCTGGGGCTTGTATATCTGTATGGGGACAGAGGAGCTCAGGAAGACGATGCCAAAGCTCTGGAGATCTTCCTGACAGCGGCTGAAGCTGGAGAGGAATATGGCTGCTACCATGCGGGACGCTGTTATTACAATGGCTGGGGCTGCGAAAAGGATTACGAGAAAGCATTTTACTGGCTGAACCAGGGGCTTTCCGGCGGCCATCAGATGTCCAAATGGTATCTTGCCCATTGCTATTTCTGGGGGCACGGGGCAGAGGTCAATTATGAGATAGCAGTCCGCATGATGACTGGTCTTTTGAAGGAGCGCCAGAATTATCCCAAAGAGCTCTTAGGCTATTGCTGTCTGCACGGAAAAGGGATCGGGAGGGATACCATTCGCGGAAAGCGGCTTTTAGAGGAGGCGGCTCAGGAGAACAACACCCAGGCCTGGAAGTTTCTGGGGGATATGTATGATGAAGGGATCGGAGTTCCTGTGAATATTCCCATGGCAGTGTCCTGCTATCAGAAGGCTGCCGGGAAGGGGGACGCGGAAGCATCCGAAGCGCTGGGGCGTTATAAGAAATCACTGTTTGGAAAATGGAAACGAAAGTGAGCGGCCTTGTTCCAGAAGGTACCTCTCCGGATCCCTTCTCGTGAATAACAACCAAAGAAGGTTACTTTTCACGGAAGGTGAGGTTCCAGAAGGTACGCCTTGGAAAAAGGAGCGGCAAGAAGCCGGAAATGGTCTGTTGCTTTTTCCGGTTTCGGGATCAAGAATTCCTAAAATCCCTGATTTTTGCTAAAAGCGAAACGAAAATCCACAAACTCGCTTTGCTCAGACAGTGTGAATTTTCGTTTCAACGCAAAATTCAGGGATTTAAGGACTTCTAAATCCCTGCAAAGTCAAAATCATCAGACCATTTCCGGCTTCTTGCCGCCCCTTTTTCCAAGGCTGAGTTTCCCGTGAAAGTAACCAAAGAGTTCACAGGTACCCTGTGAACGTAACGGCATATGCCCATTTGAAATCGCCTGCGGCGGTTCTAAGCGCCAGTGGCGCTTGTTCAGAACCGACCGAAACGGAGTGTAGACTGGGGCATATGCTTTGACTCTATAACGATACTGGCCCATGACTAATCATCGGAGTGATTAGTCATGGTGTGGACCAATGTCAGTAAGTTAAGGGATCGCGAAACACAGCCAGGGAAACGGGGAGAGCAGCCATCGGAAAGGGTCTGCGGATTTTGACTTTGCAGAGATTTAGAAGTCCTTAAATTTCTGAGCTTTGCGTTGAAACGAAAATTCACACTGTCTGAGCGGAGCGAGTTTGTGAATTTTCGTTTCGTTTTTAGCAAAATTCAGAAATTTTAGGAATTCTTGATCTCGAAACCGGAAAAAGCAGCAGACCCTTTCCGATGGCTGCTCTCCCCGTTTCCTTGGCGTACCTTTTGGAACAACTTAACTTACTGACATTGGATGTGAACAGTAACAAGAGGATCGGTACATTGTATTTAAATAAAAACGTATTTGACATTGTCATTTTGTACAGATATAATAATAAATGAGAAAAGTGTGGAAATGGAAGGGTGAATATCATGGAAGGAAGAGAGATCTCAAAAGCAGTGATTACCCGGCTTCCTAGGTATTACCGTTATCTGGGTGAATTGCTGGAGTCAGGGGTGGAACGTATTTCTTCTAATGAGCTGAGTGTAAGAATGCGGGTGACAGCTTCTCAGATTCGGCAGGATTTGAATAATTTCGGCGGATTCGGACAACAGGGATATGGTTATAATGTGAAATACCTTTACACGGAGATTGCCAAGATTCTGGGGATTGACCGGCAGCACAATCTGATCATTATCGGTGCCGGAAACTTAGGACAAGCGATTGCAAATTATGCGAATTTTGAGAAACGAGGATTTATCATCAAGGGAATGTTTGACATCAATCCCCGTCTGATCGGACTGGTAGTGCGGGGGATCGAGATCCGCGGGGTGGATGATCTGGAGCAGTTTATTGCGGATAATGAGGTGCAGATGGCGGCGCTGACGATTCCGAAGACCAAGGCGCCGGAGATTGCAGATCGCCTGGTGGATGCCGGAATTAAGGCGATCTGGAATTTTGCTCATGTGGATTTGAATGTGCCGGATGATGTGGTGGTGGAGAATGTGCATCTGTCCGAGAGCCTGATGCGTTTGTCTTACCGGGTATGCAGTATGCAGGATCAGGAGGAGAAAGCGAAAGCGAAGGCACACCGGTCGGAGAAATATAGAGAATGACAGAACAGGGCTACGATACTGGCAGACAAGAGAGATTCACGGTCTGCCAGTTTTTCTATACAGAGATATCCGGCAAAACGCATTTTTGACAGAAGGTTGCCTGCGGCGGCAAATGACAGAAAACAAAAATTCAGACAAAGATACACAGGGTTCATTGAGACTGATACCAGGTGTGAGATTACAAGGAGGGGTCGGGATGAAATATGCGGTGACGGGAAAACAAATGAAAGCGATTGATGAAGATACGATAAACAGGATCGGCATTCCTTCTGTGGTTCTGATGGAGCGGGCGGCACTGGCTGTGGCAGATGCGGCGGAGACGCTGATGGCCGGGAGATACAAAAAAAACGAGAAAAAGCCGGCAAGGATTGCGGCGGTCTGCGGAACGGGGAACAACGGAGCGGATGGGATCGCGGCAGGACGGATTTTGTGGGGGAGAGGCTATGAGGTATCTGTGTTTCTGGCCGGGAATCCCGAACAAGGCACAGAAGAATATCAGCTTCAGCGAAAGATTGCACAGAAGCTGGGAATTCCTGTGAAGCCGGCAGCGGAGCTGAAGCTTGAGGGCGGTGAGATCGTTCTGGATGCATTGTTTGGCATCGGGCTGGGGAGGAATGTTGCCGGAGAGTATCGCTGCCTGATCGAAAGGCTGGCAAAGCAGGAGGATGTGGATGTGGTGGCAGTGGATATCCCTTCCGGGATTCATGCGGATACCGGCGCGGTGATGGGGACAGCGCTGCGGGCACGTGTGACGGTTACTTTTGGCTATGTGAAATCCGGGCTTTTGCTGTATCCGGGCCGGGAATATGCCGGAAGGGTATCCGTGGAGGATATCGGATTTTCCGACTGCAGCCGGGAACGGGCCGGATGGGATGCAATCGTGCTGGAGCGTGAGGATTTAAGATTTCTGCCAAAGCGTCCCATGGACAGCAATAAGGGGACATTCGGAAAGCTTCTGGTGATCGCGGGCTGCGTGGGAATGAGCGGGGCGGCATACCTGAGCGCTCTGGCAGCTTACCGGACGGGAACCGGCCTGGTGAAAATCCTGACAGTGCCAGAGAACCGGACAGTGCTGCAGACGCTTTTGCCGGAAGCGATTGTGGAGGTGCTTCAGCCGCCGGAGGATGAGGCAGGAGACGAGTTGTCAAATACCAGGAAATACTGTCAGACAGTGAGGGAGCAGTGTGCCTGGGCTGACGCAATTGTGATAGGGCCTGGGCTTGGCCAGAAGCCATATGCAGAGAGTCTGGCGGAGACTGTGCTGGCCGCGTCAGGGGCTCCGATAGTGGTGGATGCAGATGCTTTGAATATGGTGGCGCGTCTGCCGCGTCTGGAGGCATATCTTGCCGGCAGGGCGGTGGTTACCCCGCACATGGGAGAGATGGCAAGATTAACGGGTCAGACGATCGAAATGCTTAAGGCGGATCGACGTTTAGCGGCACGGGAGTATGCTGCCCGGATCCAGGCGGTATGTGTGCTCAAGGATGCATCTACCGTGACGGCGGACAGTGATGGCCATGTATGGATCAATGCCAGCGGGTGCAGTGCCATGGCAAAGGGCGGATCCGGAGATGTTCTGGCCGGGGTGATCGGCAGCCTGCTTGCGCAGGGGATGGAGCGGACAGAGGCGGCAGCCCTGGGCGTCTATCTGCATGGGCTGATGGGAGAGCATGCGGCAGAGAGACAGGGAGACAAGGGCGTGCTGGCAAGAGACCTTGCAAATGCATTTTTTATTTCGCAGGAAATTGCGTCCTATGAAACAAAAACACTCCGTGAGGTTGCTGAGTGTCAGTGGCACTAGTACATCGTTGCATTAATCCCGAAGTAAATAGTGCTTGATATTCGTGTCAGATGTGCGTCTGCGAAGCGACGGCGTAGTGGGGCCTACGGCTAGCTTCGCAGGCGTGCAGATGGCGCGGATAGCGAGTGCTAGTTACTCGTGAATTAGTGCAACGATGTACTAGTTTCGCAACGACCGAAGCGGAACGTAGATCGCAACAAGGTGTGGGCTTGTTCACTACGCTCATTGCATTTGCTAAGTGAGCCCTGCGGAGCAGGATTTTTTTAGAGACGAAAGGAACAGATGAGACTATGAAAAGATATACGAGGGTTTATGCGGAGATTGATCTGGACGCGGTGATCGAGAATATGAAATCCATGAAAAGGAATCTGGCGCCGGGAACGGGGCTGGTGGGAGTCGTGAAGGCGGACGGGTATGGACACGGCTCCGTTCCGGTGGCGCGGGTTCTAGAACCTTATGTGGAGGCTTATGCGGTGGCAACGGCAGAGGAGGCCCTGCTGCTTCGCCGCCACGGGATTCCCAAGCCGATCCTGATTCTGGGACCGGTACATGAAAGCCATTACGCTTCCCTGATTGAAAAGGAGATCCGGCCGGTGATTTTTACCGAAAGACAGGCCAGGGCACTGTCAAAGGAAGCGCTGAGTCTGGGGAAGACGGCTGATTTTCATCTGGCAGTGGATACGGGGATGAGCCGGATCGGCCTGGATGCGGATGAGAGCGGCGTCCGGCTGGCAAAAGAGATCTGCGATTTGCCGGGAATCCGGGCAGAGGGGATTTTTACTCATTTTGCGCGGGCGGATGAGGCGGACAAGACCTGGGCGATGGCGCAGCTGGCAAGCTTTGAGCATTTTATCAAAAAGCTTGAGGAACAGGGAGTGACGATACCGGTGAGGCATTGTGCCAACAGCGCTGCTATCATTGATTTTCCGCAAATCCATATGAACTGGGCGCGGGCCGGGATCTCCATATATGGGATGTATCCGTCGGATGAGGTGGAAAAGAAATCCGTGCCGCTGCGTCCGGTAATGAGCCTGAGAAGCTTTGTGACCTATGTAAAAGAGATTCTGCCGGGCCGTCAGGTCAGCTACGGAGGGACCTTTGCGGCAGAAAAGCCGATGCGGATTGCCACGATTCCGGTGGGCTACGGGGACGGCTATCCGCGCAACCTCTCCGGACGGGGATATGTGTTGATACAGGGAAGGAAGGTGCCTGTCCTGGGGCGAGTCTGCATGGATCAGCTGATGGCGGATGTGACCGCTGTCCCGGAGGCAGACATGGACACGCCGGTGACCCTGATCGGAAAAGATGGCGGAGAGGAGATCCGTGTGGAGGATCTGGCCGGATGGGGAGGCGGATTCCATTATGAGATCGTCTGTGATATCGGAAAAAGGGTTCCCAGGGTCTACCTGCTTGGAGGAGAAGCCGTGGCAACCAAGGATTATTTTGAGGATGAATATCCAGAGATTTAAGAAGGAAGGAATATGGGGATTTTCCGGATTTTCAGAGGTGTGATCCGGAAAACAGATAACAGGACTTCCGCTTTCGTCATAAAATAGTATCAGTCGTTTTCCCTTCTTTTTGTTTCGGTGAGGATGCTTTTCGGCAGTCAGGGAGGTATAGACCAGGGAAAGCAGGGGAATACTGTGAGCAGGTGGATGTCCCTGCTTTGCGGGGATATCGACAAGTATGATGGACGGAGCGTGAGATGGCGTGATAATCAGACGAGGAGATATTTATTATGCGGATTTACGGCCGGTGGTCGGTTCCGAGCAGGGAGGGGTGCGGCCGGTTTTAATTATTCAGAACGATGTGGGCAACAAACACAGCCCGACAGTGATCTGTGCGGCGATTACCTCAAAGATGAATAAGGCAAAGCTGCCCACACATGTGGAGCTGGATACCCGGCGCTGTGATATGATCAAGGATTCCGTAATTCTGCTGGAGCAGCTGAGGACGATTGATAAACAGCGGCTGAAGGAGAAGATCTGTCACATTGACGAGGAGCTTTTGCAGAGAGTGAATCATGCGTTGATGGTGAGTCTGGAATTGGCTACATAGGTGTGGTAGAGAATATAGCGGCTTGCCATTGACGAAATACAGGAAATCAGGTACAATGGTTGAGATACGTGGTGGAACAGGGTCCGGGAGTCAGTGGTGAGGGACAGAATCCGGGCCGGCAAAGGATAAAGGAGCCTTTACAGGAATATGGACGATGGCTATTCGTACTTGTGGATCATTTTCGGTGCGTTGGTTTGCCTGGGAGCAGCGATGTGGCTGGTTTTCCGGTATTGGAAGTCCCGGCAGGAGAACGTGACGGAAGAGGACATCAAGACGATGGTAAATGAGGGACATGAACAGGGAGTCTTAGAGACCAGGGAAGCGAAGATGATCAGCAACATCTTTGAGCTGGATGAGAAGGAGGCCGGTGATGTCATGACCCACCGGAAGCACATTGTGGCGCTTCCGGGTGATATGGCGCTGAGTGAGGCGGCCAGGTTCGTGCTGCAGGAGGGGAATAACACCCGGTATCCGGTCTATGGGGAGGATCTGGATGATATTATCGGTACGATACATATGCGGGATGTGCTGGTCCACGCAGAGGATCCCCGGGAAGCACAGATGGAGCTTTCGAAAGTGCCGGGCGTGCTGCGGGAAGCGCGGTTTATTCCGGAGACACGGAATCTGGATTCACTGTTTAAAGAGATGCAGTCCCAGAAGATCCATATGGAGATCGTGATTGACGAGTATGGGCAGACAGCAGGCCTGGTCACCATGGAAGATATTCTGGAGGAGATCGTCGGCAATATAATGGACGAGTATGATGTGGAAGAGAAATTTATCGTCCGGCAGGAGAGCGGGGAGCTGGTGATGAGCGGGATGACGCCGCTTCGGGAGGCTCAGGAGGCGCTGGGGATTGAGCTGCCGGAGGAGGATTTGGACAATTACGACACGGTGAACGGGCTCTTGATCTCGCGGCTGGATCGCATTCCTCGGGAGGAAGAGAAGCCGGAAGTGATTTATCAGGGGATCCGGTTTTCCGTGATTCAGGTGGAGAATAAGATGATCCACACGGTACGGGCGGAGAAGCTTAAGAAGCAGGAGCCGGAGGACGGCGAAAAAAAGCAGGCGGAGGAAGCATAGAAAGCAGCGGCTGAAAAAACGGATTATCAGTCCTGCAGAGGGAATTCCAAAAACAGAGAGCAGTATCAAGAAAAGGACGCCTGGCCAGGCGTTTCTTTTTCTCCCCGGATGAGAATGGAGGGAATGAGATGGCAAGGGTGATAGGGGATACCAGGGATATGCTGCAGGATCGGATTTTTCTGAAGAAGGCAGTGATGATTGCGCTGCCTGTGGCGCTGCAGGGGATGTTGAATACGATTGTGAATCTGGTGGATACGATGATGATCGGACAGCTGGGAGAGACGACGATCGCAGCAGTGGGACTGGCAAACAAAGTGTTTTTTGTGTTTTCCCTGCTGGTATTCGGAGTGGCAAGCGGATCCGGCGTACTGGCGGCGCAGTACTGGGGGAATCACGATGCGAAGAATATCCGTAAGGTGACAGGACTGGCGCTTCTGATTGCGTCTGTGGGTTCCTTGTTTTTTGTACTCCCCAGTGTGCTGTTTCCGTCGGCAGTGATGCGGATTTTTACCGACAGTGAGGGGGCAATCCGGATCGGCGCCGTATACCTGACCGTGGCCGCTCTGTCTTATCCGTTCACGGCTCTGACCAATGTCTATGTGGCCATGCTGCGTGCCGTGGGGAGGGTGAAGGCTCCGGTGATGATCAGCTGCATGACGATTCTGATCAATATCACTTTGAATTATATCTTGATTTTCGGGCATTTCGGGGCTCCGCAGCTGGGGGCGCAGGGGGCGGCGATTGCCACGCTGACTGCCAGGATTGCAGAGTCGGCGGCGATTCTGTGTGTGGTATATCTGACGCATACGCCCATTGCCGGCAGACCCGGGGAATTGTTTGGCTACAGCAGAGCCTTTTTCCGTCAGTTTTTGGGTACCGCCAGCCCGGTGATCGCCAATGAGTTCATTTGGGGCCTGGGGACGACGATGTATTCTCTGGCCTATGGACGGATGGGTGACAATGCCGTGGCCTCCATCACGATAGCCACCACCATTCAGGATATAGCGGTGGTGCTGTTTCAGGGGCTGAGTGCGGCAACGGCTGTGATTCTGGGCAATGAGATGGGGGCAGGAAAGTTAAAGCAGGCAGAGAAGTACGCGAAGAACTTTTTTATTCTGCAGTTTCTGGTCACGCTGGCAGCAATGGTGTTCTGTTACGTCATCCGTGGGAATATCATTGCTATGTACAGTATTTCGCCCGAAGTGGCGGCGAATGTGAATCAGTGTCTGATTGTCTTTATCCTTTATATGCCGTTTAAGATGTTTAATTTCGTGAACATTGTGGGCGTGCTTCGAAGCGGTGGGGATACGAAGATGTGTCTGATTCTGGACACCAGCGGGGTGTGGCTGATCGGGGTGCCGATGGCATTTCTGGGCGGCTTGTATCTGCGGCAGACGATTGCCGTGGTCTATGCGATGGTTATGTCAGAAGAGATCTATAAAACAGTGGTCGGATATCTTCGCTACCGGCAGAAAAAATGGCTGCGGAATCTGGCAGTGGAGCTGGACGGGCATGCGTAAACGCCCGGATGGCAGGGAGAAAAGACAGTTTTTATGCGGGAATCTGAAAAAGGGAATTCGGCCGATTGCGGGAGAATGCTAAGGAGGATGAGGGATGAAACCGATCGTAGTGAGAAATGTAGCCATTGGACAGGGAAGGCCAAAGATCTGTGTACCGATTGTTGCGGCTGCGGCAGAGGATATTTTGCAGGCGGCAGAGAATATGCAGAGTCTTCCTGTGGATATTGTGGAATGGCGGGCCGACTGGTATAAGGATGCGCCGGATCCTAAAAAGGTTCTTGAGCTGGCAAAAGGAATCAGAGAGGCGCTGGGAGAAAAACCGTTTTTATTCACTTTCCGGACAGCCAGGGAGGGCGGAGAGAAGCTGCTTCCGGCACAGGAGTACGAGGAACTGAATATTGCGGTGGCACAGAGCGGCTATGCAGATTTGCTGGACGTGGAGCTGATGACCGGAGACGAGGCAGTGGTGCGGATTCTCGAGGAAGCCCATCGGATGCAGATGCGGGTAATCTGTTCCACCCATGATTTTTTTAAGACTCCGCCGAAGGAGGAGATGAGGGGATATCTGCGGAAGATGCAGCAGCTGGGAGCGGATATCCTGAAGCTGGCAGTGATGCCGCAGTCGAGGCGTGATGTCCTGACGCTTCTGGAGGTTACCCTGGAGATCAGTGAGGAACTGGTGGATAATCCGATCGTGACCATGTCCATGGCGTCTCTGGGGCTGGTCAGCCGCATGGTGGGTGAGACCTTTGGTTCCGCGATTACCTTTGGGGCGGTCGGGCAGAGATCCGCGCCGGGCCAGCCGGGCGCCCGGGAGCTGGCAGAGGTGCTGGAGGTGATTCACCGCAATTACAATCTATAAGACTGCGTTTCGCGGGGGGGGGATTCAGAAGGTACGCCTTGGAACAAGGAAAAATCCGCAGACCATTGCGAGAGGCTGCTCTTCCCTTTTCCATGGCGTACCTCTCGCTCGCTATTCCCGGTGAAAAGAAACTCTGCCAGGAGAGGTTCCTCAGAATTGCAAGTCAATCGGACTTGATATTCGGGCGAAGTAGTGTTAAAATGAAAAAGGAATTTGAGAAGAACGATAAGAGAAAAGATAAGGAGCATGGTTTGTATGTCAGGACATTCTAAGTTTGCGAACATCAAGCATAAAAAGGAAAAGAACGATGCCGCAAAAGGCAAGATTTTTACTGTGATCGGGAGAGAGCTTGCGGTGGCAGTGAAGGAGGGCGGACCGGATCCGGCCAACAACAGTAAGCTTCGGGATGTGATTGCTAAGGCCAAGGCGAACAATATGCCCAACGATACCATCGACCGGGGGATCAAGAAGGCGGCAGGAGATGCGAATTCTGTCAATTATGAGCTGCTGACTTATGAAGGCTATGGGCCGAGCGGGGTTGCGGTCATCGTGGATGCGCTGACGGATAACAAGAACCGTACCGCGGCCAATGTGCGGAGCGCTTTTACCAAGGGCAACGGCAATGTCGGAGCGCAGGGAAGCGTATCCTTTATGTTCGACAAAAAGGGACAGATCGTCATCGGCAAAGAAGACTGTGATATGGATGCGGATGAGCTGATGATGCTGGCATTGGATGCCGGAGCGGAGGATTTTGCAGAGGAAGAGGACAGCTATGAGGTGATTACGGATCCGGATGATTTCAGCCAGGTCCGGGAGGCGCTGGAAAAGGCGAATATCGAGATGCTGGAAGCGGATGTGACGATGATTCCGCAGACCTGGGTAGAGCTGAAGGACGAGGAGGACATCAAGCGGATGAACCGGCTTCTGGATCTGCTGGATGCGGATGATGATGTGCAGGCGGTATATCATAACTGGGACGAGTAGGAAGAACGGGAAGAGGCCGGATTCGGCCGTATCTGCCCGGGAATGGAAATAAGTATAGACTAAAAACTGTCAGGCGTGCTTCAGGCCGTTCGGTTTTTTGGTTCATCGGAATGCAAAAAAGGGCACCGATGGCGTGCTTTTTTGTGTTTTGCAGATATCTGTGCAAGCGGATATGTGCCGTTTTGATGCTGAAAACAGGGGATATGGGAGCGCTGCTTCCGTTTCTCCTGCTTTTTTGTTTCGCAGGGTGCGTCCGGTGAAACGATTATTACAGCGTTGCATGAATTCTGAGTAAACCGTGCAGGGCTGTACCAGTACAACGTTGTATAAGGAGGAAGGCAAATGCGAAGCATTTTTAAGATGTCTTCCGGAGAAGGTAACATCAAAGAGTGTATCAGAATGTCCCAAAAGCATGGACAATAAGGAGGTAACATGAGGACATTTAGTGAACAGCAGATCGCGTCTCTTGCGCCGAATGCCAATGCCGTGAGCAACGGCAGAAAGCTTTCTGCGGGAGGCAAGTTTGTGTCCCTGATGCGGTCAGAGGATGACAGCTTTTATATGGGGGAGTGTAAAGGCAGCGGCAAGTCCAACTATGTGGTGTCGGCAGATTTTGCGGATGAGGATCATCCGGTATTCCGCTGCAGCTGTCCGAGCCGGCAGTTCCCTTGCAAGCACAGTCTGGGACTGATGTTTGAGATGGCGGCGGGAAAGAGCTTTGCGCTGGGGGAGATTCCGGCGGATATCCTGGATAAGCGGGAAAAGAAACAGGCACGGGAGGCGAAGAAGGCGGCTTCTGCAGGGGAGAAAAAGCCGGTTTCGGAAAAGAGCGCCCGGTCCGGAAAGGCAGCAAGAACCAAGAAGATCAAAAAGCAGCTGGAAGGCTTAAAGCTGATGAAGCAGCTGACAGACCAGCTGATGAATACAGGGTTGTCCTCCATGGGGAGCGTGTCCTTAAAGAATTACCGGGATCTGGCAAAGCAGCTGGGGGACTATTATCTGCCGGGGCCTCAGAATCATTGGAATCAGCTGGTATTGGAGATGGAGGCATATCAGAAGGATGCGGATAAGGAGCATTACCACCGTGCCGTGGAGGTGCTAAAAAGGCTGCGTGCTCTGGAAAAAAAGGCGACGGACTATCTGAATGAGAAGCTTGACACCGATCAGCCGGAGGCGGATGACGACATTCTTTATGAGAAGCTGGGAGGGATCTGGAAGCTGGAGCAGCTGGGAGAGCTGGGCCTTTTGAAGGAGCAGGCAAGGCTGGTACAGTTGTCGTTTCAGGTGGATTATGATGCGGCGAGGAAGGAATATATTGATCTGGGGTACTGGGCGGATGTGGATACCGGGGAGATTTCCTGCACCTGTAATTATCGCCCGGTGAAGGCGCTGAAATATGTGAAGCAGGAGGACTCCTGTTTTGATATGGCACGGATTGGCCGGCTGTACTATTATCCGGGAGGCATGAACCGGAGGGTCCGCTGGGATGCGGCGTCCCTGGAACCGGTAACCTTACAGGTACTGAAGTCAGTGAGAGCGCATGCGCATAAGGACGTAGGATCGGCGGTAAAGCTGGCAAAGAATGAGATGAAGAATCTTCTGTCTGAGGATACCTGCGGAATGCTGCTGGCATTTTCAAGGATTGGTATCACCGAAACAGGGGAGGGGAAATGCTGGGTGCTCGAGGATGCTGCCGGGGGCAGGATCGAGCTGGCAGGAAGACCAGGCCAGGAGGATGGTATGGCCGCCCTGGCACGGATTCCGGTTCCGGAGGTATTTCAGGATCAGGCGCTTTTCGGGCTAATGTATTATGACAGAGAGAAGCGGAGGATCCGGATGTGTCCCTGCAGCATTGTCACAGATCAGGGAATTATACGGCTTTTGTATTAGCTGTTTCCGTCAGACCTTGAAGACAGCGCACAGAGTATTCCACAGAAAAAAGGAGCAGCATTTTATGAATTGGGATATAGTATATGAGTTACGTGACCGTCTGGAAAATGCGGCGATTGCCGGTGTGAACCTGATTGCCGAGGACTTTCGTCTGAAACGCGCCATTGGGCAGATGGAGCCTCTGGCGAAAGCCTCGCCGGTGTTTCAGAAGATCGCTGCCATGGCAGAGAAGGTAACGGATCCGCAATGCGAGGACAAAAGCGGGGTGCTTTTGGATACGTTGGGATTGCTGGATGCGGTTCTGTGTACACAGGCGTCGAATCAGATTGACGGGGAACTGAAGACACCGGAGATTGCCGGGCATTCCGGTGATCTTTACCGAAAGATTTCTTATGGGAGGATGGCGGCGGTCCTGGAGGCTTTCCGGGGAACCGGCGGCGGACGATATGCCGTGATTCAGGAGGCACATGAGAACGATCCGGAGATATTTGAGGATTACCGGGTCAAATACTGGATGGTGCAGGCCCTGGGCGACAGCTATTCTGAGCTTGCGGATCTGGTCGCCGGGTGGCTGGAGCAGGAGGGAGAGGAAATCCTTCCTTTGCTGAAACAGGACTTTGCGGCGGACGGAAAAAGAGAGATGGCCCGTCGGGTAGAGGTGCTGGATCGGATTGCCGGAGACAGGGAGAATGAATTTTACCGCATGGTGGCCAGAGAAGGAAGCAAAGAGGTGCGGGAGCCGGCACTTTTTGCCTTGCGGCATGACATGTCGAATCTGTCTTTGCTTCTGGATTATCAGAAGACAGAAAAGGGGAAATGTAAGGAAGCGGCAATGAAGGCTTTGTCCTATATGGACGGAGAAGCAGCCGCACGGTTCTGGAAGGAGCGGATGGCAAAGAAACCGGAGGAGACGGCATGTTATCTGACGCCTTCGGATCAGGACTGGGCCGGGGATCTGATTGCGGAGGAAATCGAGAAATGGATTGCCCGGGGAATTCCCGCCGAGGAAATCACAGAAGAGAGACATCCGGGCAAGGAGACAAAGGAGGAGAGGGCAAAGGAGAAGGCCAGAGAACGGGCGGAGCGGGAACAGTACCGACAGCGTCTGGAACTTTTGTGGAAGGCGGCGGCAGGAAAGCATTCGGCAAGAATCTGCCGCTGTTACGAGACCATGTACCATATCCTGCCCAAAGAGGTGCCGGCAGTGCTGAGCCAATCCGTGATCCGCAGCTGTCATCCCTCCTTATGCCGTCTGGCCGAGGAATTGTATGAAAAGCATGGGGATGCATTTCTGGAGCCGGTTTTTTTGGCCTCGGTGCTGACAGCCACAGCGAAAGAGACGTATGAGAGGTTTCACGAATTCCTCAATCCGGAGGGACTTTTGCGCAAGCTGACCGGGAAAAAGCAGGATGCCACAGGGGTGCTTTACGGGTTTTCCAAGATCGTTTACCGGGAACAGGAGGGAAAATACGGTATTACCTTAGAAGAGTTAAGCAATCCATTGCGGGAGAGAAAGGTGTGCCGGTGGATTCCGGCAGGACTGGATCTGCGCTGGTATCCGTTGCTGCTGCATTATCCCGGGCGCTTTGCCAGCGGACGGCGCAACAGCTACAGCATGTACCGCAATTATTATGACTGGATGGTGGCGAAGCTGTACCGGCCGGATGTTGAGGAGCTGCAGGAGCCGTACGGGCAGTTTTTCTACGAAGGTGCACTGCGCCTGACTCCGACAACGGACGGAATCCGGATGATGAAGCGTTGCGGCTGGAAGAAATATAACGGTCTTTTGACTTCCTGTGTCAAGGATGGGAATTCCATTCCCTCGTATCTTCTGCGGCAGCTTCTGAGCGAGCTTCCTATGACGAACGAAGAGCTGGCAGAGGAGTTGGATGAGATCATCCGGCGGCGGAACGGTAAGCTGGACAACGGAATCGCGATTCTGGAGCACTGGAGAGACGGACTCTGGAGCGGGGTGGCAGTGGAGAAGCTATGAAGAATTTGCGGAAATAAAAAGGAGAATGTGGCTGAGATGGATCAGAATGTGCAGAGGCTGCCGGCAGAGCAGCTGTTTCAGAAAGAGATCGAGGCATTGATTGCCAATGAGAAATATCCGGTGCCGACCGGGTGGCAGATGTCACCGAAATCGGTGCTTACTTATATTTGCGGGGGGAAATCCGGGGATGTTAAGATCAGCCCCAAATATATCGGACATAAGAGGCTGGTGGAGATTGCCATCTCCACTCTGGTGACAGACCGGGCATTGCTTCTGATCGGTGAGCCGGGAACAGCCAAGTCCTGGCTGTCGGAGCATCTGACGGCGGCGATCAACGGGGATTCGACCCGGGTGATTCAGGGAACCGCCGGCACGACAGAAGAGCAGATCCGCTACTCGTGGAACTATGCGATGCTGATCGCCAACGGGCCTTCGAGAGAGGCGATGATTCCCAGCCCCATCTACCGTGCGATGGAGCAGGGAAAGATCGCAAGGGTAGAGGAGATTTCCCGGTGTGCGTCCGAGGTACAGGATGCGCTGATTTCGATTCTGTCGGAGAAGCGCATTTCGGTACCTGAGCTTGGCGTGGAGATCCCCGCCAGAAAGGGATTCTCTGTGATTGCGACAGCCAATACCCGTGACAAGGGAGTCAACGAGATGTCGGCAGCGCTGAAGCGGCGGTTCAACATTGTAGTCTTGCCGACGCCGGACAGCCTGGAGGCGGAGATGGACATTGTGCGGACACGGATGGAACAGCTCTCGGGAAGCCTGGATCTTAACGCACGTCTGCCGGAGGCTGAGGTCGTGGAGAAGGTATGTACGATTTTCCGGGAGCTGCGCAGCGGCGCTACCCTGGACGGCAGGCAGAAATTGAAGGCAACCTCCGGGGTATTGTCTACGGCGGAGGCGATCTCTCTGCTGGCCAACAGCATGGCATTGGCCGGAAGCTTTGGAGATGGCGTGATCACGGATTATGACCTGGCGGCAGGACTTCAGGGTGCGATCGTCAAGGAGGATTCCAAGGACGGAAAGGTCTGGGAAGAATATCTGGAAAATATCATGAAGAAGCGGGGATCCCGATGGCTTTCCCTGTATCAGGAGTGCAAGGAGCTGAACCATTGATGGAGGGAGGAGCAGAAAAAAGACAGGCGGAGAAAAAAAACGCAGACAGAGGGAAGAAGATGCCGCACGTGTTCGGTATCCGGCATCTGTCGCCGGCAGGAGCTTATTATGTCCGGGAATACCTGGACCGGGCGGAACCGGAATTGGTACTGATTGAAGGGCCGGAGGATTTCTCGGAGCTGATAGAGGATCTGGGCTCAGACGAAGTGAAGCCGCCGGTCGCTGTGATGGCCTATACCAAAGAGCTTCCGATCCGGACGGTTCTCTACCCGTTTGCCCTGTATTCGCCGGAATATCAGGCGATCCTGTGGGCCAGGGAGCATGGCTGCGCATGCCGGTTCTGTGACCTTCCGTCGGAGGTGTTTCTGGGGCTGGAGCAAAAGAGGCGGGAGCGATGGCAGAGAGAGCAGGCGGAAGGCCGGGATGCGGAAGAAAGCCAGAAGGCAGAAGGCCAGGAAGCGGAAGGCCGGGATGCAGAAGAAAGCCAGGGCAGAGATGCGGAGAGTCCCACGTCTTACGTATATCGCAGGCTGGATGAACTCTCAGAGGACGGGGACAACGAAACCTTCTGGGAGCGGACGATGGAGCATGCCGGGGACGAGGAGGGCTATCGCAGGGGGGCGGCGGAGTTCGGCCGCTCACTGCGTGAGCTTTCGCTTGGAGACGAGGAAGACGCTGGCGACGAGGAAGCAGAGAATCTGATTCGAGAGGCCTGTATGCGCCGTGCGGTCTCGCAGGCAATCAAGGAGGGGATCTCCCCGGAGAGGATCGTGGTGATCACCGGGGCTTTCCATGGGGAAGGACTTGCCGGAGACAAAAAGCCGATGACGGAAAAGGAATATAAAAAGCTTCCCCGTCTGGAAGCGAAAAAGACACTGATGCCATATTCTTATTTCCGGCTGTCCGAGCGATCCGGTTACGGAGCGGGGAATCATGCGCCGGCATATTATGAACTTTTGTGGGAAGGGCTGCGCCGGCAGGAGCCGGACTATGCGGCACGTCGTTATCTGACCGGTCTGGCGTCATATCAGAGAGAGCATGGCAGTCTGGTGTCATCCGCAGAGATTATCGAGGCGATGCGCCTGGCATTTTCCCTGGCAGAGCTTCATGGCGGTCATCTGCCGGCCCTGCGGGATCTCAGGGATGCGGCAGTGACCTGCATGGGGCATGGGAGCTTTTCCGAGATTGCCCTGGCAGTGGCGGATACCGAGATCGGTACAGGGATCGGGAGCCTGCCGGAGGGAGTCAGCCAGACCTCGATCCAGTCTGATTTCAACCGTCGTTTAGGAGAACTGCACCTGGAGAAATATAAATCGGTGACAGCGCAGGATCTGTCTCTGGACCTGCGGGAAAAGCTGACAGTAAAATCGAAAAAATCCGCGTTTCTTGATCTCGAGCGTTCCTTTTTCCTTCATCGATTGCGAGTGCTGGGGATTTCCTTTGCCGTGAGGCAGGCAGTCAATCAGGAACGGGCGACCTGGGCAGAGCAGTGGCAGCTGCGGTGGACACCGGAGGCAGAGATCCAGATCGTGGAGGCTGTACTGAAAGGAGACACCGTGGAGCAGGCAGCTTCCTTTGCGCTGCGGGAACGGACAATGGGAGAAGTCGGGATTGCCGGGATTGCCGCCGTGATCGAGGATGCCTGCAGCTGCGGGATGGCGACATCGATGGAGTATGCCATCCATGCACTCCAGCAAACGGCGGCGGAGGCGGTGGCAGTGACGGAGATTGCAGAGACGGCAGAAAGACTCTCCCTGGTACTGCGGTACGGAGATATCCGTCGTCTGAACCGGGAACCTCTGGTTCCGATTTTATCCCAGCTTTTTCTGCGGGCCTGCCTGATTGTGGCAGGAGAATGCGTCTGCGACGATGAGGCGGCGAAGCGGATGGCACAGGCAATGAGCACGTTGCATGAGGTATCCGTAAATCATGATTTTCTGGATCGGGAGAGGTGGCTGGGAGTGCTTGCCGAGATTGCCGGCCGGGATGATTTGAATACGCGGTTGTCCGGACTGGCGGCGGCGATTCTTCTGGAGGCCGGTCAGATGAACAGTGAAGAGCTGGGCCGGGAGGTGCAGCGGCGTCTTTCCAAGGGGATTCCGGCGGAACTGGGTGCCGGCTGGTTTGCGGGACTGTCCATGAAAAACCACTATGCATTGATTGCAAGACTGAATCTCTGGGAAAAGCTGAGCGAGTACCTGACTACACTGGATGACGAGGAATTCAAGAGAGCGCTGGTATTTCTGCGCCGGGCCTTTGCGGATTTCACTTCGGAGGAGAAGAACCAGATCGCAGAGAATCTGGGGGAAATCTGGCAGGTAAATCCGTCGCAGGTCAGCGAGGTGCTGAACGGCCCGGTATCCGGGGAGGATCTGGAAATGCTGTCAGGACTGGACGATTTTGATTTTGGGGACATCTGAAAGAAAGGAAGCATGGAGGATGGAGATCAGGGAGCAGATGAAGCGCTGGAGGCTGATTTTGGGGGAGGAAAGCCAGGAGCAGTTTGACACAATGGAAGGCGCTGAAGGGGCACAGCTTTCCGAGGAGCAGTGGCTGATGGATCAGGCTCTGGCTGCCATTTATAATAAGAGTTCCGCCGGAGGCTTTGGCAGCTTCGGGCCGGGAGGGCGGGGGGCCGGGAAGGGCCCTTCGAATCCGCAGATCACCCGTTGGCTGGGAGATGTGCGTACCTTGTTCGACAAGGATCTGGTGAAGATCGTACAGGCGGATGCCATGGAACGATGCGGTTTGAAGCAGCTGATTTTCGAGCCGGAGCTTTTGGAGCAGATGGAGCCGGATATGAATCTGGCCACCACGATCCTGCTTTTAAAGGATCAGGTGCCAAAGAGAAGCAAGGAAAGCGTGCGGGAATTCATGGCAAAGATCGTGGAGGAGATCAATAAGCTTCTGGAGAGTGATATCCGGCGGGCAGTGACAGCAGCAGTCAACCGGAGGCAGCATTCCCCGATCCCGTCTGCGGCGGCTCTGGATTTTCCCACCACCATCCGCCGGGGGATCAAGAATTACAACCGCGAGCTGGGCAAGATTATTCCGGAGCATTATTATTTTTTTGACCGTACGACGAAGACGGCGGCCAACAAGTATACGGTGATTCTGGATGTGGATCAGAGCGGCTCCATGGGGGAGTCTGTGATCTATTCCTCGATTATCAGCTGCATTCTGGCCAGTATGGCGGCTTTGCAGACCCGGATCGTGGCCTTTGACACACAGGTGGTGGATCTCACGGAGAAATGCGAGGATCCGGTAGATCTGCTGTTCGGATTTCAGTTAGGAGGCGGCACGGATATCAACAGATCCATCCGGTATTGCCGGCAGTTTGTGGAGAATCCGAAAAAGACGCTGTTCTTTCTGATCAGTGATCTTATGGAGGGAGGCAACCGGGCAGGGATGCTTCGCAATCTCGAGGAGCTGAAGGCAAACGGCACGACAGTCGTCTGCCTCCTGGCGATTGCGGACGGCGGCAAGCCTTATTATGATGCCCAGATGGCACAACGGATTGCGGCGCTTGGGATTCCCTGTTTTGCCTGCAGCCCGCAGAAGCTGCCGGTGTTGCTGGAGCGGGCGCTTAAGGGGCAGGATCTGATGGCGTTTCAGAAGGAGTTTGAGGGGAAGCAGCATTGAGATCCCGGCGATTGATTAACAGAAGAAGGGACAGGACGCGTTTTTGGGCGTTCTGTCCCTTCTTCGCATTTAAAGCAGCTGCAGGGTTAAAGATTGTCAATAAAGTCCACTTTTTTCTCGTTATTCTTAGTTAACCTGACCAGAAAAATATAGGATAATAAAAAACAGAATAGGAAAGGGGAGGATATTATGATCATTGCTGCAACAGGAAGTTTACAGGCAGGAGAAAACACGCCCATTGTCTATCGGGGAAGGTATGAGGAAATTTTCCCCATGATGGCAGAAGACGGATATCATGGAGTGGAGCTGCATATCCGGGATTCCCGGGAAATCGACCGCAAAGAACTGGAGAAGCAGCTCGGAAAGAACAGACTGATCCTGACATCGATCGGCACAGGAGCTGCCTATGGGGCATGGCATTGGAATATTGGCAGCCATGACAGGGAACTGCGCAGAAAGGCCATCGAATGTCTGGAAGAGCATATGATTACAGCAGCGCCCCATCATGCCCTGATCATTATCGGCTCCATGCAAGGCAGATTCCGGGATGCTTTATCAGAAGAGGAATTTATAAATAATGTAGAAGAAAGTCTGTATCTTCTGGATCGGCTTGCCGTACAGTATGAGGTATCCCTTGGCTATGAGATCATGAATCATTATGAAAGCGATTTTCTTTACCGGATAGAGGACGGGGTGCGCTTTCTGGAGGAGCATTCCTACAAAAGGGTTGGACTTCATATTGACACCGTCCATATGAATATCGATGAAAGTGATCTGGGAAACGCGATCCGGCGGGCAGGTTCCTGGATCCGGCATGTCCACCTCGCGGATAACGACCGGTATTATCCCGGGCATGGGCATATGGATTTCCGGGAGATCCTGCAGGGGCTTAAGGACATCGGCTACGACGGGGCATTGGCGCTGGAGACATTCTGCAGGCCTGACAGCAGAACCTGCGGAAGAAAGGCTCTTGAATATTTGAGATTTCTATCAGAGGAGGTTTATGGGAAAAACAAAACATAAAAAATATATCAGTATCGGACAGAAAATCATTTTTGACGTTACCCTGCTGATGCTTTTATTCGTTATTGTATTTTCCTTATATGTATATGCTTCTATGAGGAAAAATGCAATGAACCGATACGAGCAGCAGATCCGGATCAATACGGAGGTTTCTGCAAAAAATATTGACCATTATATCAGCAGTATGATTACGGCTACCCGGTCGGTCTATATCAACCACGGGCTGATGGACTTTCTGAAAAATCATCACAGCCGGGAGGAATTGGAGAATCAGGAAGCCCGCATTACGGAATATTTCAAGTCCGTGTACTATGCATCCGCTGTGGCGACCCAGATCTATCTGGTGATACCTTACGAGGATTTTTCGATTCTGTACGAGCCGAAACAACTGAAATTTTCTGTCGCCGGAATTGATGAAGGGACAAGGATCCCTCCCATGCAGGATTATACGGAGGTGCATGTGGAGCCGACCCATGTAAAAACAGATTACGGACACAATATTCCCATTATGGAGCGGTACCCCGCCGATGAACAGGTGATTACGGTGTGGCTGCCGATTTCCAATCTGCCGGCGGATCCAAGGCCCATTGCTTATATGGCGATTGATCTGCCGATCTCTTTTATTACGGATAACTGCAGTGTGATGGATACAGAGGAGGAGACTATCTATGTGGTGGATGAAGCAAACCGGATCATTGCATCCAGCAATGTGGAAGCCCAGATGAAGAATCTTCTGGAATATTATCCCTGGTATCACAGGGCAGGGCAGGGTTCTATCTTTTCGCAGCACCGCGATCAGCTGTTGGCAGAAACCCGGATTGCTTCCCGATATTTTGAATGGAGTCTTGTCAAGGCTGCATCGATACAGAGCGTATATGCATTGACTACCGCGCAGATGGTTTCCCTATTGATGCTTTTTGGAATACTGGCCACTTCCTTTCTGGTCATGACATCTGCCGGGATTCTCAAGTATGTGAAATCCCTGCGGCAGATTACAGTCTACATGGAGAAGGAGCGCGAGAGCCGGAGCTGGGATCAGGAAAGAAAAATCAGCGATTATATTCAATATGAGGCAAACGATGAAATCGGCTCCATGATGGATTCCTTCCAGCGTCTCATGGATTCCTTAAAGGAGCATGCCATTCAGAAATACGAGCTGAAACTGGCCTACACAAAATCAGAGCTGAGAACAATGCAGGCACAGATCAATCCCCATTTTATCTATAACGTGATTCAGTGCTTTGCGACCAATGCCTTAAAGGATCACAACCTGAAACAGTATCAGATGATTTCTTCCTTTGGGCAGATGCTTCACTATGCGATGGTCCTGGAACCCTCCATGGTATCGGCGGACAAAGAACTGGAATATATAGAGCGGTATATTGCCCTGCAGCAGATGCGATTTGAGCAGCAGCTGACGGTGAGTTATGAAATCGAACCGATAAGCGCTGATTTTAAGATTCCCAAAATGTCGATTCAGCCTTTGATCGAAAATGCGATTATTCATGGAGATCTGATGCGAAAAAACGAAAGCAGGATTCGGGTGAAGACAGAGATCCGAGAGGAGAGGTTTCATTTGCTGATTGAGGATAATGGGATTCCGGTATCCGGGGAAACGGCCCGTCAGATTCAGGACAAAATGCAACAGATTCGGGAAAAGCTTTTGCATCAGGGAAGCTCCGAAGAGAAGAAGCAGGCAGAAGCATTGAAATATTCGGTCAGAGAAGATGAAAATCATAATCATTTTATCGGGATTGAGAATGTGTTTTCGCGGCTTTTGCTGAGCTTTGGTTCCTGTGATTTCCGGATCTATGCCAATGAGTGGAAGGGAACCAGTGTGGAATTTGACGTTCCGATAAAAGCAAAACCTTTTAGGGAGGCTGAGGAATGAAAGTCTTGATTGTGGACGATGAAAATCATGTCAGAGATGCCATACAACTGTTACTTCCCTGGGAGGGGCTGGGCTTTGATACGATCCTGACAGCGGAAAGTGTCAGGGAAGCGATCCGAATCCTTCAGGAGGAGAAGCCGGAGCTGGCCATCATCGATGTGGTGATCGGGCCGGTTCTTGGCATGGATATCATGAACTATATCAATGACCAGAGGTTAAATACAAAGGTGATTGTGATCTCCGGGCATGATGATTTTCAGTATGTGCGCGCCATGTTTATTCTGGGCGCGCTGGAATATCTGCTGAAGCCGATTGAGCAGGATAAGCTGCGGGAGGCAGTGGAAAAGGCGATGTCTCAGATTCAGACCATGCCGGAGGCGGAGGTGGTATTTGCTGTGGACAAGCAGTTTAAGCGGCTCTCCCCTGATTATCAGCATGGTCTTTTGCGGAAATTGTTCCGTCCGGAGCTTTCCGGGAAAGCATATGAGGAGCTGACCCGCATATCCGGATATTTTCAGACCATCGACAGCTGCATCATTCTGCATTGTACCGGAAGCACCCTGCCGGTACATGAGGACGGGTATATGCTGAGGCTGAGCCGTCTGATCAACCGCATGCAGGAAAAACTGGAGCTTGAGGGAAAGGGAACCGTTTTTCAGAATATGAAGCCCTCCATGGATATCGTGATTTTGGTCTATGGAACCGGGAGAACGGATTTTGACCGGGAGATCGTTGACCTGAAAAAGCTGGCCGTCAGCGAAAACTGTATGCTCAACCTGGGCTGCAGCCGGATCCATGCCTTTCCAAAGGAGCTGGACGGTGCGTGGGAAGAGGCGAGAATCGCAGCGGATCATATTGAGGGTACGGGTATCTTTTGCCTGCGGCAATACCGGCCGGGGATGCGCAGAATCCATCTCAGAGGGAATCTCCAGATGGAAAATGCCCTGCGTTCATCAGTAATACTGAATAATATGCCGCTGGTGGAGGAACGTCTGTCCCTATGGGGAGAGACCGTTATCGACGGACGGATTCCCACCATCGGACTTTACCGGTGCCTTTGGGAAGGATTTTTCCAGATGTACAGAAGGTGGGAGAGCGCCGTGGAAATTACGGATGAGGAAAGGCTTTTGAATGGAACAGCCAAAAATTTCGGTGATATTCTGATGGGTTCCTGGGAGGGCACGCTGGGCCGGATGTATCAGTATTTTTTGCTGATCACTGTGGGATTGATTGAAAGCCGGAAACAGATTCAGAATGCCTCCGGAATGATGCCGAAGGTGGTGGATTTCCTGGAGCTGAATTACATGAGGAAGATCTCCCAGCAGGAATTTGCCGATTACTTTCACCTGAACAAGGATTACCTGAGCAGGGCATTTAAAAAGCATACCGGGGTCGGAATGGCGAAATATCTGAATAATATCCGGATCCGGAAAGCGAAGGAACTGCTGAAGTCTACGGATCTGCAGGTGATGGAGATCGCTGACCAGGTGGGATATTTTGACGCGAAGTATTTCTCCCGGCAGTTTAAGCTGGCCACAGGCATGACGCCGGCGCAATACCGGCAGGATATGTGAAAAACCGCGGCAGCTGTTGAAACAATGTCATTTAAGCTTTACCAGAGGGTACGCCTTGGAAAAAGGAGAGGGCAGAAGCCGGAACCGGTCTGGTGCTTTTTCCGGTTTCGGGATCAAGAATTCCTAAAACCCCTGATTTTTGCTAAGTGCGAAATGAAAATCCACAAACTCGCTCCGCTCAGACAGTGTGGATTTTCGTTTCAACGCAAAATTCAGGGCTTTAAGGACTTCTAAATCCCTGCAAAGTCAAAAGCACCGGACCGGTTCCGGCTTCTGCCCTCTCCTTTTTCCAAGGCTACGTATACGCCCGAAACGAAATGACATTGACTGTTGAACTGTCCGGAAAAGAGGTCAAAATAATCCCCTTTGAGGTCAAAAATGTGTGTACGAATAGGAAGATAAAAATGGTAAACTGTCACTACAAAAAGGAAAAATACCCGTAATAATTAAGCGTAATAACGGAGTTAAAGGGGGATATTTTGATATGGATAAAAAAACATCTGTAAAAAGGCGGGTTAAGCCAGGGGATATTGGTAATTATGCTTTGTTTATAGGGCCTACGATGCTGTTGTTTTCGCTGTTGTTTCTTTTTCCGCTGGTGAGCGAGATTTTCTATTCCTTTACCAACTGGAATGGCATTGACCCCACATTCAAGATCATCGGAATCAAGAACTACCTGAGGGCAGTCAGGGATGAAACCTATTGGGTCTCCTTCTGGTTTACCATCAAATTTTCGGTGTTTGTGGTGGTGATTTCCAATCTGATCGGATTTTTCTGGGCATATGTCCTGTCCGGTGATATCCCATATAAGAATTTCTGGAGAGCGCTGATTTATGCGCCGAGAATCATCGGCGGAGTGGTTCTGGGATTTCTGTGGAGGTTCATTTTCCAGAATGTGTTTGTCCAGTTCGGCACCTGGAGCGGAATCCGCTGGTTTTCCCAACAGTGGTTCACCACACCGGAATCCTCCTTCTGGGCATTGGTTATCGTGATGACCTGGTCCCTTTCCGGGTACCTGATGATCATTTACAATTCCGGCCTGGCGGCGATCTCCAGGGATTATTATGAGGCGGCGACCGTGGACGGAGCCTCCAGATGGACGACACTGAAGTCGATCACCCTTCCCCTTTTAAAAGGGACAACCACACGATGTCTGTTCATTGCTATCAACTGGGCCATGCTGCTTTACGATACCAACATTTCGCTGACCAACGGCAATCCCTACCGGACATCGGAGGGAGTGATGATGAACATTTATGCCACTGCCTTCCGGAGTAACCAGATTTCCTACGGGGCGGCAAAATCGGTGCTGTTTATCGTGGTATTATTGATCGTTTCCTTCAGTCAGATGAAATTAACTTCCAGAAATGAGGTGACTCTGTAATGAAAAGGAATAAAAGAATAAGGACTTCCCTGGCTTTGGTATTTATTGTATTCAGCTGTACGCTGGTACTGATTCCTTTATATTTTACGGTACTGAATTCCTTTAAGCCATATCCGGAGATTGCTGCTAACATTGCGGCATTGCCGCGAGAGGCTACCTTAAATAATATCAAAGAAGCGTGGACAAGGCTGAATTATCCTCTGGTTCTGTTAAATACCCTGATCGTCACCGTATTCTCGGCAATCGGCACGGTTATCTTAAGCGGAATGACGGGATACTGGCTTGCCAGGCATCAGAACCGTTTTACCAGGCTTTGCTATGTGCTGATTCTTTGCGGGATGAGCGTACCGTTTCAGTGTATCATGATTACCTTTGCCAGGATGATCGGGCTATTGAATCTGGGCAACCGTTATCTGGGGGTGATCATGAGCAACTGGACCTTTTCCCTGCCTATGTCCGTGTTTTTGGTCACCGGAGCCGTCAAATCATTGCCGGTAGAGATTGAGGAATCGGCAGTGATAGACGGATGTTCCCCGATCAATCTGTACTGGCGGATCGTGTTTCCCCTTACCAAAGGAACGATGTTTACCATAGTATCTCTGGAGGTGCTGAAATACTGGAACAATTATTTGATGACACAGTTTATTTTGACAAAACCGCAGAGAAGAACCATCCAGATTGCCATGATGTCATTGTTTAATGAGGCTATGTTTTCCTGGGATGTGGCGGTTGCGGCCGTCACGCTGTCCGTACTGCCTTTGTTTATCTTCTTTGTGATCGCCCAGAAGCAGGTGCTGAGCAGCGCTACGGTGGGAGCGGTAAAGGGCTGAGAACTACGAGAACTATAGATTTGAGCAATCAAATTTATAAATAAATGAGGACTTACATGAAAGGAGAAATGGTTATGAAAAAAAGAAAGATGATGGCTTTGCTGATGGCGGCAGTTATGACGGTATCCGGGCTGGCGGGATGCGGCGGTTCCTCTGACAGCGGCACGGAGGCGTCAGCAGAAAAGGAGGCCGGAACCAGGGCGGAAGGCGGGGAAAAGGCGCCGGAGAGCGAAGCCGCAGGGGCTGAGATCGATGTGAAGAGCCTTCCGGCAGGTTCCGTGAATCTTTCCCTCATGCTTCCTCTGGGGCAGTGGACGGACAATTTCAATACCCTGATTGATGCCTATAAGGCAGAGCATCCGGAGATCGGGGAAATCACAGCAACCTTCCCCAGCTCGGACAAGTATGATGATCTGCTGGTGTCAGCTCTTTCAGCCGGTGATCTTCCCAATATCATCAATCTGGGATATGGAATCCGCAGGCAGGACTGGTGGCAGTATTGCGAGGATCTCAGCACCGGATGCCCGGCCTACGGTATGCTGACAGAGGAGCAGATCGCTAACGGCACTAACGGAGAGTATGGGATGCAGGTGATGCCGATGGTGCTGGAGGGCACCGGGATCCTTTATAACACCCGGATTCTGGAGGAAGCGGGCTGGGATCACACTCCCCAGACCAGAGACGAGCTGCTTCAATACTGTAAGGATCTGAAGGCGCAGGGGATCCAGCCCTTCATGCTTCCCTGGGCAGAGACCTATCTGAACCTGTTCAATAATGTGGGCAATTACTGGCTGCTCAACAAGCCGGACGGAGGCAAGGCTACCTTAGAAAAGCTGATGGCAGGAGAGGATGTGGATCTGGCCAGCGATCCGGAGATGACAGAGCTTTTGGATACCTATGAAGAGATTCTGATACCCTTTGCTCAGGAGGGGGCAGTTTCTGCCGATAAGTGGACCTGCCGCAATGCCTTTTTTGCCGAGGAATGTGCCATGCTGGTGGGCGAAGGCTCCTATGAGACACCGAATATCCAGAATGCAAACCCGGCCATGCTGGAATATGTAAAGCAGGATATCCTGCCGGTTTCCAATGACGCGGAGAAAAACAAGATGGCCATTGCTTCGATTTCTGCCAGCGTCACTAAGAACGACGATCCGAATAAGGTCGCCTGTGCCAAAGATTTTGTCAGCTTTCTGGTATCCTCTGAGGAGGCGAGGATCTGGCATCAGGAAACCATGGGAAGTCCCACAGCGATTCAGAGCCTGGAGGTTTCGGAAAATCTTCCGGTGATTGCAAAGGATGTAATCGATTCGAATAAGGCGGGAAAGGGCGTTGAGAATATCTTTGTGTATATGCCCTCCTCCATCTATACCGACATGCAGGAAAACTGGGCCAAATATGTGGCCGGAGCTGCTGCAAGAGAAGAATTCCTGGAAAGATATCAGCAGATTTTCAAGGATTACAGTGACGGCATTTATGGTTAACTGCAAAGTCAACAGGATCGCTTAGGAGGGACTGCGCCTTCACGAACCGGCATGACAGAGAGGAAAAGCAAATGAGTAAATTTTATATAGCAAGGGCTGATGAAATCGAAAAAAAATACAATGAGAGCGGATTTGCAATTACGGAGCTTCTGGAAGGCAGCCATGACGGCAGTATCCGTAATTATAAAGGATTTTTGAAGGCAGGAGCGGAAATTATGCCGGAATTGTATCCGGATAAGATCGTGATATATATGTTTGGAAAAGGGAAGGGCTATGTTGCGGATCAAAAAGGCGTGAACAATATTGTGGAGGAAGTCAGCTTCTACTTCCCGGATTTTGATAAAAATCCATACAGAATCCACGCCTTTGAGGATATGGAATTTATCAAATCCGTGGTAGTTATGGAGGATTATGACTGGGAGGACTACCAAAGCTCTCATGTGAGGCTGCCGTATTTTCGCCCGCTGAGCAAATGTCCCCGCTATGATCAGGACTGTAAAGGCCCCCATACCACATCCTGGCATGTATTAAATCCCAAGCAGCTGGGACATGTGATCCTGGGCGTGGTAAGGGCAGTGGGGGAAGGAACCGATGAAAAGGGGCATCCGGCTGTCCATCAGTGGAATTACTGCCTGGGAAATTCGGATTTTGATCTGACGGTGGACGGGGAAACTACCCATACTCAGGCCGGGGACTGGAGCTTTATCCCGGCGGGCCCGGATCACAGCCTGATTGCCCAGCCGGGCAGGGAGGTCTTCTATGTGTGGTATGAGCAGTATACCAGAGGATCCGGGGATTATATTGTGAAGCTGGCAAAGGGCGAGAAGGAACAGGGACAGCAGGAGGGATTATGAGCGGGTACTTAATAGTGAAAAATGAAGACATTGATATAAAATACAATGAAGATGGTTTTTTCATGACCGAGGTGCTGGCCGGAAGCTATGATGGAGGCATTCGGAATTACAAATGCTTTCTGAAGGCCGGCAGTGAGGTTCGTCCTGCCCTTTACCGGGAGGAGACGGCGGTATATATGTTCGGTAAGGGCAGAGGGTATGTGACAGACACAAAGGAAGCCCACAACATTACGGAATTGTCCTTCTACCTTCCGAATTTTGACCAGGATCCTTTTACCATCCATGCCATAGAAGATATGGAATTTATTATGAGCGTGGTGGAAATGAATCCCTGGGATAAGGAACGGTTTCATCACAGCCATATCCATCTTCCGTTTTTCCTCAAATATACGGACGGGCAGATTTATGATCAGGACTGCAAGGGCCCGAATACCACCTCCTGGCTGGTGATCGGACCGGGGCAGATGGGCCGGATCCTGATGGGAGTGGTGCGGGCAGTGGGAGAAGGAACCGACGAGAAGGGGCATCCTGCGGTGGCTCAGTGGAATTACAGCGTGGGAGACTCGGATTTTCACCTCAGCGTAGACCACCAGCCATCGATTGTGCAGAAAAGCGGTGATTTCAGCTTTGTGCCGGCAGGGCCGGACCACAGCCTGGTGGCGGATCCGGGGAAGGAAGTTTTTTATGTATGGTATGAACATTATACAAGAGAACGGGATTTTATGGTGACTCTGGCAAAGGGAGATAAGCTGGAGGACAAATTAAAGCATTGAGGTAGCTTTTACGTCTGATACACAGTAACTATAAAATTAGTAACGATAAAATAAGAAGGAGAATATCAGAAATGGAACGAGAGTATCAGAAGAATTTTTACGTAGAGAAGGCTGAGGATATCGCCGCCAGGGCACAGTTTGATGAGAACGGTTTTGCCCAGGTAGAGCTTCTGCCAGGGGTATATAACGGCGGCATCAAGAGCTATCAGTGCTTTTTGAAGGCCGGGAAAACGATTAAGCCGGAGCTTTATGCCGACAAGTCGGTGGTTCTTTTCTTCGGAAAGGGCGAGGGTGAGCTGACCGATTGCGACGGGGTACATAAGATCACGGAGGTTGCCTTCTATGTGCCTTTTATGGACAAGGAAGCCTACGAGATCCATGCCGTCACGGATATGGAATTTGTCTACAATGTGATTGAGATGAACGAGTGGGACAAGGCAGCCTATGACAGATGGCACATCCGTCTTCCCTATTTCCGCCTCCACAGCGAATGCGTGCAGTACATCCAGGACTGCAAGGGACCGAACACGGAGGCCCGCATGATCCTCTGCCCGAAGTGGCATGGAAGAATCATCCTTGGTACGACCCGGGCTATCGGAGAGGGGACGGTAGAGCAGGGGCATCCGAAGGTTCATCAGTGGAACTATTGTCTCGGGGAGTCTGATTTCCATATGAGCGTCGGCTATAAGGCAGAGAACAATATGGAAGAAGTAGCACATCATGCAGGAGACTGGAGCTTTATCCCGGCAGGCGCGGATCATGACCTGGTGGCAGACCCGGGCAAGGAGGTCTATTATATCTGGTTCGAGCATTATACGGACGAGCAGGCGATGGCGAAAATGTAAAGGATAAGTATCCGGCAAAGCGTGATGCATCAGTGACACGCTTTGCCGGATTTTCTGAAAAAAGCAAGGTAAAAAATAATGAAGACGGCAAGACAGAAAAAAGTTCAGAATATCAATATGCTGGAGGGAAATCCGGCCGGTCTGGTGATTGCATTTTCTATCCCATTGGTTTTCGGCAATATACTTCAGCAGATGTATTATATTGCGGATGCGGTGATTGTAGGAAAATTTATCAATATCCAGGCCCTGGCGGCGGTAAACAGCTGTTCCTGGCTCATCTGGCTTCTGAATGCGATTGCCCGGGATCTGTCCAATACCTTAAGTATCCTGGCATCCTACAGTGTGGGGGAGAGGGATCCGGAGAAGCTCAAAAAAATTGTGGGAAATACCTGCAGCATCACAATCGGGCTGGCAGCTTTTCTGACGATTCTGACCGAATATCATCTGGAAGGGATATTCCGGCTGTTTCAGGTTCAGAGTGATATCGCAGGGATAACCAGGGCATATTTTTCGGTTGTGCTCCTGGGGATACCGTTTGTCCTGGTTTATCATGTCGCCACGGCGCTTCTGAGGGCAGCAGGGAACAGCAAAATTACCTTTTACGCAGTTTCCACATCTACTGTCCTCAATATTGTATTAGATCTCTTATTTATCGTAGGGTTTGGCTGGGGAGTGAGAGGCGGCGCACTGGCTACAGTTATCGCTCAGTTTGTCGCCATGCTGATCGCAGTGATCCCCCTTTTGAAAAGCGGAATGTTTACCATGGATCTCTCGTACTGGAGGCTGGATAAAAGGCTGATGGGGCAGATGCTCGGCCTCTGGACGCCAATGTTTGTGAACAGTGCCGTGATTTCCGTCGGCGGCAGCTTTGTATCAAGCCATGTGAATGCCATCGGTCCTTTTTTACTGCCGGGATCTCCTCAGGCACCAAGATATTCACATTGCTGGAGTCTGTCATTATGGCCATTCAGACAGGACTTTCCGTATTCATCGGGCAGAATCTGGGGGCAGGCAGGACGGAGCGGGTCAGAAGGGGGCAGCACCAGACCGTGGTATTCGCTCTGCTGCTCTCAGCTTTGCTGAATCTTGTGGTGCAAGGGCTGGCGCCGCAGCTGGCCGGTTTGTTCCTGTCCCCTGGCGATCCGCTGTATGCCAGGACCCTGCATGTGGCAGTGGCCGATGTGCGGGTGATCACCCTGGGCTTGTTTATCATGGCCCCCATGTATCTTTACCGGATCGGGATACAGACCCTGGGACATCCCAGATATCCGATGTATGCCGGATTTCTGCAGCTAGCAGCCCGGGTAGCCTCAGTGTCTCTTTTGCCGCCGCTGATAGGGGAATATGCTTATTATATCGCTACCGTTCTGGCCTGGTGTGTCACCCTGCCTGTGGTGGTGATCCCTTTTTACAAATACATGGCAGAGAAAGCAGCAGAAACTGCGGTGTGACTTTCGGAAGGTACGCTTCGGGAAAAAGGGTTCCCCGGACCTCGGGTGTTGCTTTTCACGGGGGGAGCCGAAAGGTACGCTCTGGAAAAAGGGTTCCCCGGCTTGCGGGTTTCGGATGCAGAAACTCTAAGCTTGCAGAAATCTGCTAAAAGCAGTGTCAAAAATACAGAACTCGCTTCGCTCAGACAGCTGTATTTTTGACACTGACGCAGATTCCTGCGAGCTAAGAGTTTCCAGGCATCCTGCAAACGCAAGCCGGGAAACCCTTTTTCCAGAGCTGGTATTTATTAGACCCGAAAGAACGGGGAACGGAATGTTCAGTCTTGGAACAAGGGGAGGGCCGCAGACCATTTCCCGCTGCGGCCCTCCCCTTGTTTCAAGGCGTACCCTCTGGAACCTCACCCCATCCGGTGAAAAGTAACCCTCGGGTTTCGGATGCCGCGGACAGAACGAGTATTTTTATTGCAAATTTCCTCCAAGTGTTATATACTAAAGCAATGACAGGATACCAGACACGCTCTAGGGCAGAGACCTTTTGCTCCCGGTATCCTGGCAGATACGGCAGCGCCGTGGAATAACAAAGCTGAGAAAGGGTGCAGAGTATGGCATTATTGGAGACATGGCGGAATCTTGCCTATGGCAATGGTACCGACAATAAAGCGAAGGACAAGCTCTGGGAGGGCTATTTTGCCGTCGAGAAGGGCATCTATGAGAAGATTCTGTCGAATCCGGCGGAAGTGGTTACCGGAACCGTGAAGGATCTGGCAGAGAAGTATGAGACAGAGATCCTGATTATGACGGGTTTTTTGGATGGAATCAATGAGAGCCTGAAAGGCTATGAGAACCCGATCGATACCATGGAAGAGGATACTGAGGTTAAGATCGAGATCGATCCGGAGAAGCTGTATTATAATATGGTGGCGGCAAAGGCAGAATGGTTATATACCCTGCCCCAGTGGGATGCGATTCTGAGTGAGGAGCGCAGAAAGGATCTGTATAAGCAGCAGAAGGCTTCCGGAACCATCCGCAAGGAGAAGAAAGTATTCCCGAATGATCCGTGTCCGTGCGGAAGCGGGAAGAAGTATAAGAAGTGCTGCGGGAAAAACGCATAGGCGAGTCAGGCTGTCGCATTCATGAGAGAAAAAGAAAAGCAGGGAAAGCCATACCTTAAGAGGCGCGGCAGACCTGCTTTTCTGGATTGTTGCGGGTTTTGCAGGAGGGAAAGGATGGACGCATATACAGGCTTTGCTGAAGTCTATGATCTGTTTATGGATGACATTCCCTATGAGGAGTGGTGCGGCTGTTTGACAAAGCTGCTGAGGGAATATGGGGTGGAAGAGGGGCTGGTTTTGGATCTGGGCTGCGGGACCGGGAAACTGACCCGTCTTTTGGCTGCACGGGGATATGATATGATCGGAGTGGATCTTTCCGGTGAGATGCTGGAGCTTGCCATGGAGAAGAATCCGGACAATCGGATTCTGTACCTGCAGCAGGATATGCGGGAATTTGAGCTGTATGGGACTGTGCGGGCGATTGTCAGTGTCTGTGATTCGATGAATTATCTGACGGAATATGAGGATCTGGTACAGGTGCTGCGTCTGGCGAATAATTATCTGGATCCCGGGGGAGTCTTTATCTTTGATATGAATACGCCATATAAATACCGGGAGCTTCTGGGAGAACAGACGATTGCGGAGAACCGGGAAGAAGGAAGTTTTATCTGGGAGAACTATTTTGATGAGGAACAGGGGATCAATGAGTATGATCTGACGGTTTTTATCCGGGAGAAAGACGGGCGTTACCGAAAAATCGAGGAGACTCATTTTCAGAGAGCCTATGACAATGAGACCGTAAAGCAGGCAGTGGAAGCAGCGGGGATGGAGCTGGCTGCCGTGTATGAGGCTTGCAGCCGGCGGCTGCCGGGCCTGGACAGTGAGCGGGTATATTTTGTGGCAAGGGAGATTCAGAAAGGAAAAATGTTCACAGGCAATGTCGTTTAGTTGAGTTTTACTGAAGGGTACGCCATGGAAAAAGGAGCGACAAGAGACGGGAAATGGTCTGCTGCTTTTTCCGGTTTCGGGATCAAGAATTCCTAAAACCTCTGATTTTTGCTAAGTGCGAAACGAAAATCCACAAACTCGCTTCGCTCAGACAGTGTGGATTTACGTTTCAACGCAAAATTCAGAGGTTTAAGGACTTCTAAATCCCTGCAAAGTCAAAAGCAGCAGACCATTTCCCGTCTCTTGTCGCTCCTTTTTCCATGGCTGAGTATCTCTTTGTCTAAATAAAATGACATTGGTTCACAGGTAATGTCAGTAAGTTAAGGGATCGCGAAACACAGCCAAGGAAACGGGGAGAGCAGCCATCGGAAAGGGTCTGCGGATTTTGACTTTGCAGAGATTTAGAAGTCCTTGAATTTCTGAGTTTTGCGTTGAAACGAAAATTCACACTGTCTGAGCGGAGCGAGTTTGTGAATTTTCGTTTCGTTCTTAGCAAAAATCAGAAATTTTAGGAATTCTTGATCTCGAAACCGGAAAAAGCAGCAGACCCTTTCCGATGGCTGCTCTCCCCGTTTCCTTGGCGTACCTTTTGGAACAACTTAACTTAGGTGTGAACAGTAACGTAACCTGTCACAATGGAAAAACAGCTGGGATTTGTGTGTTGAAATACCAGAGGGGATGGGGTAAAATAGGAGCAGGATGTCTGGATGGGGGAGAGTGTCCGGAGTGGGGATGTAAGGAGGTGGATCATGTCGGATTATATGATTCGGGCGACGGCAGCAGGAGGGCAGGTCAGAGCATTTGCGGCGTCGACAAGGGATACGGTGGAGTTTGCAAGGAATGCCCATAATACCAGCCCGGTGGCAACCGCAGCGCTGGGGCGTCTTTTGACAGGAAGCGCGATGATGGGAGCCATGATGAAGGGTGAAAAGGATCTTTTGACCGTAAAGATAGAGGGGGATGGTCCGATCGGCGGGCTGACGGTAACGGCAGATTCCCGGGGAAATGTAAAAGGATATGCGTTTCACCCTGAGGTGATGCTGCCGCCGAACGATAAGGGAAAGCTGGATGTGGGCGGTGCGCTGGGGATTGGAGTACTGACGGTTATCCGGGATATCGGGATGAAGGAGCCGTATGTGGGACAGACCATTCTAATAAGCGGTGAGATTGCAGAGGATTTGACTTACTATTTTACCACCTCGGAACAGACGCCCTCGAGTGTGGCGCTGGGAGTGCTGATGAACCGGGAGAATACGGTTCGCCAGGCAGGCGGGTTTATTCTGCAGATGATGCCGGGTGCTGCAGAGGAAGTGATCTCAGGACTGGAGGAGAAGCTGGCAACAATCACATCAGTCACTGCACTGCTGGAAGAGGGAAAGACACCGGAAGGGATTCTGGAATTCATTTTGGGCGATTTCGGACTGGAGGTTCTTGACCGGATGCCGGTCGGATTTCACTGTAACTGTTCCCGGGAGCGGATCGCAAAGGCGCTGATCAGCGTGGGAAAACGGGAACTGCAAAAGATGATCGAGGAGGGAGAGACGATTGAGGTGAACTGCCACTTCTGCAATCATCATTATCCGGTTACGGTTGAGGAGCTGAAGATACTGATGGAACAGGCGAGATGACAGAGGAGAAGATAAGGAGAAAACAAGGGGAAGAACAGACCTCTGAGGATGAAAAGCAAAGAGAGTGGGAGAAAGGAAAACGAAAGCGATGAAAAGGACGGAAATATTAGGTCATGTGGATCATACGCAACTGGCACAGACAGCGGTCTGGGAGGATATTCGCTGCTTATGTGAGGAGGCGATTGCTTATGGGACGGCATCTGTCTGCATTCCTCCGTCGTATGTGAGGCAGGCCAGGGAATACGTGGGAGATCGGATGGCGGTCTGTACGGTGATCGGTTTCCCGAATGGCTATTCGACGACCAGAGTCAAGGTGTTTGAGACAGAGCAGGCAATAGCGGACGGTGCGGATGAGATCGATATGGTGATCAACCTTGGCTGGGTGAAGGACGGCTGTTATGATCTGGTGGAAGAGGAGATCCGCAGCGTGAAGACAGCCTGCAAAGGAAAGCTTTTGAAGGTGATCATTGAGACTTGTCTGCTTACGAGGGAGGAGAAGATCCGCATGTGCCAGGTCGTGACAAATGCCGGGGCGGAATACATCAAGACCTCGACCGGATTCTCTACGGCAGGGGCAACCTTTGAGGATGTCAGGCTGTTTGCGGAGTATGTGGGAAAAGGAGTGAAGATCAAAGCGGCAGGAGGGATTTCTTCCTTAGAGGATGCCGAGCATTTTCTGAAGTTGGGAGCGGATCGTCTGGGAAGCAGCCGTGTGATCCGTCTGGTGAAGGAAGAATCATAAGGTGAGAAGAGGAGGGGGAAAATGGAAAACGAGGAACTGGTTCGTCTGGCTATCGAGGCGATGGCTTTTGCGTA
The DNA here is from genome assembly GCA_910575255.1 of Lachnospiraceae bacterium. Lineage (GTDB taxonomy): Bacteria > Bacillota > Clostridia > Lachnospirales > Lachnospiraceae > Brotaphodocola. The sequence continues at coordinate 42,721 of CAJTEM010000008.1, read as the reverse complement.
TACACCCTATTCCGGTTTCCGGGTGGGGGCGGCTTTGCTGACGGCAGAGGGTAAGGTCTATCAGGGCTGTAATATTGAAAATGCTGCCTATACGCCGACCAACTGCGCAGAGCGGACGGCATTTTTCAAGGCAGTCAGCGAGGGGCAGAGGGAGTTTGATGCGATTTGCATTGTGGGAGGCAAGGACGGAATCTTAAGCGGCTACACGGCGCCCTGCGGCGTGTGCCGTCAGGTGATGATGGAGTTCTGTGATCCGGAAACGTTTCGTGTGATTCTGGCAAAGGATGAGAAGCACTGGCAGGAATACCGTCTGCAGGAGCTGCTTCCGATGGGTTTCGGGCCGGATAATCTGAAAAAGCAAGGATAAGAAGTCACGGAACCAGACGTCGGGAAGAACAGGAAGGGAGTGAGAATAAAGATGACAAAGAAAGAATGGAAGCGGGTATTTGTAATCGTGATCGATTCTCTGGGAATCGGAGGGGCGGCAGACGCGGCGGAATACAAAGATGCAGGAACAGATACCCTGGGACATATATCGGAAAGTGTAGAGCATTTTCACATTCCGAATCTGCAAAAGCTGGGACTTGCGAATCTGCATCCGCTTCGACAAGTGGCCGGGCAGGAGCATCCTTTGGGGTATTTTGCCAGGCTGAATGAGAGAAGCCGCGGCAAGGACACCATGACCGGGCATTGGGAAATGATGGGCTTAAAGACAGAGAAGCCGTTTATTACCTTTACAGAGAACGGATTTCCGCCGGAGCTGATTGCAGAGCTGGAGCAGCGGACAGGGCATAAGATTATCGGCAATAAGAGCGCCAGCGGTACCGAGATCCTGGAGGAGCTGGCAGAGGAGGAGATTGCCACCGGGAATATGATCGTTTATACTTCCGCAGATTCCGTGCTGCAGATCTGCGGAAATGAGGAAACCTTTGATCTGAAGGAACTGTATCGCTGCTGCGAGATTGCCCGGGAGCTGACCATGCGGGATGAATGGAGGGTGGGACGAGTGATTGCCCGGCCTTATGTGGGGAAAAGGAGGGGCGAGTTCAAGCGTACCAGCAACCGGCATGATTATGCGGTTCCTCCTTTTGGAAGAACCGTGCTGGATGCCATGAAGGATGCAGGGCTGGATGTGATATCGATCGGTAAGATTCAGGATATTTTTGCCGGCTGCGGAATTACCCGCGCACTGAAGTCAAAAAGTTCGGTCCACGGCATGGAGCAGACGATTGCGGTAGCCGGGGAGGATTTCCATGGGCTTTGCTTTGTGAATCTGGTGGATTTTGATGCGTTGTGGGGACACCGGCGGGATCCCAAGGGCTATGGGGAGGAGCTGGAACGGTTTGACGAAAAACTGGGAATTCTTCTGGAAGGTCTGAGGGAAGAGGATCTTTTGATGATCACAGCAGATCATGGCAATGATCCCACCTATACGGGAACCGATCATACCAGGGAGCAGGTGCCTCTTCTTGTGTACAGCAGGAATCTGGAGGGGGGAGAGCTGCCGGAGGCGGACACTTTCGGCGTGGTAGGCGCCACGGTGGCAGATGTCTTTGGTGTGGAGATGCCAAAAGGGACGATCGGAAGCTCCCTGCTGCCTCTTTTGCAGGAAAGATGAGGAATAGGAAAAGCTGCCGCAGGAGAAATCCCGTGGCAGCTTTCGCAGCTTTGTCAGTTTACCATTCTGAGTCATCAAAGATGTAAAATCCTTATCAAATTATGGATTACAGTGTGGTTACGTGAATGGCCTGCGGACCCTTAGCTCCCTCTGTTACTTCAAATTCTACCTGCGCTCCCTCTTCCAGAGTCTTGTAGCCTTCCATCTCCAGACCTGAGTAGTGAACGAAGACATCGTTGCCCTGCTCATCGCAGATAAAGCCATAGCCCTTCTGGTTGTTGAACCACTTCACTGTACCTTTGCTCATGTTACTACCTCCAAAAAGAATAAAAATAGGATTATGATTGTTGCCAAACCGCGCAACTTAAGTAAGAATAGCATAGAAAGAGGGAGTTGTCAAACAAATTCCGAGGGGAATTGTATAGAATCCTTGAATGTTTTACCAAAAGGTACGCCTTGGAACAAGAGGAGAGGCGCAGCTGGAAATGGTCTGCATATGTTTCCGGTTTCGAGATCAAGAATTCCTAAAATTTCTGAATTTTGCGAAAAGCGAAACGAAAATCCACAAACTCGCTTCGCTCAGACAGTGTGGATTTTCGTTTCAACGCAAAAACCAGAAATTTAAGGACTTCTAAATCTCTGCAAAGTCAACATATGCAGACCATTTCCAGCTGCGCCTCTCCTCTTGTTCCAAGGCTGAATATCCCTTTCCTCTCGTATGAACTGACTTTTGATACCGACAGGTGTCAGCTCAGGAAAAAGAGAATGGTAAACGCAAGTTTTTGACTATCGGCCATTGGTATGGCGTACCTGTCGGCTAAAAAAGTTTGCGTTCACCGTGGGAAAAAGATTTTCCTGGCTTGACAAAAGTCTTCTGTTTTTCTATACTGAGAATAATCATCGCCGGGAGTTCTTCCGCGGCAATGGTCCATGCAGATTCTGCAGATGTTCCAAAAAGAAAAAGAAAACAAGTTGTGATGTGGCGGAATATTAGGTATAATGGTAAAAAGACATCATTTGTCAGCAATTCCGCCAGAAGGAAAGGGGCTGAAAAATGATTATTTCACCAAAGTATGATTATGCTATGAAAGAGCTGTTTCAGAATAAGGTAGTACTCCGGTTTTTTATCGGAGATGTTCTGGGGATTCCTCAGGATCGGATTTGTTTCATACATCTCAATAATACGTTTCTTAGGAAAAGGTTTCAGAGACAGAAGCTGGGAATTCTGGATTTGGTAGTGGAACTGAATAGCAGTATTAAAATTAACATTGAACTGCAGGTGAAGGTATTCGAAGGCTGGGAAAAGCGACAGCTTTTTTATCTGTCAAAGCTGTATGTGGAGGAATTAGCGGCGGGAGAAAGTTATGATCATTTGCGGAAGACCATAGGAATCAGCATTCTCAATTTTAATTTAAGTGAAAGGAAAGCATATCATAGTGTGTACCGACTGAGAGACGAGGATGGAGAAGAGTTTTCCGATATCCTGGAGATACATATTCTGGAACTGAATAAAAAGCTAACAGGACAGGGAGAGATTGATAATTGGATCCGGTTTTTTAATGCTGAAAAAGAGGAGGATTTCAAGATGATAAAGACAAATAATCCGGGGATTCAAGAGGCGATACGGGAGATGAAAAGAATGAGTCTGAATAATCCGCTACGTCTGCGGTACGAGGCTTATCTGAAAAGAGTGCGGGATGAGCAGGCAAGGGAGATGTATGTGGAGAAGAAAGGGCGAGCAGAAGGAAGAGCAGAAGGAAGAGCAGAATTTATATTGGAGCTGCTGGAGATGAAAGGCTCTGTTCCGGAAGAATTGCAAAAGAGGATACGGTCTGAGAGGAATACGGATCAGTTGCGTCAGTGGTTCAGGCTTGCTGTGAAAAGTAAATCAGTGAGGGAATTTCAGGAGCAATTACAGCAGCAATTGCTGCAGAAGTGAGGTTGGCAAAGATGAAGATGAGGAATATATGGCGTCACCTGGTGACGATTACGGAGCATAAATATCTGGTTATGGTGCATTGCTTCAAGGTAGGATTATACAAGCAGGGATTACTGCATGATCTCTCCAAATACATGCCGTCAGAATTCCTGACAGGGGTCTGTTACTATCAGGGAGACCGCAGTCCGAATGCCGTGGAGCGGGAGCAGCTGGGCTATTCGGCGGCATGGCTGCACCATAAAGGGAGAAATAAGCACCATTTTGAGTACTGGATGGATTTTTCCAAGGCCAGCTGTGGGATCACGGGCTGTAAGATGCCGGTTAATTATGTGGTCGAGATGGTGATGGACCGGATCGCGGCCTGTAAGGTCTATCGGGGCAGGGATTATACGGACGCTTCCGCATGGGAGTATTATCAGAAAGAGAGGCCTTATCTGGATGGAGCCATGCATGCAGAGACCAAGCGGTTGCTGGAGAAGATTCTGATCATGCTGCGGGAGAAGGGAGAGAGACGGACCTTCGCCTGTCTCAGAAAGCTTCTTCGGAAAGGGGAGTATTAGAACCATAGGCAGAGGCTTGAAGGCCATCCGATAGCAGGGACTACTGCCGTATGTCGGCAAACAGATCCGAGCGATGTGCCGTATTCCTGAACTGCCTGGGTGTCATATCATATTTTTTGCGGAACAGGTGATAGAAGTGGCTGAGGTTGTCGAATCCGGCCATCATACAGATGTCGAGGATCGGAAGATCCGAATGAATTAAAAAATTGGCAGCATAATTCAGACGTAAGTCATTGATATACTGTGTCGGAGTCAGATTCCGGTATTGCCGGAAGATCCGGCACAGATATTCGTGGCTTTTTTTGCTGATGCGAAGCAGAGCCGGCAGACCTTCAGAGAGGTTGGCCGGCTTTTCCATTTCCTGGAGAAGATTCTCAAACCATCCCTCGCCGGATTGCTGACGGCTGAAGCACCGGGAGAAATAATAGACAAAAATGTCCAGAATCAAGGACCTTAGCTTGGTACGCTGCAGATTTAAGTCGGATAGACTGACCGTGTAGAGCTCCTTCATGCGCCTTTCAACCCGTTCGCTTTCCATCTGATTGAGCATGACATAAGGCGGAGGCGTGCCGGGACTCAGAAGGGATCCGGACGGGTATCCGCTGCCGAGATATTCGAAGAGGGATTTGGCGATGACAGAGGAAAAGGCAATATTGATGTGATATCCGCTTTGGAGATAGCTTCGGGTATGGATATCATTGGGGCGGATCAGAACCAGAGCGCCCGGGCCTAAGGTCATGGTATAGTGATTACAGACAAGCTCCTGAGATCCCTCCACAATCAGGAAGAATTCAAAGAAGTCATGGCTGTGGGGAAAGTTGGTGTTCTGGAAAGAGGAAAGGATCGCATAGTGCATCTCGGTATGAGGGTCAATGATGTCGGTTTCCTGCTGCCAAAAGGTTTTCATAAAAGGCTCCCTTCGAGAATGTAATATCAAAATAGTACAATAATTCTATCAAATTAAGACAAGAAAAACAAGGCAATTTGCTGTAAAATGATAATCATCAAAAGGAAATATTAGAAAATAATGACAGAATAGACTCCGTGTGAATCATCATGAAGTCAAAATTGTTTCAAAAGCACGGACAGGAAGGAGGAGCATGTGAGGCTGGGAATCGGGTTATACAGGGACATGCTGAAAAAGGAGAATTACCGGTTTGCCAGGCAGGCCGGGTGTACGGATATTATCGCACATCTTGCGAACTATTATACGGATGGGGCGATTGTTCCAGGGACGGATGAAACGAACAATTATGGGATTTCGAAAATCGGGGACGAGTGGACACTGGATCAGCTGAGAGCGTTGAAAAAGGAGGTGGAGGATGCCGGCCTGCATTTGGAGGCAATCGAGAATTTTAATCCTGCGGACTGGTATGACGTCCTTTTGGACGGACCAAAGAAGCAGGAGCAGATGGACAAGCTAAAGAAGATTATCAAAAATGTAGGACAGTCAGGGATCCCGGTCTTTGGCTACAATTTCAGCATAGCCGGAGTGTGGGGGCATACCAGAAGAGGGGCGGCAAGAGGGGGAGCGGATACCGCCTGCTTTGACCGGGAGGACGGAGGGGAAAATATGCCGATCCCTCATGGAGAGGTATGGAATATGACCTATGATCCGGAAGCACCAAAGGGCTTCATCCGTCCGGTATCGGAAGAGGAGCTGTGGGATCGATGGACATATTTTATCAATGAGATCACGCCGGTGGCAGAGGAGTACGGGGTGCGCATGGCAGCACATCCGGATGATCCGCCCATGCCGAAGCTGCGGGGACATGCCAGGCTGGTCTATGAACCGGAGTATTATGAGAAAATGATAGCGATTAACAAAAGTCCCTCGAATTGCTTTGAGTTCTGTATGGGAAGTATTCAGGAGATGCGAAACGGGAATATCTATGAGGCGATTGACCGTTTTACTCCTTTGGACCGGCTGGCCTATATTCATTTCCGCAATGTCAGGGGAAAGGTACCGCATTATGTGGAGGCCTTTGTAGATGACGGGGATATCGACATGCTGGAATGTCTGCGTCTGTTAAAAAAACATAACTATGGAGGAGTGTTGATTCCGGATCATACTCCGCAGCTGGAATGCAGGGCATCCTGGCATGCAGGAATGGCGTATGCTCTGGGATACATGCAGGCGGCATTTCAAGTGATTGGGGAAGAAAGATGAGAAAAGAAGACAAGATATTTCTGGAACAGATCAAAAAGGAGCTTTACACTCCGGTAGTCGGAGATATTCTGGACGGGATGGGATATTATCATCAGTTTCTTCCGCAGCCGATTCAGCCGGCAAAGGAGGGGATGAAGCTGGCCGGCCGGGCGATGCCGGTACTGATGACGGATGTCTACGGACCTCAGAAGAAGCCGTTTGGACTTCTGACGGAAGCGCTGGATCAGCTGGAGGAGGGAGAGATCTATCTGGCAGGCGGCGGAGCTATGAGATGCGCCTACTGGGGCGAGCTTCTGACGGCAACAGCGCGTACCCGCGGAGCATATGGCGCAGTGATTGACGGTTATCACAGAGATACACCGCAGATGCTGGCACAGGATTACCCGGTATTTTCCCGGGGAAGATATGCCCAGGATTCCGGGGTGCGGACTCAGGTGGCGGATTACCGGTGCAGGATTGAGGTGGGGAATGTGGCGGTTGAACCGGGAGACCTGATCTTTGCGGATCTGGACGGAGTGCTGGTGATCCCCCAGGCAGTGGAACGGGAAGTGATAGAACGGGCATGGGAAAAGGCAAGGGGAGAAAAGACAGTCAGAAAAGCGATCGAGAATGGCATGAGCGCAACCGAAGCCTTCCGTATTTACGGAATACTATAGGAAGCAAAACGGTCTTCCTGCAGTCAGCTATATGACAGGAAGCAGGCGCCATTCTGTGGGATAAGAGAAAGGCAGTGCGATGAAGAAAACAGAAAACAAGCTGAGTCTGGAAGGAAAGAATATCATAATCACCGGAGGCCGGAGCGGGCTGGGTTTTGCCATGGCAGAGTGCATCGCGGCCATGGGAGGCTTTCCGGTTCTGTTGGGATCCTCTCCACAGGAGGTGATGGAGACGGCAGCCGGCTGCGTCGGGGCCGGTGCAGGGTACCATTTTGATGTCACGAAGACCGGTGAAGCAGATGGTTTCGTCAGAGGATTGGCGGAGAAATACGGACATATCGACGGTCTGATCCATAGTGCGGGGATTCATTGCAAAAAGCCCTTTGAGGAAACGACGCAAGAGGATTTTGACAGGGTATTCGCGGTTCATGTGGATGGTGCCATAGCACTGACACTACCTTTCGCTATGCCAATACCTATCCCGCGGCCATCCGTCTGACAGAAAGCGGGAGACTGCACCCGGAGGTGCTGATTTCGCACAGGTATCCGTTTGCAGATGTGGGGAAGGCTATGGAGAAGGCAGCCTCCAGGGAGAGGGATGTGATGAAGGTGATGATAGAGGTATAGGGCACCAGAAAACCCCGCCTTATGGCAGGGTCTTCTGGTGCATTTTCTTTCAGCTTCTCAGCCTACGCCGGTTTGAGGTTTCACTGCACAACCCCTCCTGAAAGCTCCGTAAGACAATGCCTGCCGGCGCACCCTCTTACTTCAACACTTTGACAGACACACGTCGTTGCCTGCCTTATTTTATTATTATACGTAACGGGGGAAAATATGTCAATAACTATTTCTATTCAGTCTTTGAAAATATCCGCCGGATAATGATAGACCTCCGCATAGGATTCCAGCTCCGCGTCGGACTGAGGAAGGGAAGGGATCAGGCCCGTGCAGTCAGTGGCGGAACAGGCTTTGATGTTCAGGCCCTCGGGTTCGTCGCAGCCGTATGGGTCATTCTTGGGAGTATTGGGATTTTTTGGTGGTTTCATAGGTTCACTCCTTTCTGAGGATAGTATGGGTGAAAAGGGAGGAATTATGAGTGGGAAGATGTGGATGAAAAAGAAGCTTGGAATGGCAATGGCAGATAATCCAGGACGGAAAAAGGAGAGAAATTGACAGTATCCGAATATGGATAATAATAATTGTGAAGAAAATTTTGCCAAATTTTGTGTGATTTTAAGAAGATTGCCGAAAACAAGGAATCTATTTGACAAATATTGGAAAAAATTGTATGATTTTGTCAGGGGAAATGTATCAGAAAAAAATGATATATCTAGAGATTCATTTTTATAAAGAAAAGGACAGGAAGGAGGGCAGAAGAAAAGAGGCAGAAAGGAGGAATTTGTTATGCTTCATAATCCCCTTTTTATCATGTCATTGTCTGGTACAGTAGTTGTTATCTTATATTATCTGCTGTATCCCCTGACAAGCAGATACTGTTCTCTTCGATCGAGATATGGCATACTGAAGATGGCAATTGTTTTTTATCTGGTGCCGTTTTCGGAATGGAAATACCGGCTTTTAAATCTGGCGTATACCGTATATCCGGACATCTGGGAGAGTTTTTCAACATCGGTATCATCCAGTGATGCCAGCGCTCTTTTTCGGATCGGCGGCAAGGGAATCTGGTTATCAATGGAAACAGGAATCATGGCCCTGTTTTTGGTGGTTTCAGGACTGATCAGCTTAGATATTATCAGGAGGCATGCGGCGGGTTATCAGAGACTGAAAAAAGCCTGCCTGTTTACCGGGAAAGAGCCGGAGGATAAGGAGCTTCAGAGACTGTTTCTGAAGTGGAAAAAGGAATTGAATATCAAAAAACCAGTAGAATTGATTCACTCGGATTTGTTTCATTCTCCGATTACCTACGGGCAGCGGCCGTTAAAGATTATTTTCCCTGCGCGGGAAAGGCAAGGGCTGGATCCGGAGGAGTGCAGTATCCTGATCCGGCATGAACTGGTTCATGTCAAACATCATGACCTTCTAATCCGGTATACAGGACTTCTGATAATAGCGTTTCATTGGTTTAATCCTTTCAGCTATCTGCTGTTTTATGAACTTTCGTGTATCAGCGAGATATACTGTGATGAAGTGACGCTGGAAGGGGCAGAGGAGGAGGCATGGATAAAATATGGAAATTTGCTTTTAAGGCTTGCCGCCGGGGAGGCATTTTCAGAGGATGCAAGATTCTTTGTAAGTGCGGCAGGCAGCAGGAATAAAAGAATTTATAAAAGGAGGATTTTGGAAATGAGAGCAAAAAGAAAGAAGAAGGCAATATTGTCAGCTGTAATCATGGCGTTTATCTTCATGATGGGAGGGATTACCTGTTTTGCCTACAGCCGTCCGCTTATTGTATTGGATGAGGGTGAATATCATTTAAATGACAGATTTTCTTTTACAACGGAGGCGATTAGTGAAGAAGCAATCTTTGGCGACAGCTATTTTGTCGATAGCCGGGGAAACATCTATGAGGTAATGGAGGAGCAGAATAATGAGAGAGCGACCTGCTCCCACGTCTTTTCTGTTCAGGGAACCTCCACAAAGCATACGCCGGACGGAAAAGGCGGATGCACTGTGAAAAAGTATGAATCTTTGAAATGTAAATTCTGCAATACGATAAAGGTAGGGGATTTAATCAGCACAACAACCTATACAACCTGCCCGCACTGATGGCAGAAGCAGGAGATAACTTATGAAGAAAAACTATGGTTTGACGAATACGGAGCTTCAGATTATGGAGCTTCTGTGGGCAGCGAAACGGCCGATGACTTTTCGGGAGATCATGGAAGTAGCCAGAAAGGAATGGAAGAAGGAGTGGAAGGTACAGACCCTGAATACATTTCTGAATGGCCTGCAGAAGATGAAGCTGATACAGGCAGAACGGGGGACTTCAAGTCCGTACAACGAATATCGTGCCTTGTGCACCAAAGAGCAGCATATTCATCAATGGACCAAAGAGATGGTGGAGGTATGCTATGATAATTCCTTCAGCCGTCTGGTATCTGCGTTTATCGGTGACGGCAGGCTGTCGAAGGAGGATGCAGAGGAGCTGAGTAAGCTGCTAAAGTGATTTTCAGGAAAAAGGATGAAAGGAGAGGACAGGCCATGCCGGCAGCACAGAAAAGAAAAGCGAAAAGATTCTTAGCAGCAGGTTGCCTGCTGGTTACCCTGCTTTTGGCGGGGAATCTCCGATCCTTTGCCCGGGAGGACAGTTCCCGGGCGCATACTGCCGCGGGAGGCGGCGAACTTATTTTCCTTCTGGATACCAGCGTATCCATGAACTCACAGGACCAAGACCGGGCAGCCATTGAGGCGATCCGCCAGACACTGTACAGCCTTCCCTCCGGGTACCGGTCAGGCCTGGTGGCTTACCATACAGAGATTCAGGCAGCCGTATCTCTGGATGCCGGAGCCGAGGCTCTGGAACAGGAGCTGGAAGCGATGGAATACAGAGGCTATACCAATGCCGGGGAGGGGCTGAGGCAGGCTCTGGATCTGTTTTCCGCAGGGGAGGGAGTGGAGCGCAGTATCATCCTGCTGACGGACGGGGAGATCGATATGCCGGATCCGCAGCAGAGGGAAAGCTCCCGCAGCCTGTATCGAGAGGCGGCAGAGGAAGCGGCCGGAAAGGGAATCCGGATCTATATTGTAGCCATCGGTACAAAGCCGGGGAATCCGCAGATGCACATCTTTGACGGCGCAGAGGCCACGGGAGGGGCTGTATACTGGGAGGGAGTGTCTGGCTCGCTGGCGGAGATCCTGAATCGGATCCTGACGGAACGCCTGAATCTTCCTCTGAAGGAGATAAGTCAGGAGAGGAGCGCCGGGGAGAGGGAGGATGCCTGGCGGATATCCCTGCCTTCCGGAGCCAGCCGTATCCGCCTGGTGCTGATGTCAGAAGAAGAACTGGGGCCGGTTACGGCAAAATGCCAGGCAGAGAGCCAGAGGATGATCTCAGGGAAACGCTTTGCGGCGGTGGAGCTGGAGCGTCCCTCCTCGGATCAGATACAGCTGTGCTTTGAGAAGGCAGCGATGCCGGCAATCAGCGCTTATCTGCTGGCAGAGTATGATGCCCGGATTCAGGCGACGGCACAGTGCCAGATCCGGGAACTGGAGCGGAGCACGGAAGAGGTCAAAAAGAATATCCCGCCCCGGTATGAGCATTTTGCCGAGCTGGAGATCAGGGCTGTGGATGCGGCAGATCCGGAAAGGAACCTCTGGGATCCGGAAAGGTTCGAGGGGACAGAGGTGGCTTATACCCTGAACGGAGAAAGCCGGCAGGGGGTGATCGAACAGGGGAGGATCCGTACCACAATTCCGGCGGATGATATCGGGCAGGCGGAGATAACCGTGGAGATGGAAGAACCAGGGGCGGTGTGGTACATCAGCCAGGCAGATCCGGTCAGGCTGGAGAAGCTTCCGGAACCGGTCTTTTCGCCGGAACCGGATTATCGTCCCTTGTGGGGAATCCTTGGGCTTTTGGCATTGGCGCTGGCGATCCTGGCGTTGCGGGGCAGGAAAAGGGATGCCGCCGCCACCGACACATTGCAGTCTGCTGTCAGAGGGAAGCCTCCCTTTAGCGGCAAGCTGAACCTCTATGTGGTGCAAAGCCGAGGGGATGAGGATATCCCTCCCCAGACCTACCGTTTGTTCGGGAGAGCTCCCGGGCAGGTATCCTTGAGGAGAATCCTGGATACCTGCGGGCTTTCCCTGGGAGGAAAGGAAGCAGACAGGATTCGGATAAGTCCGGGGACAGAGCATTCCCTGATCGTCACGGATCAGGCCGAGGAGTGTACCGTGATGCGGGGGGCGGAGATCCTGAGAAAGGAGACAGGCTATCCGGTATATTACAACGAGAAGCTTACGGTCACGTTTTACGAAGAGGGTACGGAGATTGAGATCTATTATAAAAGCTTAAAGCCCAGTGAAAAGGAAGAAACAGGGTAATCATTCCGATAATCCGTGAATGATCAGAAAACGGGATCTTTCTGAGCCTGCATTCAGGAGGAACCCGTAAAAATAAGAGGAGGAAGATACAACATGGGAAATGTGATCAAACAGACCAACCGGACAATGCTGATGGAGGTGATCAATCCAGAGAAACCGGATTTTCTCTCTCTGGTGGGGGATGTCAGGGGGCTGGAGAGTTTGTCAGATGACAAGATCAAGGAGATTAATGACCATTTGATGGTGCGCAGCTTCGATGAGGTGATTGAAAAGTTCAGTCCGACAGTGTATTGCTATTTCAATGCGAATAACCAGAAAGTGGTCTACCAGCTGGACAAGCCAGAAGGTGTGCCTTCGGAGATGCTGACAGAAATTCCTTTGAACCGTCAGAACGAGTTTATGGGAATGCTGATGTCTATGGTGGACACTAAGAGAGCTGAGGGAACCATCAATGTGGACTTTAAATTTGAAAAACTGACAGACATGATATCTCCAAGGAAGGTAATGGATGCTATCCGACAAAACCGGAAGGAACTCCAGTACACATATGGGGAGTATGCAAAGCTTGACGATGGGGATCCCAAAAAACTGGATATTGCGGACAAATTAAATGTGATGTTTGAAGAAGCCAGCGCAAATTATAACAATGTGATGGCCATGCTTCCTCTGGCAATTGAAGATACCAAGACGCGGCTCTTATTGGGAGACAAAGGAGACCAGAAGGATCACACATCCCTTGCTTTGGGCGTGTTAAGCATGGGGGAAAGCGGAGAATTGAGGATACTGGAGTCACCCAAGGTAGAAACCACTGTCCTGGCAACAGTGGATGATCATGTGAACATGGGCCTGATTGAGGCGTTAAAGGATGACTACGAGGCTGTCAACGGCGAGAGTAACGAGTATGTGGAGGCTTTGGTGGCAAGAACCTTCTGCCCTCTGGCCTCCACCTTGGAAAGTCAGATTGACAAGGAAACCGAGGTCGCCAATTATAATTCCTATCTGGAGTTCTACAAGGAATCCAAGGATGCATTCATTAAGACTGTGAAACCGCTGATCGAGAAGTTACTGGGAATCTGGTGTTATTTCGAGCAGTATCCGAAGAAGCTGAAGGGTATGAGGCCCTCCATGTTGGTAACCAACATATCCAACGAGATGCTGGCTAAGTCCAGTAATATCTCCCGGTTGATTACATATTTAAACACCACTAACGCAAAAAATGATTTTACAAATACCGTATGGTATTCTGTTGTTCCCAATGTGTCCCTGGATCAGTACAGCAGAATGAAGCTTACGAGGGAGCGCTTCAAGGGGAATTCCAAGACGGAAAAGAGCGATGTCAATAGTGTGGAGTCTCTGACAAGGCTCTTGGATGTGTTCAAGGATTATGGTGTGCAGTGCTTTTTTAGCTATGAGGCGGATGACAGCACGACCTTTAACGCCCTGGCCACGGAGGGGATTGAAAAGTACGAAGAACGTTGTGCCCCTCTGATGGGTAAATCCTTTAGTGAGTATGCAATTCCTTGTGTTCCCAACTTTACTATCATACCAAAGGATAAGTCTGGCGTGGTTCTGGACAGCCGGATGGTGATCAACAGTGATGATATGGTGGAATTGTCCAAAGAAAAAGAAGATATCATGAAGATCTGGATTGATGGGGTTTATGTGGGAGCGTCCTATGTAGCAGCTGGGATTATGGCGGCCTGTCAGTGCCCGGAATATTTAATGGATAAATTCGGAAGGGCAAATGTGGATCCAGAATTGCCAGGCGTGCGGTTTGATATTGAGGCTGACAATCACAGCCTTGTTGTTCGTACTACCATGGCCAAGGAAATTACCGGATTTACCAATTCCATCAAGAATGATATCAACCGGAAGAATTTTGGGTTTGTGTTCAGTTCTGAGAATGCGGCCTACAAGGGATACGACATTACTAACATCATGGTTTATAAGGCCAGAAACCTGATGTCGGACGGGTATATGTTCGAACCAATCTACAAAACCCAGGTGACCGCCTATATTGAGCGTGTTATGCGCCACGGAACGGGAGACTTCAAGGAAGACTCCATCGTGCAGTTTTTCAGCAACAATCCAAGCAGCCAGAAAAGCCAGTGGCTGGCGAAAAGGGAGTTCTTAAACGGCATCTTGTGTAAAGGGGATAATATTGATTATACCATTGACGAAGTAAACGGATATTGCATACTGGATATTACCTTTAATGGAAATGTGAAGAACCTGGAGGTTGAGATTAACCGATTATCAGCCAATAAGGCATAATGCCATTGGGACGGGAGAAACCTTCCGTCATAAAACAACTTGTCTATGACAAAGAAAAAGGAGGAATAAGTATGGGATTTCGTATGAAAATCACTGGAGGGTCAGAGGACATTGTTTTTGATGAAAGAAGTATTACCAAAGTGGATTTTAATTCCGCATCTTCTGCTGATTCCAACGCCAGAGCAACCGATTTTGGCATGACCGTAAAAGTGTGGGGGAAAATGCTCTATAAACTGGGAGGAGAGGGCAATGACCCAACGCTGGGGTTGGCTATATGGTCTCAGGTGCCATCAGAGAAAGCAGACTGCTACCGTAACGCTGAAGTCACGGTCGTATCCGCTGGTCAGGTAGTACGCCAGTTTACACTTCCCAATGCTTTTGTAATGGAGTACAGTGAGAAAGTAGATGATGAAAGCGGCGTGGGAACCTTCTATATCCATATGAAACAAAAGAAGGATGAGAATATGGCAACTAAGATTGAAGGCGGCTTCAGTGGCAAATAGATCAGAATTGAAGGAGGAAGTAAATATGTCATACAAAGTAACAGTGGAAGGATTAGAGAGTTTTGAGATCGCAAAAGAGTGTGTGCGCAGTGTAGAGTATACCACGGATATTCCTCTGGATTCCAATGCCAGAACAAAAGATGTGGGAAGCACCCTGACCATTACCGGAAGGATCCTGACGGCAGTGGATGGGGATCCCTTTGACAGCACCAGAAAGTTGGCTTTATGGTCTGCGGTTCCGGCTGAAAAGTCAGATTGTTACCGTAAGGTGACCGTGGAACATGTGGCGGCAGGGGTCATGGAACGGAAGTACTTTTTCCCCAATGCCTTTGTAATTGATTACAAAGAGGAATACGACAATGGGGAAGGAACAGGAATTTTCACTTTGATCATCAAACAGAAAAAGGATAAGTTAGCTAATATAACGGTGGAAGGCGGATATTCGGCCGTATAATTGACGATGGGGCGAGTCCGTAACCGGATGCGCCCCATCGTGCATTCATGGGAGGAGGTAGGAGTGAGGCCAGATTATTATAGCATATTGGATGTAAAAGAAAATGCAACAGAGAATGAAATCAAAAAAAGCTATCGGAAAATAGCAAAAAGATATCATCCGGATGCAAATCCCGGAGATCATGAGGCAGAACAGAAATTTAAAGAGGTCTCAGAAGCTTATGCAGTTTTGGGGGACGTGGAAAAAAGGAAAATTTATGATAATGAGCGGTCGAATGCTCATAGGGCAGAGACAGGTCAAAGCAGGCCAGAAGGGAAAAAGAGGACTTCCCGGAAAGTCCCGGGATTTGATTTTAACAATATGTCTTCTAACTTTGAGCAGTTCTTTGGCTTCCGTCCGGGGACTAGTCAGGTGGATGAGGACAAACTGGAGCCAAATAAGAAGACAAAAACAAACCCGATTGACATGACGGAGATGTTTGAACGATATATGGGAATTAAGAAATAGGAGAAGGAAGGATAAGCAGAATGAAAAAGAGGGTGCTGGATCTTATTATTGTCTGCTTCTGTATGGCAGTCATCGGAATCGTGCTCCTGTACCCGGATCAGGTTACATGGCGGAACCCCATACTTATTCTGGCCTGCATATTGGCTGTCTTATTTCTGCTGCTGGCAGTCAGGGATAAGGAGGACAGGAACCAATACATGGAACAGCCAGGGTATGGAAGTCCGGGGAAAGACGGGCTGATTACGGAGATCGTATTGTTGAATGAGGAGGACAAGCCCCTGATGAGTTGGGATATTTATGGGAAAACAGCCATGGTCATTGGGCGGGATGTGAGAGAGAACCAAGTGGATATTGATCTGGGGCAGAGTCCCTATGCCAGTATGGTAGATATAGAGCATGCAGTGCTGAATTACTCTGCCGGCAATTGGTATGTGGAGGATTTGGGAAGCAGCAATGGAATCAGCATAAAGAAGGCCAGTGACGGGAGGGTTTATAGGCTTTCCAGGGATACAGCCTGCCGCTTGGAGCGGGGGGATTGTTTGTACATAGGGCTGAATCACTTGTTATTAAAGTAATGAATATAAAATAAGTGGAATTACCGGTTAAGCCGGATACCGAGGCAAAGATTAAAGGAGAAAAGACACTATGAACAGTAATCTGATCCGATGCCAGAACGGGCATCTGTTTTCATCCAGAAGATATGGAACTGTGTGTCCATACTGTAATATTGAAACAGCGACAAAGGAAAAGAAAGAGATCGGAGGAAACGGCGGAGAGGAGCTAGAAGAGTTGTTATTTGCTCAGGAAGTGTCCCCGGTATGTGGATGGCTGGTATGCATTTCCGGTCCCAGGCAGGGAAAGGATTACAAGATCAGATCTGGAAAAAATTTCATTGGCCGGGCTGACGATATGGATATCCAGATATTGGGGGACAATCAGATATCCCGGAGAAACCACGGTGTTATCGTGTTTGACCCGAAGAAGAAAGAAACTGTATTGCTGCCAGGGGACAGCAATGGGCTGGTGTACCATAACGAAGCAGCGGTTTACACCCCCACGGTTTTAAACCCCTATGATGTGATTGAGATGGGCGAAAGCAAATTTGCATTTGTTCCGTTCTGTGGGGAGAATTTTATGTGGCAGGATGAGAAAAGCAGGAATCCTGAAACAGAAGGCTGACAGGAGGAAACCTATGACGATTCCTGAAGTAATTATTTTATTGCTGTTTCTTTTTGTCACTGTACTTATAGCAGAACGGGTGCGGTTAAGCGTACATTCTAAGAAGGGAAGGAACAGAGGATTTTGCGAAACTGGGACTTCGAAGACGATTGGAGACCGGGAGGTGCAGGAGGATGAATACGGCATTACGGAAACCGGGGAAGGACTTATGGCGGTTCTGGCAGATGGGATGGGAAAACATTATGGAGGAAAGATTGCCAGCCGGACAGCAGTGAATGTTTTCCGGGATTTATTTGAAGACCGGAATGCATTTTATAATCCCCAATATTCATTTCGGAGAGCCTTCCAGGCAGCTAACCGGGAGATATTGAACCAGTTGGAGGAGAACCAGGGAAGCGCTTCTGTCGGTGTGGTGTTAATTAAGAACCGGAAGCTGTATTATGCGGTGGTGGGAAACGTAAAAATCGCCGTATATCGGAATCATGAACTGGTGCCGGTCAGTTCCGGCCATACCATTGGCGTGTTAGCAAATCAGAAGTATGAAGAAGGAAAGCTGACCAGGCAGGAAGCGCTCAGCCTGCTGAACCATCATCGGCTCTACAACTTTGTGGGGCGGGATGGGTTCCGGGATGTGGAATTTTTTGATACGCCTATTACCCTTTATGGAGGGGAATATGTGCTGTTGATGAGTGATGGGATGTATGAAACAGCCAGGTGGAAGGATATGGAGGACTGTCTGGAAGGGGAAGGCAGCTGCCAGGATAAAGCGTTTCGGCTGGTGGAACTGGTAAACCGAAGTGAGGAAGAAGAAAAAGACAATGCAAGTGTTGTGGTGATAAATATTCCATAGCGGTAAATAGCTATTAGAGATAGGAACAGGACGCAGGAGGGATTCACAGAATGAGGAAACAGAACAGCACCTTTAAAACCGCTTTTATTTCAGAAGCAGGTTCCGGGCTGGAAAATAATGATTATTTTGCTTATGTGGAGCTGGATCAATATGCGTGTTATGTCATAGCTGACGGGCTAAATGATCTGCCGGATTCAAAAAGCGCCAGGCTGGCCACCCAGGCGATTATTCTGGCCTTTGAAGAGCATCCGTCTATAAAAAAGCATACGGTCTTTTCCCTTCTGAAAACAGCAAACAGGGCTCTCGTCAAGGCAGACAGCCGGGAAAAATTAAAAGCATCTGTTACAGTAATAGTCACGGATTATGCAAAAGTCCGCTATGGATATGCGGGAAATACCAGGCTCCGCTTTTATCGGGATGGAACGGTAAAGGAGCAGACAAAGGACATGTCCCTTGGTACGCAGCTTATAAAAGAAAAAGAGTTACCGGAGAATGTCCTGTCCAGGCATGAACAACGGAATAATCTGTATACCTATCTGGGACAGGAAAATGGATTCCGTCCCTTTGTATCGAAAAAGTTCAGCCTGGAAAATGGTGATATCCTTACCCTTTACAGCCGGGGGATCTGGGAAAACCTTGATAATGGGGAATTGGATGACGTATTTTCTGAGGCGAAGGATGATCCCCAGGAAAGCCTGGATAATATAGAAGACCTCCTTTTGTCCAAACAGCCGGGAAACTTGGAGAACTATACCTTTGTATCGATTTTTGTGGATAAGGTTTTTCTGGATCCGAACCGGAAACGGCGCATAAAAAAGATGGTTGCCATAGCGATGGCGGTTTTGGCGATAGTTTTGGCGGTAAGCCTGGTTTTGTGGCTCTTACACCGGCAGCGACAGAAGCAGATGGATGAAATGGAGCGGCGTTACTCCAACATGATTGAATATATCCAGGATGACAACTTTTTGCGGGCAAAGGAAGAATGCGGCGAGGCATTAAAGCTGGCGGAAAAATTGAAAGTAAAGAAAGAAATTCAGGAAATTTCCGATTACCAGAAGCTGATCGAAGCGGTAAATGTGGCGGATGACACATTAAGCAGCGGTAAATATGGGGATGCCCAGACGGCATATGTAACGGCCAAGGAACGTTCACGGTATGCAGACCGGGTGGCAGACGAGTACATAGACAGGCAACTCTCCCATATCACAGATTACCTGTCAGTGTTTGATTATATCCAGCTTGGGGATACGCTGACAGCCCAGGGAGATTACGAAAGGGCTGAGGAAAAGTATCTGCAGGCGAAAAGCCTTGCCACCAAGACATACTTTGAAGAAGGCAGGAAGGATGCCATAGATGCGTTGGAAGCGATGTATGCCAGCCGGGATAAAGCAGAGGAAGCGGATACGCAGGAGGCAAGAGCCAAGGCTTCCAATGAAACCGGGGCAACGCAGCTGGCATCAGATGGAGACAAGGCGTTTGCAGAAGGAGATTATGAAGGCGCAAAGGCTTTCTATGCCATGGCCCTGGAGAAGTATCAGGAATTAGGGGATACCGCCCATGCGGAGTTGCTCCAGACCAAGATTTCCTCCAGCGGCCAAAAGGCGGAAGAGAATAAGCAGAAGGAACGACAAGCAGAGGAATTCGTGCTGGCAGGTAAGGGAGAAGAGGCAGCCGGGAACAAGTTGGAGGCCAAAAAGCAGTATCTCTTTGCCAAGAATCTATATAGGGAACTGAAATTAGATGATAAAGTAGTTGAGATAGAAGGACTGATTGAAATTCTGGAAACTGCTATAGAACAAGCGGAAAAAGAAAGTCTGGAAACGGAAGAAACTGCTCAAGTGGGTTCGGGGAAAGAAGACTTCAGCGGTGAGATTGGCCCTGGGATAATATCAAGTCAGCCTCCGGCAACCAGAGTTTTTGGGGAGGAGTAGAAAAATGGAGAATTGGAAAGATAATCACCTGTCCGCCATCTTGGAATATCCTTTTGATTTTGAGCGATATATAGAGGAACGTTTAAGAGAGATTGACGAGCTGGATGAAAGGAAGTTTGTAAAAAAACTATTGCTGGAGGGACTGGGGAAGGTAATCCAAGGCATGGAGGCCAAGTATCAACAGTTGGAGCACCGGGTATACGATGAATTGGAAATTGCCGAGAATCAGTATGAGACGGTTATGACGGTTGTAGAGCAAAAACATTATGATCCTACCAACGGAACACTATTTCCGGTAACAGAGGACGATTTAGATGAAAAAATTTTGAGGGGAACATTGCATGATGGAAATCGGCACTGGCTGGGAAGCATTTTTTTGGAAACTTCAGATAGCAGACAGAGAGAATTTGAAAATAAGAAAGAATATCCAGGTGTGGTAACCCAAGGGGAAGAACATAAGATAACCACAGTGGAAATTCTGCCGGCAAAGCGATACCGGGATGCGATGGAGGGACTTTATCAGGTGTTCCAGGATAATCATATCCCATGGAATACCATCAATACCGGATATCTGGATAAGTTTTATGATGTTTTCATCCAGGCAGAGGGGGCAGAACCGGTACCAAATTCTCTGGAGGAGATAACCATTGATTTTGGGGAATATAACGAGAATATCCGCTATGGATGGATCCCTCTTTGGAATATAGAATGGGTGAAATTTGACTGTGCGGATTTCATGCTCCCTTGTATGAATGGAAGGTACTATGAACACGAGTTTTCTCTGGAGGATAAGAATGAAAAGGATGGCTATTTAATCCAGACCAATGAGGAAATATTGGAGATTCGCCGTGAGAGGAAGAAGATTATCCTTAAATCCTTAAAGGAAACCTTCGAAAACTGGAAAGCTCTTCATTTTGTCCAAAAGGAAACCGTCCGTTCCCTGGATTATGATGCGCCGCTTCTGACAAATCGAAAACGGGATTCTTTTATCCGACGCTATGCGGAAAACAGCCGGGTTCAGCTTATGACCAAAACAGATTTATTCCGCCGGATTATGGAAACAGACATCCGGGATTATATTGAAGTGGTAGGGTATGAAATTTGCTATAATGGAATGGATTTTCCTAATATAAAGGGTATGAACTGGTTTGTGAGGGATGAGTTATTCCCTATGGAGAGCCGGAAGGTGTTGCTGCTGAAATTTAAAGAACGGCAGCAAGGCCATTATTTGAATGACAGCATGGTGCGGTTTGTCATCTCACAGATACAGATGGAGATCAGCGAGTACCGCTGTGTGGGGGTAATCACATGAATTACGCATGGGAAGCCGCTTTAGCTGCGGATCAGGCAGGAATACCAAGGGAGGAAATCCGGTATGTTCCGGTAAACAATGGGAGCCCTTATACAGAGATTGCAATGGAAACGATCAACAGACAGGATTTGGAACAGAAAACGGTGGAAATGAATCCTTTATACCGGTTTTCCAAAGAATTCTCGGCCTTGTTTGACAGGAATCTGGAAGGATATGAAAAGGGAAGAAAAATATTTTTTGATGTTGCCATGCAGTATTTTGTCCAGTTGGATTTGCGTCAGGGACTGTCTAAGCAGGAATATGCACTGCGGTTCTTTTTGAAGGATTTGCTGGAAGGCGTGTGCGGAAGTCAGGCAGCAAGGGTGGTAGAGCGGTACGAGAAGGAGAAAATCCGCCGTCTGCTTCGGCTTGTATTGAAATTATATCAGTGCGGATGTTCTGTTTATCTTTTCCGGGAGGTCATGAGGTGCATGTATCCAGATTCGCTGGTCTATGCCAGCAATGAGGCTGTACGGCAAGTGTTGGTTTACATAGGTGTTACAGAGACAGAAAGGGAAAGAGAAAGGCTGGAATTTTTAGAGGATATGTTTCTGCCGGTCAATTACCAGGTGCACTTGTTTTGGGAACATCACTTTGGGATTATTGATGTGGATGAAACAATGATAATGGATGAAATGGTGCTGTTTTAGTCCTGCCTGAGAATGCTGACAAGGGGTAATAAAATGGATAAGTATGGATATGTAATAAAGAGAAAGGAAGAGAAAGCCCCGGATAAACGTTACCGGAAAGCAGAGCTGGAATTAATGACCACGTTTCAACTGAGGGAAATATGCCGAAAGGAAAAAATCATTCAGGGAGTCTTGAACCCAATGGATAAGGAGGAGCTGATCCGTATCATCCTGAGATACCGGGGGGCGGATGAATATTTCCTGATTGAGGAACCGGACGAAGACGGAATGCAGGCGATGGAACGGATATTAAGAGAGACAAGGTTAGAGGAGCGGCAGGATATCCGGGTTTCGTGCGGCTCTAAGATCACTGCCTACGAGGGGCTGGTAATCGGTTTTTATGACGGGTTCACCCTGCCTTATGAGAAAAGCCTGGCGGGAACCAATGCCCTGGTAGTAGGCGGCGACAGGACGCTATGCGCTGTTTTAAACGTGGTGGCTATGGGAAACCGGACAGACTGTCTGTACCTGACAAAAGCAGCCGCTCTGGCCTGCCGTGAGTCCGGTGTAAAGAATTACAGCCTATACTGTATGGGACGCAGGGAATCCGAGCTGCTTTACCGGATTTACACGGGGAAATACGATTTCATACCGGAATATATGGAGATCTACCGCATCCCGCTTTTGGATTTTGAAGTCAAAAAGCCGATTCCCTTGTCCATGCCTATGGCTATGGA
The DNA here is from genome assembly GCA_910575255.1 of Lachnospiraceae bacterium. GTDB lineage: Bacteria > Bacillota > Clostridia > Lachnospirales > Lachnospiraceae > Brotaphodocola. The sequence goes on along the minus strand of CAJTEM010000008.1, from coordinate 20,359 downwards.
TTTCGGCACCTCCAACACAACGGCTGGTGTCTATCTGGACAATCTGTACTTTGAAAAGGCCGGCCTGCATGATGGGGAGCGGGGGTTGCGCGTAAATAGCACCAACTACGCCCTGTTCTACGACACGTCTGAGGATTGGGAGGAAACGAGGATGTTTCCCAGTGTGGTAGGTATCCAGGCAGTAGAATCCAACGAGCCGAAATTTCTTTTTGGATATGATGCCATCCGCCTGGCGGATTCCAGCTACATAGACGAAGGGTTCTGTGTGTTCTATGATATCAAGCGCTGGATCGGGGATTATGAAAAGCAGGAGGAAATCACGGACCGGCAGGGAAGGCGCGGGTTTGTATCGCGGAAGGAAATATTGAAAGCTTACTTCGAGTACGTGATCAAAGCAGTCCGTGACCGGTTTAAATGCAGGATCGAGGGAGTCCATATCTCATGCCCGGTGAAACAGAAGGCGAGATTCCAGAAGCTTTTTTCAGAAATCCTTCCGGAATATGCCATAGAGAAAAGGGATATGATCGATGAGGGAGTATCGGCGCTGTATAACACCATATCCGGAATGATCCGGAAGGGGAATTATGAGGATGGCCAGGAGTACAAGGCGCTGATTATCGACTGCGGGGGCGGAACCACGGATCTTTGCTCCTGTTCGTTCCGGATTTGGGACAGGAGGGTTGCTTACCAGATTGAAATAGATACTTCCTATGAGAATGGGGATACGGATTTTGGCGGCAATAACCTGACTTACCGGATTATGCAACTCATAAAGATTGCTATTGTAAACAAATTGTATCCGGGGCATTTGAAAGAAGAGCAGGAGATCCTTTCCGGATATGATATGGATGTATTCCGGTATGTGGATCAGTACGGTTCGGAGGAAGTATATAGAGAACTGGAGGAAGAGTACAGCAAAGCGGAACGTTTTCTTCCTACCCGTTTCCGGGAATTCGAGAATCAGGGCAGGGCAGACTATTTCAAAGTAAAGAACAGCTTCTATTTTCTGTTCCATCTGGCAGAAATAGTAAAAAAGGAATTTTATAACCATGTGGGAACCCTGAGGGTAGGCATGTCTTCCCAAAAAGTAAGCGACAGCGCCACTACCTGGATACCCGTGGATAAATGGAAAATGTCCGGCTATGGGGAGAATGGCCTTGGGATTATCAAAGAATTTCCCACCGTGTATCTGAGTATCTATGAGCTGGAGCTGCTTTTAAAGGCCGATATTTACGGGATTATCAAGCGGTTTATGGAACACATGTATGAGGAGGAACTGCTGGAAGAGTATTCTATCATCAAGTTGACAGGACAGTCCTGTAAGATACTTATTTTCCGGGATGCCATAAAGGAGTTTGTGCCGGGAAGAACCATCCAGTTCAAGCGCCGCAGCGGTGACCTGACCCGGGATTTTGAGTTAAAGATGGCCTGCGTGGATGGGGCGCTGAAATATCTCAAGGACAAGAAGTATGGGTTTGCCGATATTGTAATCCATACCAAGGAGCCGGCGCTGCCTTACCGGATTACCGCTTTTACCCATAGCGGGGAAGAAGTGGTGCTGATCCACCGGCTGAAACGGAACAGCCGAAGCGGCATGATCTCCAGGAATATGGAAGACCTTACGCTGAAACTGTATCTGAAAGACATGGAGGGAAGGGAGCGGTATCAGTACACCTGCTACAGTTCTCTGGCGGATTTTGCGGAAAAAACATATGAAGAGATCCAGGAGCAGTATGGAGGCCATATCCTCCAGGCGGATACGGATGACATCATAGAGCAGGAGGTAAGGTTCTTTGTGTGGGCAAGGCCGATGGACTGGGCGTTTTCTGTGGCGCCGGTGTACCGGAAGGATGGGAAGCTGTATTTAGGGAAAGAGGAAGAGTTCTATTTTGAAAATGACGGATGGGTGCGGAACTTTTTTGATGGGATGAAGTGATTGAAAATACAGATGGATCGGGAGGAGAAGTCATTGAAGTATTTTGTCTTAAAGCCAGATGAACAGTTTTGCCATGGGCCTAAAATAGAGGATTGGAAAACCTCATTTAAACCAGGCTGGATGAGTAAAGAGCAGTTTTACAAAATCGAAACATTGCAGGTCTTTCCTATTGCAATAACAGAGAACACGTTATTTCCGGATATGATCAGTCACCCGTTTTTGCTGTTTTCTGAGATGATGATGTCTGTGATCCGTATGTATGGAGATCCTGCATTATCGAAAGAAGTTCTATTAGCCGATTCAAAAAAGGGTGTGGTTAAAAGGTATTTTTTAGTGGTTTTGGAAGAGGTGAAGGGGAACATTACAGATACAGGCATAATTCTTAGGCGGGATGGAAGACCGTTAAAGGATCGAAATATTTTCGTAGTAAAATTGGGCGATAAAAGTGAGATTATTGTGAATCTTGATTTTGCAGAAAGCATTTTAAGGCGGGAAGCACTGGGGATTCATCTGGAAGAAGCAGTGTTAAAAGAGATTGTCATGGAAAAGGAGTAGAGGATGAGGGGAGTAAAGATATCTGTCAGGCCGTTTGAAATGATTTCCATTCTGGAGTTTACAGGACTCCAGGAAATGAATAAACATGGCTATATGAAAATTTCAGGTTTTGTAGAAGCAGGAAAGAAAGAGGAATATATCAGGAAGGCAGCGGAAGAAACCTGGGTGCAGATCCTGGTATATGATGATAAGAATGAAGAATATAATTTGTTTTGTGGCGTACTGGAGTGCTTTCGGATTTCGTCCCAAAGAGATGGCGATGTCCTGGAACTGGAATTATATACGGGCACAAAATTGATGGATTATAAAAAGCACTTTAGAAGTTTTCAGAAGGAAGGATATACCTATAGGCAGGCCGCCGAGCTTTGCAACAAAAGCTATTCACAGTCAGGTATGATTATGACAGAGGGGAAGGACAGCAATTTTCCTGGTTTTGTGCTACAGTATGAGGAGACAGACTGGGAGTTCCTGAAACGGATAGCCAGCTTGTTGAACAGTGTACTTGTTCCGTCCTGCAAAGTGCAGGGGGTAAAGTACTTCTTTGGTATTCCAGAGAAAAAATCAAAACTTGAGCTGGACACAGAAAGCTATACCACAAGGCAGGATATAGGGGAATATGCGTATAAGCATGCGGAAGGCATGGAGCTGGGCAGGAAAGACGCGGTTTGTTATATCGTTGAAAGCAGGGAAATCTGCGACCTGGGGGATCAGATATCTTTTCTGGGGATGGAGTTATATGTTTTTAAAATAGAGACATCCTGGAAAGGAAATGAGTTATATTTCAGATATTACTTAAAAACCAAAAAGGGATTATGTGTACCTGTATCCTACCATAAAGAAATTATAGGCTTGTCTCTGTTTGGGACAGTAGAGGATGTCCAGGGAGAGCAGGTGAAAATCTCTATTCAGAATGACGAAAACGGGCAAAGTGGCAACAGATGGTTTGCCTTTTCTACTGTTTATTCATCACCAGATGGCGCGGGGTGGTATTGTATGCCAGAGATTGGCGACACAATACGATTGTATTGCCCTGCGGAGGATGAATCCCAGGCATATGTGACCAGTGCGGTTCATGAAAACCAGGGAAACGGTCTAAGGATTAATCCGGACCACAAGATTTGGAGAAATAAGGAGGGCAAAGAGATTCGTCTGACACCGAATAAAATCCTCATCACGAATAATCATGGAATGTCTGTTGAGCTTTCAGATAAACAAGGAATTAAAATTAGCAGTGATGGGTCTGTTACCATTCATGCGGCTGACCGCATAAATATCAGCAGCGCCAATGGGGCTTTAGAGTTGTCTGCGTCAAACAGAATTGTCTTAAAGCAGGGGAATACTACGATGAAAATGGCAGAAGGAATCTCCTTTAATGGGGCAAAAATTAATCTTCAATAAGGCAGGGGAATCATATGGATATTCGAATAAATCAGGAACTTACCCTGGAAACAGATATTCCGTTCCAATCCGTGTATGAGTTCCGGATGACATGGGAAATCAATGAACATGCAGAAATGAAAATAAAAGGAATCCTGGAAAGCGGAGAAAACGAAACCAGTCATAAGAATACCCAGGGGATTGTAAAGCTTCTGCTGAAAAAAGAAGGGGAACATGAAATGTCCAGGGTATTGTTTTGTGGGCCAATTACATACACAGACTTAAAGCAGAACCATGGGATTACCTATATAGAACTGAAAGCACAATCCCCATCTGTAAAGCTGGATTATAAAAAACTATGCTGCTCTTATCAGAAGCAGTCCCAGACCTATGCAGAAGTAATGAAAGATATAATCCGTATAGAAAATGGGAGTATCATTTGTACAACGGAAGCGAAGTCAACGGACGGCCCTCTGATTTGCTATAAGGAAACAATCTGGGAATTTGTAAAAAGACTGGCTAGTCATCAAAATAGTTATATCATACCCGACATTTTAACTGGACGTCCTAACCTGTGGTTTGGTATGCGGAAAGGTGCTGAGATGCAGGAGGACGAATCCTTACAGAAAATAAAGATAGAAATTGTTAAAAACTATGCCTGCGGAGAGAAAGGAAATTACATTACCAGATATCGGATAGAATGTGGAAATGATTATTCATTGGGGGATTGGATGGTTCTGTACCGAAAAAAGTGTTTCATCTATAAAAAAGAGGCAAGGTTTGAAGCTGGGGAGCTGGGATTTGTCTATGCTCTGGCAGAAGAAACGGATCTTAGAACAGAAATCTGCTATAATCAGGACTTTAATGGGTTAAGCCTGACCGGAAAGATAGAAGACACAGAAAAAGAAAGGTTCAAAGTCAATTTTGACATGGATGGCAAGGGAGGAGAATATTTCTTTACATGGAGGCCGGAAACCGGAAATACCCTATATGCAATGCCGGAAGAAGGGAAATCTGTTGCGGTTTATTTCATGACTTGTGATGAGCGGACCGGGATTGGTGTCAGATGCCTGGATTTATCAGATGATAGTAGTCTTTCTCCTGATACCAAGACATTGGAAACGGCTAAAAAAAGAAGCGTAAAATTATCAGAAAGAAGTATGGAACTTATAAATGGTGAAAGTGTATGGAAAGTAATAGATGATTCAAAAATTAGTTTTATCAGCGGCACGGTTGAAATCCAGGGAACTGGAAAAATAAAGTTTCATGCTGAAGAAATTAATTTAGAATGTTCATCGGAATTCAAGGCAAGTACCGAATGCATGTAAAATGGAGATAGTAATATGAGTGATTATGATGAAAATGCATTGTTGCAGCAGATTATGCAGGAACAGTCCAATAAGGGAACAAGGAGAAGAGAGTATCTGGTTCGGGGAGCGACCGTAGTCTGTGACCAGAGCGTTCCCAGAACATCAAGCAAGATCCGGCTGCCAAAAGATCATGGAAAGTTTGTGTTAGGCAGAGCCGTTCTTTCAGCAGAAGACAGGACTTCTAATAATATATATGGTTTTGGAAGGTGCAGCACAGGAGAAATCTGTAACCCGGTCATTGTAAGTCCATGGGCAAATGTAAATGAAAATGAAACGATCTTTGACCAGAACGTTCTAAATGGAGTAGGAGTTCCCCATACGGAATCCTATCTGGTATGTACCAATAAGATAACAGGCAGGATTACAGTACTGGATTCGGGGCAGCCATATCAACAAAGAAGAAGCATTCCCGACAATGTGGAAGAGGTCAAAGAGGATCAGTACAAACAGATACCCAATGGGAACCCATGGCTTAAATTTACGCCAGTACAATCCGGACATTATAATATAAACATGAAGGGCCAGGCAGAACCATACTCGATTTCTGTGTATGAAGCTGGATGGTTCAATAAAATGTCACTGGTATGTGATGTGGAATTCTATGATTACCGTCCCAGCCAGAGACAGGATTGCCTGGGGCGTATTGAACTCTGGATGGATAAGGGAAAGACATATTATGTAACAATACCTGGTACGCTGGATGAGATTGCGTATACCATTGTAATAGAGGGAAATATTGATCAAGAGGAATGTGACTCGTCGGTTCTTGGAGGTAAATGGTATCGGCCAGCTGGGGTAAGACAGCCAGACTCCATTGGCTATACCATCATGCAGAAAACGTTTCTTTCAGCAGAGGCAACCACTTATTTGTATGCGTCGCTGTATGATCCGAATCTTCCGAAAGGAATATATAATAATAACAGAGATAAGATTGTTGGTTGGGGACGAGATGCACTTGTTGCTTATTTGGTATATAAATTTAGCGGTATATTTATGTCTGAAGTTGCAGCTCATATTGTGTCAGCTGTAGGTTTTGGACTTACTGAGGTGTTGAATTCTATTACATCAGCAACGCTGACTGATCTCGAAGGTAATAGTATTTATGAGAACGGAAATTTTAAAATCATGAAAAATTCGCATAATCAGGATGTATCCGTGGCACAGAATGGAATTATTCTGACTGCTCAACAGACATTTTGGAGTGGTCCATATGGAAAAGCAACACAACATTTGAATGTTACCATTACGCCGTGGGTTAGTGGCATGATAGAGGGAGAAAAATATTTTAGGGGGTTAATAACAGATGATGAAACAGTTATTTTTATGAATTTGTTCTAAACAAGTTAACTATTTGTGCTACTTTAGATGATTAAAACCATATAGTTGACTGAGTAATACATTTTGGTGAAGTCTTTTATATTAACTAGCACAATGAGATAGCTCAAGAGGAGAATTAGCGGACAATGAAAAAGATTATAAATAAAGAATGGGTTGGTGGTTTTCTTTATTATTCATTTATAATTTCGTATTTTGTAGAAGAAATTCTGGATATCCTTTTTGGTGAAAATTTATGGTACCCTAAGATAAGTTTAATTATCTTCTTAATTAGGCGATTGTTTTTGATTATATTGAGCATTATGGCAATAAAGGATAAATGTAAGAATAAAATACTAAATACAGTAGTTCAGATCCTTTCTTTTTTAGTAATAATTTATGTACTATGGTCAATCCTGGCACGTTATTGTGGTTGGTACTATCCAGTGTAACTGCAAAGTTAGTCACTCACATCAAACTATAGGGGGACAATGAAAAAGAAAATAAAGAAAGAATGGGTTGGTGATTTTCTTTATTATTCAATGATGATTTTGTATTTTGTAGGTAAAGTACTTGATGGCTTTTTTTATGAAAATTTATGGCGTCCTAAGATAAGTTTAATTATCCTCTTAATTAGGCAATCATTTTTGATTATATTGGGCATTATGGCAGTAAAGGATAATTATAATAATAAAGTACAAAATATCGTAGTTCATATTATTCTTTTTTTAATAATAATTTATGTACTATGGTCGATCCTGGTCCGTTTTTGTGGTTGGTACTATCCAGTGTAACTACAAAGATAATCATCCATAGCAAAATAGAAATATAGGAATGGGGGAAGATATCTATATCTATGAAAAAATTCTTCGATAATAAAGGGCCTGGGTTTTCTTTTTCATTATATTTTGTTTTTAGGATAATAAGCGGGATATTTGATCATTCTAGTATAATGGATACTTTGGGTTTCCTGGGTGGCCGTCTGCTGATAATTATAATAGCAGTTTCAGGTATCAAACAAAAACCTAGACACATTATAGGTCTAATTGAATTCCTTGTGATAATTTATTTACTATGGTCAATCCTGGCCCGTTTTTGTGGTTGGTATTATCCAGTGTAACTGCAAAGATAATCGTTCATATCAAACTATAGGGAGGAGAACGAATTGGAATATAAAGATGAAAAAATTATCGCATTAAAGAAACAGATGCGTAATCTGAATTGTAGGAATATAAAAGAAGAAGGCGTCTACATAAAAGACAACTATTTAAAATTTGAACCCAGGGTTATTTTTGATGCTGTAAAAGTCCTTTTGCCAACAGATTTCATTGAAATGCCTGAAAAAGTAAAATCCATGAAGTATCCCTCCATGAATTCCCCGGAAAGAATCATAACCAGTCGGGATACAACGGTTAATTTTGCTTTTAACTGGTTAGAGAAAATCAAGCCAGAGCAGGCAAATGAATTGACGAAAAAGTTGAAAAGTTCAATCATAAAGATGAATCCCTCCTTCATCTGTTATGAGGAAAGGGAAGAAAAAAATCCCCAGGGAACGATCATTGATATGTTTGATTTTAAAAGCTACGGAATAGATGAACAAATATATAATATGATGTGTATTGTTCCTTTGGAGCATGGAACTTTCCATGGAATATTCAATTGTCTGGACCGCGACAGCAACCACTGGAAAGAAATTGCCTGGCAGGTATTTTTCACTACAGAAGTGGTTTCAGCGTAAATATCTTACATGAAAGGAAGGAGCTGCTGTGACGCGTTTGGCAGAAATGGAGCGGTATCTGAGTCCGTTTTTAACAGAGAGAATAAAGACAAAGATCGCTGTAATAGAACAAAAGAAGGAAACATCTATCTTAAACAAATTTGATGAAATTCTGCGGGATGCTGTCAAAAGGCAGCAGCAGATAGAATGGACACCAGTATATCTGGCGGTGTTTCATTTGACAAGCAGTTTACTGACAAAAAGTTATACCCATCAGATTTGTCTGATGGATGAAGCATTGTATTTAGATAATAGGAAGCTGGAGATATCCTGGTATCCAACATTTTTGTATGACGGCTTGGAGCAGGAAGAAAGTCTGCTTGTAAAAGAACTGAGAAAAAGATTTGTCAGAATCACAGATTATGAAATTCAGTATATGTTATTGAAAACCTTACAGGAATACAAAAAGTTATTGGAGGTTTATATAAGGGGAGTATGTTGCGAGTTACCGCAGAGGGAACCGTTCATGGAGCTAAAAAAGGCCAGACCATTCTATGTGATCTATGGGGACTATATGGGGGAAACGAGACCTGTTCTTAAATATTAAGGAGGTAGCTGTTTATGTCAGGGAAAGGTATGTTTGGAAGCAGTTTTTCCATCAATCATGAAGTGAATCTGATTGGAGAAAAGACGGAGATTCGCTGCACCGGTAAAAAATGTCAGGAAGTATTGGCTGAAGAAAACAGTGAAAGCATTCAGGAAGCGCCCTATATTCCAGCGGCGCTTGGTGCCATACCGGTTCATTCGGAACCGTCAGCTTTGAGCACAGAAGTTATGTCTGCCATTGGCGCGGTCTGTGCCGCAGGAACCATTCAGGTTACGCAAGACCAGGAAAGTGGACAATATCATGCGAATTATATTCTTTCTCTGATGAAAGTGTTAGATGGAGCATATGCGAAAAATGGTAATTTAAGTGAGAAGGAATTAAAAGAGCGTATGAAGCTACTGATGACCAGAATGCTGGAAGATGCAGGTCCGGCTTTTGCTTCTTATAAAGAGATACTGATGGATGCCATGCAAAAGGAAACGGTTCAGTCCTTTATGAAAGGCATTCAGGAAACCATCTGTGCCCTGGTCAAGGATCCTGTCAACGCCAACACAGGAAACTTTATCTATGAGAAAGAAGACCTAGTAATAAATGGGAAAATCCCGTTGCGCTTCCAACGGTTCTATAATGCCATTGACGACAGGGCCGGCTGTCTGGGTAAAGGCTGGCGCCACAATTATGAAATACAGCTTCTGATTGAAGCAGACCGGTATGTGATTCTTTGGGAGGACGGCAGGGAGGAATTCTATCTGAGAGACGGGGACAATCAGCCAGAGCCTTTGTTTGGTGGTTGTGGTCATTTCATGCGGTCAGGTGAAAACTATCTTTACGAAACCAGAGATAAAATATCATACCTGTTTCATGCGAAAGGAAATTTATTAAAGCAAGAGAGTGCCAATGGACAGGGGATGTATTTCACCTATGATAAACAAGGCAGATTAAGCAGAGTTACAAATGGATACGGGTCTTCTTTAAATTATAAGTATGATCCCTATTCCGGTATGCTGCTCCAGGTAACGGACCATACAGGAAGAAGGATCGCCTTTGTCTATGAATGCGGCCGTTTAAAAGAGGTAAAAAACGGGGCCGGATATAGCTATTTTTATTATTATGATGCGGACAGGAATATTTACAGGATTTGTAATCCCAGGGGGGTTCATGTCCTGGAAAACAATTATGACAGCCAGAGACGTATAACAAAGCAGGTATTTGCAGATGGTGGAGAAATAACGTTTGATTACCAGGATGATTTAAGCAGAACCCTCGTGACAGAGCAGAATGGCAACAAGGTGGTCTATATTCACGACGGAAAATTCCGGAATATTAAAACAGTTTATATAGATGGGGAAGAGACGTTCCGTTATAATGACAGGAATCAGCTAGTCGCAAGAACGGATAAAATGGGCAATAAGACCAGATTTTCTTATGATGACAAGGGGAATACAACCCAGATTATCTATCCGGACGGTTCAAAGCATAATATGACTTACAATGCGGACAACCGTCTTCTTACCATGTCTGTAAACGGGATGGAAAAAATCAAAAATACCTATGACGCCAAAGGAAATTTGATTAAAACGGCAGATGCTCTGCACAGGTGCCGGCAAATAGCCTATGACGAAAACGGGAATGCTGTAAAGGTAACACAGCCGGATGGCAGTGAACTGTCCTTAACCTATGACAGCCGTGGGAATGTGATCCATCTGACAGATGGGGCAGGAAGTTGTACCAGCTATGAATATGATGATTGCAATCGGGTTATCCGTAAGATTGACGGAAATGGCAACAGCACGCATTTTGCTTATAATGACAGCAACCAGATCACTTGTGTAACCAATGGGGCCGGAGCATACCGTACTTATGAGTATACGAAAAATGGAAAAGTAACAAAGATCAGGGATTTCAATGGAGCCATTACTACCCAGGAATATAATGACATGAACCAGGTAAAGTCAATCACGTTACCTGACGGCGGAACCACCTATATGGAATATGACCAGATGCACAATGTTTCCCGCAAAGTCCTGCCAAATGGCGCGGAAATCAAGTATGCCTATGACAGCCTGAATCATTTAGAGCAGGTAACACTTCCCACGGGCGGGAAGATCTCCTATGAGTATGATCCTAACGGAAACCGCACGGCTGTCATTGACCCCAACGGGAACCGTACAACCACGGAATATGATGAGCGAAACCGGATCACGAAAACTATGGATCCGGCTGGCGCTTCCACAGAATATGAATATGATATGGAGGGGCACTTAGTCAGTATTACAAATGCAGCGGGGAAGTCCCATACTTATGTATATGATGAAGCAGGCCAGGTCATTGGTGAAACAGATATTTCAGGAAATACCACACAGTATGAATATAATGAGTTAGGGAACCTTGTCTGCAAGACTGACCCACAAAAGCGGAAAACAGTGTATGAATATGCACCTGGAGGCAGCCTTTCCAGAATTACCTATCCCGATGATACCTATGAACGATTCTTTTACGATAAGAACCGCAACTTAATCCGGCGGCAGAATCAGAAAGGAGATTTTCTGGAATTTACTTATGATTGTCTGGACCGGATGACAGCCGTAAAAAGCAGCTTTGGACAAGAAAAGCATTATACATATGATGCAGCCGGGAACGGAACCGAGTATGCTTATGATGCCATGGGAGACCTGATTACCATCTGTCAGCACCAGGGAACGGATATTTGGTTAAAGGAAGATGGGCAGATATTTAAATCAGGTATTCCAGATGGAAACCTGGCTCATATTACTCAATATAAAAGGAACTGGGCTGGGGAGATTGAGACGATTACGGATCCATTGGGATTGCAGGAACAATACGGTTATGACCTGGCAGGCCAAATGGTATCGAAGAAAGATAAAGAAGGCTACATAACATATTATACCTACAATTCTGTGGGGGAGATCGGGAAACAGGACCAGAAAAAGGACAGCTCAGGAGGATATCAGCTACTATTACAATGCAGCAAACCAGCTTATCCGTTCAGAAGGAATTTTCCCCGGGGAAAGTTATCAATATGACCAGAGAGGAAATTTGACGGCAATCCTCAAAGGGCGGAAGATAGTCTGGGCTTATGGGGAACCGTGCGGGAAGTGAAGGGGGAACTGCTAAAGATCGCCCTGGATCTTGACGGTGGTGATGCAACCGGTGAATATTTTTACCGCTGGCAGCCAGAGACCGGAAATTCCCTTTATGCAATGCCGGAACCGGGAGCCAGAGCATTATTACATTTTTATCATGAGAATCTAAAGGATGGGGCTGTGATTCACTGTATGAATAAGGAGATGGAAAACCGCGATTATAAGAACCGCTCCCTGGATATCCATGATGGAAACCAAATACATCTGTGGAAAAATGAGATAGGGATTTTGAAAGGAACTGCACACAGTGTCACACTTGCAGAAGGACATGTTTCTGTAATGACACAGAAAGGGATAGAACTATCAGGTGGAGCCATATTTTTAAGAGGAAAGCGTATCCGTTTGAAATCACCGGAAACAATCAATATCAGCCAGGAATAAAGCGGTGGATTGGGCTGGCACGGAATGGATTATCCGAAAATTTTACCATAGAAGCTTTTGGGAGGAGGGACAAATGGGAAAAAAACAGAGTTCATTTAACATGAGTTATGAATTTAATAATTATGGGGACAAGGTATATATAAAAACAGATACGTTTACACCACCTCAAGTGTCACAGGAGCATGTGCAACTTACACCAGATTACAGCAAATATGCACTAAAAGTTGAAGGTGGAAATCCAGTGGTACTTAATCCGAGGCATGCGGATATCTTGACTATGACTGTGTTAGGCTCGCAAGCTTCTGTAAACAATATAAGCCTGACGAAAAGCAAGGCGGGTACATATCACGCAGGATTTAAAGTTGCCACGGGCAGATTGACGGATAACCCTGCAAAAACTTCTAAAGAAGGGAGGAGATATGAGATACATTATGTATGGTATTTTGTAGTAACGGGTGCAAACAACCTCTCAATAAGAGGTACACGAAGTACAAAGTCGGATGATAATATTGTGGCAAAGGTCCCGGCAGGGGGACCAATTAAAGTGGAATATAGCGGAGATTATACTGTGAGAGGTTCAACAGAAGATGATTCGCCAGCTTACGATTGGGTTAAAGTAAAAGCGATAAGCGATATAAGAAGTAAACAGAACTGGAACGAAAAGGAAGAAAAAGATGGATGGGTGCCAAGACGTTATGTACGGGAGGATATTAAAAGAACAATAGATATGAGAAGGTACAGAAATTTGTTTGTTTCGTTGGTAAGAGTAGACGGAACCGGAAAACAGGAAAACAAAAATGCATGTGAAACGTGGTATTCTTTTGGAAATGCTAATTTGGCTTCCACAGATATATGTCCCCAAACCAACGGCAGATGGCATGTCCAGGTAGGGCCAGGAGTTCTTGACTGGGAATATCCGGACGATGGGTTGGTTGGGCAAGACCACGAGTTCACAGGTTTTGTTAAGTACATAGATGTTTATTTGAAGTTGAAGACTCCTGATAATAACAAAGAGAAAGAGCGTATACTGAAATGTGTAGTGAAAGGAATGAAGGCACATACTTTTTGGCATTATCCGTATGACAATTGTGAAAAAAACCTTGTAAGGTATAAGGCGGATCATTTTAAATCTGATTATGTAACAAATGTATCGGTAGATCTGTGTCCAGGCGTGATAGATTCGGGATTAGTGCAAACGGGCATACGGTATCCAAATGCAAATAATGAGAGCGTAGTTAAAGAAAGCAGTATGGACTTTTCGATTATTGAATTTTTCGGCGGGCCTAACACGAACTTTGGTTTCACTCTGCGTGATTATCGGTTGGAAAAGATAGTGGTAAACGACGATACGATCACGCCAAATACGCGAGGGATAGACATTGAGGTGAAAAATGAAATATAGAAAAAAATATAGTTATTTTGTGTCGGCAGGATTGTTAATGTTAATGATTATATTGATTATCAGCCATAAGGATAACGAACCATCACCTAATGTTGCAATTGCGGAAGATAGCGTAAATGTAACGGATGAGAAGAAAAGTTACCTGTCAGGAAGGGATATTTCGGAAAGGGAAACGGCGCCTCCTGGTGTGGAGACAGCAGAGGAAGAGACGGCTTTTGCCATTCCGGAGACAGCGGAGGAAGAGACAACATCTGCTGTTACGGAAATACCAGAGGAAGAGACAGCATCTGCCATTTCAGAGATACAAGAGGAGACGCAAACACAAACGGAAGCAGAAAGGCCACCTGCGATTGAGGGGATTCCTGGATATGAATACACATATTTATTTCCGGCGGATATCGTTTTTGCCAGTGAGGAGTCAGTCAAATTAATGGCTGACATCTATGATGAGATCGGATTTGAAGGAGAATTTCAGCCGGGCGATGAGGCTGTTTACGAGTTTTATAGGCAAAAGTTTGCCCTGCTTCTGGATGGAATGGTAAAAGTATATGACAGAAAAGGGAATGAAAGCTCCTTATACGATCGGTATATTCCCAAGGGGCCTCAACATCAAATAAGGGCGGATGAAATCTATTTCTTTGATATGGATGGAGATGGGCTTCCGGAGTTATGTGTTCAGGGAACATCTGGAATCTATGTATGTAAATATGATGCAGGCTCGGATCGATATACGGAATGGTGGGGGGGGACTAATTCCGGCTGTATGATTTTGGGAACCAGAAGGATAACAGAAGACCATTGCGGGGATACGGAATATCTTTACCTATTGAATAAGGATGGATATACAGAATGCCGCATCATATTTAATATAGTATACAAGTACGATTTTGAGAAGCTATATTTAGTATCGATTCCTGATTTTGAAGAGCGGGTACATGAGGGAAAAATCCCGGACTCTATGAAACAGCAGGTGGTATATGATGAGTTTCAGTGTACATATTATTTACGTGTAACATGTGAACAGTATGAAGAATTAATAAAAGGATTATATGAAGCAAGAGAAAAAGCAAAACCCCACCAGGTGCCCTTTTCATATTTTTTTGATTCTGAAGATTAAAGGGCGATAACACACAAATTTATAGAAGGGACAGAAACCATGGACTATTATGATGAGGAATTACTGGAAGCCAGGAGAGAACAGGAGAGGAAAAAGCACACCACAATAGAATCAGGTATTTATGCTGGAGACACATTAATCCAGTTTGTACATATTACATTACCGAATTCCAAGATACATCTGCCTTTACCTGAGCATTTTGTTACTATGCCAGAAACAATTAAAGAGATAAAATACCCTTCAAAATTTGCGCCTGATTTTATTATGACCAGTCTGGACAGTATGATTAATTTTTCGTTCAACATCTTAGATGAAAAAAATGGTGATATAAAGGCTATGGGCAACCAGTTTCAGAAGATTCTGGTTAATTTGAATCCGGCGATAAACATAAAAAGTCACGATGTGATGAGAACAAGTCAGGGAAATGAAATGTACTGTTTTGAATACGACGGATATTTACTGGATGGACAGAGCTTTAATCATGTGTCTTTGGTAAAAATGCAAAAATCCGTGTTGCATTGCATATTCAGTTGCCCGGCATGTGACAGTGACAAGTGGAGAGGGGTTTTGGAGCAGGTGGTTCTGACAATAGAAGAGGATGTATAAAAAGGCTGATAGATAGAAAATAACTTTTTCTATTTTGGAAACAGGAGGATACGATGGAGGAAACGAAAAATTATAATGAAAACAATACAATAGACGATTTTTATTTTAATAATGATATGTTCTTGGCAATTTTGTCTGGTCTTGAAAATACAGAAGACAGGATGTACCTTTATAAACAATATTTTGGTAATCCTGCAGAGACAAGCTATGTTCCATTAGGTTCCATTTTAACCTGCTCGAAAGGAGCGGGTTTGTCCAGATTAGGAGCCAGTGAAGTGGCACAAGTCTTTGTTGGAAACAATATTCCGGTTCTGACATGCAAAGACCGGGAGGTAGGCAGTAACATCTTTTCATTTGGGATTTGTAATTGCAGAGGAGACAGAACAAAATGTAACCCGGTAATTCCTGAAGATTGGAAACAGAAGGGTTATAATCGTGCCATGATCTGTAGGGCGGATTCTGATGAATATGCCTATGCATTAAAGTCCAACGCTATTAGTGTCTGTACCGTTGGTGGATACATAAAAGTGACGGAAGTAAGTGAACCCGCACTAAGAAACATACCAGAGGAAGAACCGGTTGTTTTAGGTTCTCCAGACTATATGGATGAACTCCAGGATTTTCTTGACAATTACCAGGCAACGGAGGGGTATAAATTTGCACAAGGCGCATCACAAATGGTAGCAGCCAAGGGCATACAAAAAGTAATGGATGATGTTAATACTTATGGTGACACGGGCAAAATACCGGATGATTACTGGTTAACTTTATGTAAAAAATTCAATAGCCTGGTAATGATATACGGTGGCGTGTATGAAGAACTGCACTTCTTTCGGAATAAACTAAACCGTGCGCCAAAAACATTGGATGAAATGATCGTTACGAATAAGGCTTTAGCTCCTGAAAAGAAATGGAGACTGTTACCGGTTGGTCAATCAATATATCATATGTATGGTAAGGATGGCGAGTATAATCTAAAATTTGTATCCGCAGATGGTTTATTTGAAGGAGTTTATGATAAAGCAGGAAATCTTCTGACAGAATTAAATGATCCAATTAATATGGGAACTTATAACTATTGTGATCCTGCTAATGCAATTCAGCATGCTTTACTTGATGTGTGGCCTTATGATAACTGGGGGAATGTTCCGGGAGTTTTGAAACCAGAGCTGCCATTTGGGAATACTGATAAATTTAACGCCAACAAGGATGCCCAGAAGCATTATGATAATATTAAAAATCAAATGTAATCGAAAGAGAAAAATAGATTTATGAAAAAAGATGCCATTATTATTCTTATATTAAGTGTTTTAAGTTTGATTAATTGGTTGCCTCTTGTATGGTATGTGTCTATTTACACATTACCACCTCTATCATCAATGCTATTATTTTTTTCATTTTGTTCGCCTTTTATTGCCGTCATATATATTATTACTGCTATATATATTATAATCTTTAAGGAGATACGTGACATTCGTTGGGGAATCATTGTCATTGGAATCAATCTATTCTATCTGCTGTGGAGCAGGCATTATTTAGATATATTGATTTATATGACATAAAATATGTCCACAGTAAAAAGCAGCAATGGAGAACGTGTTATGGAGAGAATACAGGAATTGGAGCAGTATGTCAGAGAACAATGGGCTGAGCGTACAAGAATAAAACGAGACTTTCTTATGGAGCATTATGAAGGACTGGCTCCAGATTTCCAGAAAGCATTGATTCGCTTAATTGACGAGCAAAGCAAAAAGGATTCTATGGGGAAGATCCAATACATATACTTGAACCGGTTATTGAGCAGTGTCTATACGGAGAGCTATGTATTTGTCATTGGGATGGCAGGTTCTGAGCTGTTTTTGGATGAAAATAAAAGTCAAATTGACTGGTATCCGAAATTAGTTTATGAAAATATTAATAAAGATATGGAGAAAGTTGAAGACTGTTTGCGAAAGAAATTTATACGCCTGAAAGAATATGAGTTGTTCCGGTTAAAACGGATATTACTTGAGGATGATTGGAAAATACTTCAGGAGATTTTTCTCTTGCTTATGAAGGATTCTATAAATATTTTAACAGACAGTTCTTTGCAATTAGAAAATGAACTACAGATTTTAGCAGGAAATTACATGGACCGGCCAGAGGCCTTGTGGAAGAGGTAAAGGAAATGCAGAATTTATATCCGTTATTCGAGCGTAACCGTATTTTGAAAAAAGAGCTTCTGTGGTCACTAAGAGATTACTCTTTTTCTCAGATCCAGTTGGAATACCAGGAGTACGGCCAGGGAATCATCCAGGGATGTCTGGTTAATGACAGACGGGCTGTATGAAACGGCCAGATGGAAGGATATAGAAGATTGCCTTGAGGGCGGCGGGAGCTGTCAGGAAAAGGCGTATGCAATCATTGAACTGGTGAATAACAGCCAGTTGGAGGAAAAGGATAATGCGGCGGTGGTGGTGGTGGTGCAATGTTAATAAAGTGAGGGAAAGAAATGTATATTAAAGTAAAACCATTTGAAATGATTTCTGTTCTTACATATGAAGGCTTGCAGCAGATAAATGAACATGGATATGTAAAAATATCAGGGAGGATCCAGAGAAGTCAAAGGGAAGCGAATATTCATAAAGCTGAAACAGAAACATGGGTGCAGGTTGTTGTCAGTGATGGGCAAGAAACAGAAGAAACGTTGTTTTATGGAATTCTCACCGGTTTAAGCATTCAACCAGATATAGAAGGGGATATAATGGAATTATTTCTCCATACAGGAAGTAAGAAAATGGATTATGTACGCCATAAGAGAAGCTTCCAAAGACCAGGATATAGCTATAAGGAGATAGCAGAGTGTTGTATTGACGGTTATGGACAGGCAGGGATAATTATGATGGAGGGAAAAGGATGCTTGGTAGATGGATTTACTATGCAATATGAGGAAACAGATTGGGAGTTTTTAAAACGCCTTGCCAGCAGGCTTCAATACCCAAGGCAGACAGATAATTTTTACGAGTTGTAATTACTGGTGGAACTAAAAATGAGACTGTCAAGTTCCAAGAATATGACTACTATGAAAGAGATAAATCCTATATATTTGATGTGGTTTCGGATATGTTTGATATAAAAACAATCATAGAAATTCAAAAAGAAGGATATGATTTGATTCGGCCATTAGTAAACAATATCAAAGAAGGAAAAAGTCATGCTGAGCTTTTAGTGCCAGATGATCAGTTGGGATTGTCGGGTAACGAATATTATGATTTACATTGCAGATTGAATAAAGAGAGACGGTATAATTCATACCAGACTTATATTTATACAGATTCTGACGGGAAGATCTGTCAAAAGCCAATAATATATTCTGGCGATCAATTTAGAATTGTGAAAAGAGATCCCGGCTTTCTCTATTATTTAGGTGAAACTATAGATCTGATTGAATTGATCCCTGATATGGTGATTAAAGATATAGATAAAGATAATAGTAATCTATTTTGGAAATTATTTGAAAAGGTTTTGATAAAATATAATAACGAAAAAGAGCCAACGTCTATGAAAGAACTGAGCTTAAAAATTCCGGGGATTCCTAAAGCATCCCCGGCTAATGCAGAGAATTAGCAGGAAGGAGAGAATTTTATGAAAATAAAAGGAAGTATATGGATAGCAGCATTATTGATTTTAGAGGTGTTTATTTTTATTAAAGCACAATATGTTTTTCCACCATCAATTATTGCGTGGCATGAAGTGTTTATGGGAAGATTTTTGCTTTATTGGATTATTCATATATTGCTATTGTTTTTTATTTTCAACCGGTATTTTTTGGGGGGTAAAGAGGTTAAGTATCAGAATTTAGTAACTATAATCATAACATTTCTAAGTATAAGGATAGTCTATGATATCTTGATGTGTGAATATATTGGCCATAAAACAGCGATGTTTTATTTTCCACTGGCAAGGGTATGCTTTTACTCGGAAGTGGGGATGAGCCTGCTGATATGCATGCTTTTTTGGGGATATGCAAAGTCCGCAGGATATGAAGTGCGTTTTAGCCTTGCAGATTGGATAAAAGTGATATTTTCTTTATTCGGTGTGATTCTCTGCGTTCTAGGTGCAGAATATTTGATACAGTCATTTTGGGATTACGAGCTTTCTATGGAAAAGGACACGGTTTCCTATGGAAATGTAGAAACTGTATATTTATTTAATATGTTTTTTCAGAATATTATTGCATTTTTGATGAATTCTACTTTGTTCTCAGCTGTTACACCAAGAGAACAGGCTGTTTCACAAAGGACAGAAGGGGAAAGTTATGGAAATAGGAAAAGCGCAAAGAGAATATTAGCATGGGTATTAGTTATCATAATAATTTTGTTGTTTCTATCAGGAATTTCAATTTTGGATTTCTTATAAAAATAATACATGGAGGGGAGAGTGAAAGCAAATGGAATATCCGGATATACAGATTGCCGAGCTTAAAAAGGTAAGACGAAAACAAAAGTTTACAAATATTGAAGAGGGATTATTTATAGGAGATATGTTTGTGAAATTTTCCGCCAGAGATATTTTAGAAGGAATCGAGTGTCTGATTCCTGAAGAGTTTATTGATATGTCGGAAGAGGTTCAACTAATGAAATATCCATCTGTCAGCAGGCCGCAAAGAATTTTGACCAGTTTGGATAGCCGTGTGAATTTTGCATTTAGCCTTTTAAAGGAGCTTCCTGTATAATTTAAATATAGGAAATTCCAAGAAAGAAGGTTGAGAAAAAAATACCTCAGAGTAAAATAAGATTACTGACTTTAGGCGGTTAGTAAAAATCTTATTGAA
>CAJTEM010000007.1 GCA_910575255.1 Lachnospiraceae bacterium | reverse complement strand
CTTTCAGCATGTTCAATCCCCCTCCGTTCGTTTCCATTGTACCATTTCTCATAGAAAAAGCCTAATTCTTTTAACAAAGAATCAGACTTTTTCAGTGCCCTCGATTTACAAGGGCTTTTTAAGCCCTAAAGCGTGACACTTCTGCCTTTGTCTGCGCTTGCGTTCGGTGGCTTTAGCCCGCTTCATATGCGCGGCACAGTCAGGACAGTATTTCGCCCGATTGGATTTTGGCAGATAGGAGCCGCCGCATAGGACGCATTTCTTCATGTCGGCCCGATAGAGCAGGGCGGCGTACAGGCCAGCGTCCAGGGGAAGAACGGCGGCGCGGAACCATTTACAGATCAGCGAGTAGGTGATGCTTTGAGGGCAGACACATTCTTCGCCATTGTCCAGGAGCAAGCAGTTTCCGCAATCGTAGTTGCAGCACTCATGCACCAACCTCCGGGCCGTTCGGTACTGCTGATAGGTCATGTGGGGGTTTTCCGGCGCTGTCATTTCACACGCTCCCCCGGCAAAATCCTAAAAGCGTCAGATTTACGTTTTTAGCGTGAGTGCCAATCTGGCAGTAACGATACCTGACCCGCAGGAACGGAACAGACGCGAAGCGGGGGTTCCGTTCCTGCGGGTGCGCAAGGGGTTTGGGGAGTGCAGCTCCCCATCGCGTCCGCAGGACGCAACGCCCCCGGCAGGGCGCACGACACCGGAACGGTGTATAAGTGCGCCCTATCCAAGAACTCGGATAGGGCGCATTATCCGAGATAAAAACTTATCCGAGGTAAATTGATTAAATCCGATGAATACAGCATTTGAAAACGATTATCTCGGATAATTAACCCCGCTTTCAATTGTGGGTGATTTGTACTTATCCGAGATAATTGGGTAAATCACACCTTTGCCTCTGATAATTTTTGAAATGGCAGTTGCTCTTTTCATAAATAATTATCCGAGGTAATTTCTTTGAAAGCCTTTCATATCGGCAGCTTTGAGAGTTACTTCGGATAATTGGAAATCTCGGATAATGCGCCGTTGGAAACAGACGGGGTTTCCGGCACAAAAAACCATGGTATTCACTGTGACCTCCTTGGCATAAGAGGGACAAGCCGCCGGAGCAGCTTGTCCCTCCCGGTGATAGGGCGGTTGCCCCTCACCTTGTAGCCATCATGCCGGGGTGATCATCAGGGCGGTCAGCGGAAAAATTTGAAAAACCTTTTCCGAACACTCTCGATGCTTTCATGGACTGCGGCCTTGGAGCAGCCGCACCGCTGTCCAATCTCCGCATAGCTGTAATCGTACAGCGCATAGAGCAGAAACCGCTCCCGCTGGGTGGGAGTACAGAGGGCCAACACCGCCAGAATTTCGTCCAGCGTTTCCTGCTGGCAGACCAGTTCCTCCGGGGTGGCACAGTAAGGCAAAATGCCCTGGGCGGCAATTATGTACTCGTCACATTCGCGCCCGTCCCAATGCCGCCTCTGCTCCCGGTCAAGGCTCCGTTCGGTGCGCTTGGCCAGCTCCCAAAACTCGTCAAGGGTGGCGGCGTCCTCGTAGGTCATTTTGCGGCTGTATCTCTTGATGGTAATTTCCATCGTGTTATCCTCCTGTTCAGATTTGGGGAAATGTGAAATCTGAACAGGAAGGGCGGGCCGCGACACCGGGGCCGGATGGAACAATCCCCTGAAAAAGCAAAAATGCCCGAACAGCACAAGACTGTTCGGGCGTTGGGGTTGGCGATATGGGCAGACAAAAAACGACTATTTTCGCAAACCTGGGTAGGGGATGCCGCTGTGAGAATTAGGCTTTTTTTGATATGTACCTATCTATTTGCAATCGCATGGTGGCATCCTCCTGTTGCCGCCCAAGCGCAAAAGAGCGGCGGCTCTGATTTCTCAAAGCCGCCGCTTTTTATCGGACATAGCCACGACTTTTCAAATGCAAAGCCGATAACTGTAGGGAAGGTTCCCATATGTTATCGGCTCTGCGTCTGTGCGTCTGGCTCTATGATTGACGTATTCAATTCTCGGACACTGATTAACATTTCCTGCTTGCACTTGGGACAATACAGCGGAAACCTTTCAAGAACCGTATCTTCGTATACTTTTATTCGGGTCTTTCCGCCACAAGCAGGACAGCATATCCAGTGAGAACAATTTTGTGTTGCGTTCATTTGCACCACCTTATGTTATCAATGCTCCTGGGATGGAATGGAAATATGGGTTCCTGTTATCCGCAATTCTCTGTGTAGCCGAACCGCCATAACTGCGGTGACAATAGCTGAAATAATGTCTGCCATCGGCTGTGCGTAGAGAATGCCACTTAATCCCCAAACCGTTGGAAGTATCAGAATAGCGGGGACAAAACAAATCCCCTGACGGCAAGCGCCGAGGATGCAGCCCTCTGTGGCTTTTCCCATCACAAGGAACAGGAAGGTATAGACTGTGTAAAAACCAAAAAGGACAAAAGAGAGGCCGTTTGCCCGTAGCGCAATAGAACCGACACGAACCATCTCCGCATCTTCCTTTGTGAAAAGGGATACAATCTGCGTAGAGAATACAGCGGCAATAACACCAAAAATAACACAAAAGGCAGTAGACCAGAGGATAGCAGTTTTGATAGCCTCTTGCAGGCGGTCAAATTTTTTTGCCCCATAGCTAAATCCGGCGATTGGCTGAAATCCTTTCAGAAAGCCAAAGACTATCAGTGTCCCCATGGACATGATTTTTGTGACCGGCCCCATTGCGGCCAGTGCGGAGCCTCCGTAATCCTTAGCGGCACTGTTTATCATGCTGATGGAAAGGCTGGTCAGAAGTTGGAAAATCAGCGTAGGAATACCGATTTTCAAAATTTCGGACATAATCTCTTTTGTAAAGCAACATTCTTTAATGCTGAAGCTGAACACGCTCTTTTTCCGGAGTATGTAACACACATAAACCAATGTGGAAACGATTTGGGAAATCGCTGTTGCAATCGCCGCGCCAGCTACGCCGAGGTTCAGCGCGTAGATGAAAACAGGGTCTAATATCACATTCAGCACCGCGCCAGCCATTAGCGCACACATAGCCGTTTTCGCCGCCCCCTCGCTGGAAACGATGTTGTTCATGGTGACATTGAACACATTAAAAATGGAGAACACGATATAGATGCGTGTGTAAGTGATTGCATAAGGCATCACACTTTCGATTGCGCCAGCTTGTTTCAAAATCGGTTCCAGAAAGATAACAGAGAGCAAGATCACAACTGCGCCAATGGAAACGCCGCTGTAAATGGCTGTACTTGCTACCTTGTTCGCCGTGTCCTTATCGCCCCGGCCCAGCAGCCTGGATAGATAGGCGGCAGCGCCATTTCCGAACAGCAGGCCCAGACCAACAACAATCTGTCCCAGGGGAAAGGCAACCGTGACCGCGCCCATCTGGTCGGTTCCCAGCCTGCCTACAAAATAGGTATCTACCAGATTGTAAAGGGCGTTAATGAGCATACCAATCATCGTTGGGATGCCCAGCGCCAGGAGAGCTTTGGGAATTGGCGCACTCCCCAGAAGCGCCATTTTTTTGTTTCCGTCCATAAATTGCTCCTTTCTCTTGACAGCCAGTGTAATGCGAAGTACTATACTTTATAGTAGCTGCCAGTCAACACATACTACTATAATTTATAGTACTTGTCAAGTGCGAAAGGGGAAATCTTCATGGCAACAATAGATTTGATTGTCCTTGGGATGCTTAAAAAGCAGCCGTTGAGTGCCTACGACATTCAAAAGCTGGTAGAATACCGCAATATTTCAAAATGGGTAAAAATCAGTACACCGTCTATCTACAAAAAGGTCATTCAGTTAGAGGAAAAGGGGCTGCTCCAAAGTGTCCCCATGCGGGAAAATAATATGCCGGAAAAAGCGGTGTACTCGCTGACGGCCAGCGGTGAACAGGAATTTGAACGGCTGATGGGGGAACTCTCCGCCCAGCCTATCCGTATGTTCCTGGATTTCAATGCTGTGATTGTAAATTTGGACAACGTTCCTTTGGAAATGCAAAAATCCTGCGTTGACAGTATTGAAAAAAAAGTGCAGGATTTGAAAACATATCTGGAAGAAAACCTTCGAGAAAAAGAAAATGCGCCGGAGGTTCCCGAAATCGGTATGGCGGTTTTGCGTCAGCAATTTGTCTTAGCTGAAACGATTGGAATTTGGATTGAGGAATTGAAAAAGCGATTTTAGAGACTAATTTTCAAACGCACAAAAGGGGCAGGAAACCACGCATTATTGTGGTTTTCTGCCCCTTTTTCTATTATTTCATAGTGCAAGTGCAAAATGTCAGCAGCCCGCTTCACAATTTAATTTGTGGTCTTGTCCATATCAGTGAAATGATTTTCCCACAGAAAAACGTCCGTTTCATTGCTATCAATGACGGCGTTGACAGCGCACAGGGCGACAACGATTTTGCCCCCTTGCGTAACATTTTTAATGCCACCCTCTCATAAAGAATGACACTACACGCAGGACATAGCATCCCTGTTACCTCCGACAAAGCTGATTTGTACTGCGGGCAGAAACCACTTTATGCCGAACCTGTATTAACGGTAGCGGCTACCAAAAATGACGGAGGGTAACACAATGAACGAATTGGAACCGAGAATCCATGACGAGGCAAATGGCCTTGATTATATCCTTGCCGGGGATTACTACATCCCGGCTATAGAACTGCCGGAGGACGATGACCGTCCCATCGGGAAGTGGGGGCGGATGCACCGAGCTTACCTGGAAGAAACAAATCCGCTTCTGCTCAACCACCTGATTTTGACAGGCAAACTGCATTCCTACCTTGCCGACCTCAATAAGCAGGCGCAGAATCGTTGTTGGCTTATCATCAAGCAGATGGCCGCTGCCGAGGGCGTGACCGAGGACTTGAAGCGGCGGTCTCAGTGGGAGTGGATCAAAGCTATGAACAGCATCGTGAGCCGCACCGAGGAAATCATCAAGAGCGAGATAATCAACGCTTAACAGTTTCAAAACCCCGACAAATGCGCTGGCGCAAAAACATGAACATCAAAGGGAGGCTTGCTATGCTGGCAAGCCTCCCTTTGGCATCTGACACATTACATACTGCGGGACTAAGTAAGGCCGCAACACCTGCTGTCAGTTTTGTGATAGGGGCAAATCAATCTCTACGTCCTCTGCTGTTTTTTGGTAGAACACCATCCGCCATTCAATTCGTTCAGGCGGGTCAAAATACAGGGAAGAACAGGCTGCTCTTGGCTGACCACTCTTGTTGGTGGCCAGTATGACGCCCACAGAACTTGCCACTGTTGGCCCAGCCAAATTGGACTGTTTAGGCCGGGGGCGATCTCCCTGCCCGCAGTCCCGCACCGTTAGTGATTGTTGGGGCAGTTCCGGTTCCACTACAAAGGACATAGCGGTATAATGGGTGGGGTATTCCCATTGATCTTTGTCTTGAAAATGAGCAGCATCCATTTGTTGTGCCTCATACTCTACCACCGTCAGAGTATGGGCCTCCCCAGTGACAGGGTTGGTGAAGGGTATACTGTCCCCCGCTTCGGACACGGTGAACCGGGGGCCGGGGACGGACACTGGGCTCTGCTCCAGGGAGAGGGAAAGACTTTTCAGTGCGAGCCGGGTCTTGGTGATCCAGGGGAAGGATTCCCGGAAGAAGGTCCAGCCTTTTTCCTGGTTCAAGCCGTAGTGCTCCATGAGCCAGGCGGCCTCCCAGTCCTGCTGGTTCCTCTGCCCCCGCTCCTCCACCGGGCGACAGGCGTCCGGCACCCAGCCGAAGCCGCTCCCGCTCCGGCGGCGCTGGGGTTTCCCGTTCACCGTCAGAGTGGGCTGGTAGCTTATGGTCATGGGGTTTTCCGCGTCCTGCTGCTCCAGCTCTTCCGCGGTCCATTCCCGGCCCTCCTGCCCGTTGGGCCACCACTTTTCCAGGAAGGCCCGCAGGGCATCCGGCTCGATCTCCACGCAGACATCCATCACCAGCCCTTTCCCGCAGGAATACACCGCCGGGATGTGCCACATCCTCCCAGCCCAGGCGAAGGTTTTACCGATTGGAATTTCCTTCCCCGGCTTGTCGTGGCCGCAGTGGCGGCCGCCGAAGCCGTCACCAAAGTACACCTTCCACTCCGGGCGTTCAGGCGGCCCCTCTGCCTCCGGCTCATCGGGCATCAGGTCGTAGTATTCCTTGGAGAAGGGGATCTTCCCGCAGTCGAAGCCGGCCTGCACTTCTCTGATGTAGCCGTAGGGATCCTCCATGGGCGTCAGCCCCAGGCCGTCCCGCAGGCCGTCCAGGGCGGCGCGCTGCTCCGGCGTGGGCGGGTAGGTCTCCAGGTAAGCGTCGAATTCCCCCCGGTTCCACATCCACGCCTGTTCTGCCGCATCGAATCCGCAGGCCAGAATCAGCCGTACAAAGTCCTCAAAGCTCCGGGCCAGCGGGTGGACATGATCCCCCGGCAGGTTGGAGGGATTGACAGCGAACACCATCTCCCCAAAGCCCTTTACAAAGCAACAGTGGATGCCGTCCACCCCCGCCCAGCCGATGACCTCCGCCCCTTTCGGGGTGCAGAAGTAGCCACCGCTGGTGTCCCCCGGTTCCAAACTAAGCTGGGAAAAGTCAATGTCCAGTTTCTTATATTTCTCGTACAGCGTCATGGTAAGTTCCTCCTGTGGTCGATTGCTGATATTATAGCACCATTGATATTGGGATACAATGCGATTATTTTGAACATTTTTCAAACTGTGAAAAATGTTCAAATTGACATCTTGATTGGTGATACGCTACTTCGCAAGCAGTGTCTTTGTTCCCACAAAGACTCAAAACAGCTTTCCGGCGGTCACGCCGGAAAGCTGTTTTTGCTTGTTGGTGGCACCGCCCCCAAACCCCTTTTCGCAGAATTTCATTCTGTGGCTACGCACCGTTCCGGCGCTTTTTCTCCCGCTCCCGGCGGAGATTTTTAGAAAACGGCGAGGCTGGCTTACCAGCATGATCGCAAACTGCCCCATAAAGGGGAACGGCATTTTTTCAAAATCCGTCAGACTCGCAGAGCCGCAGCCAGCGTGAAACGCTGTTCAAAGGGTTTGGGATGCTTCCCAACAAGCAAAACCTGCGGTTTCCGGCATCGACGGGAACCGCAGGTTTTGAGCGTTTGTATATACAAACGCCCTGCTTGCCACAACTGCCAAAGCCTATCAAAAGTGGTTGAATACCATTCGGTTCAGTGGTATACTTGGCTTAGTCTTCTCGAGACAAATCGGCAAGTCTTCATTTTTGGAGGTGGCACTTTGCTGTTTCACACATTTTCCTCCCAGGAGGAACGGCGAAAATTTGGCGGTTCAGATTTCTTTGAAATACAATTCTGTAGAATGCCGCCAAAAACGGAAGTGGGAATAATTACCGCAGTAGATAGCGTTAACCATTGGTTTGATGATTCCCTCTATGTAAGTGGAGATGATGACAGTGCATTTCTGCAAGAGTATGATGGCATATTTGACTGTGGAATTTATAATAATTTAGAAACCGGTACAATAGACCCGTATGGAATCAATTATTATGAGCCTGACCTAATTGATACTATAATTGCGAAACTTCTGAACATAAGACCGACAGATTACGAAAAGCTTGTTGAATGGTTAAATACAGCAAAAAAATATAATGGCTTTTACATATTGGGTGTATAAACAACTTTCAGTTTATCGGGGAAATTTCATCTTTTAGGTGAAGTTCTCCTTGATAAATGCTCTTTTGTAAAACGCCCAGCTTGTCACATAGCGCATCGCCACAACTTGCGCCAGCCCTCGACAAAAATTTCCGCAAAGGCATTGACAGGAACATCCGTTTGTGCTACCATAATGGAGAATTGAATACTGCACATATTTTTCACGCAGATACATAGACCGAACCACAGCGTTTTGCTGGGGTCGGTCTTATTGTATCTGCGTTTTTTGTTTTTGAAGGGAGGCCGGACAATGGAAAAAATCAAGACGGAGGAAGCCGGGCGCAAGCGGGGCAGGCCGAAGCTGGACGCCCACATCACCGAGGAATACGCCCCCAGCAGACGGCAGGCGCTGAACAAGATGTATATGTACGAGGGCGTCCATCTGTTATTGGTAGCGGCTACCGAAATTCAAAACAGCGAGGTCTTGTGGCGGGAGGACAGAACAGCCGTCACCTTAAAATCTCGTGACAGCATTCTGGAGCAGCTCGGCAGAATGGCGGTGCAGGACAAGTTGGGTCATACCGATTGCGTCTATCTCGCCAACCTTGCCATCGCCGCCGTTCAAAATGGGTACACCTCACGGGAGGTAGAAATTGTTCTGCGGGAAATCCGCATGGCGGCGAAGTCCAGCATGAAAAATCCAGACGATGAGGCACTTTATTGTGCGCTGGGCAACACCGTGGACATTCTGCGGAGCATGGGAGGTATCACATGAAAACAGAAAAACGGCCAGTAGAAATTACAGTGGCGGGGGAACTCCCCGGCTTTGAATACGGCGAGTGTCGGGGCGTATTTTTAAACTTGGGGCTTGATGTGGAAATGGACGGAGTGACCTATCACCTGTCCAGCAGCTTTGCGGAAAAAGCGGAAATGGGCGAGGTCATTGACACAACAGAACTTGAGCGGAACGGGCGGCGGACAGCGTAAAAACTTTTGATGTCCGTCAGAAAACTATTGCTTTACAGTGCTAAAGCGGCTATAATGGGAGCAGGTAACAGATGCTATGTTCCTGCGTCCAAGGAGGTAAAAAAACAAGATGCAGGAAAAATACAATGTCGGAATTTATTGCAGGCTCAGCCGGGACGATGAGAGAACCGGGGAGTCCGTGTCCATCGAAAATCAGAAAATCATGCTCAGCCGCTATGTGCAGGAGCAGGGCTGGAACCTCTACGCCGCCTACTGCGATGACGGGGTCTCCGGTACGACTTTCGACCGGCCTATGTTCAACCAGATGATTGCTGACGCCAAAGCTGGGAAAATCAATCTGATTTTGTGCAAAGACCTCAGTCGCCTCGGCAGAGACTACATCGAGGCCGGACGGTTTACGGACATCGTGTTCCCCAGCATGGGCTGCCGGTTCATCGCTCTCAATGACGGTGTGGACACCATTCACAAAAACAATGAGATGCTGGTCATTTTGAAAAATGTCATGAACGACCTCTACGCACGAGATACCAGCAGCAAAATCCGGGCAGTGAAACAGTCCACCTTCAAGAGCGGAAAGTATGTTGGTTGCTACGCTCCCATCGGCTACCGAAAATCCCCGGCGGACAAGCACATCCTTGAAATCGACCCTGTGACTGCTCCTGTCGTTCTCCGCATCTTCGATATGCGCTTGCAGGGGGACAGCTTTCGGAAAATCGCCCGGACGCTGAATGAGGAGGGCGTACCCTCTCCCCGCGGCTTCTACTACATGGCGGAGGGCAGGCCGAACCTGCGGGGCGAGACGCCCTACTGGAACGATGTGACGGTCAAGACCATTCTTCGGAATGAGGTCTACCTCGGCCACATGGTGCAGAACAAGACCGGCACCGTTTCCTACAAGGTTCACAAGCAGGTCAGCAAGCCGAAAGAAGACTGGATCAAGGTGGAGCATACCCATGAGCCGTTGGTCTCTCAGGAGGCCTGGGATGCCGTTCAAAGGCTGGACAACCATCCCTCCAAGGGGCGCTCCGGCAGCGATGGGGTGATCTCCCTGTTCGCCGGCGTCCTCTACTGTGCGGACTGTGGAGGTTCCATGCGGTATCAAAGGGATTACCGCAGCCGGAAGCGCCACGCCGATGGACACTTTGGCGGGTTTCAAGCATACTCTTGTAACCGGTATATGAATGGCGGCAAGGCGGCTTGTACCTCACACTA
Organism: Lachnospiraceae bacterium; assembly: GCA_910575255.1. GTDB lineage: Bacteria > Bacillota > Clostridia > Lachnospirales > Lachnospiraceae > Brotaphodocola. Next base: position 167,328 of record CAJTEM010000007.1, on the reverse strand, counting down.
CATCAACTGCAAGGTGCTGACGAAACTGCTCCTGCTGGACATCCATGCCAAGGCGATGCTGGTGCAGAACAGCCCCGCCGCCCTCAAGGAGAAAATCCTTGCCCAGAAGAACGCCGCCAGCATGGAGCAGACAAAGGCGCTCCGGGCAACGCTGGCGGCGGTGGACAAGCGGCTGGCTGAGTTGGAAAAGCTGGTGGTGTCGGCCTATGAGGACAAGGTGAAAGGCGTCATGCCGGAGGCGCTGTGCGTCCAGCTGATGAACCGCTACGAGGACGAACGCCGGAGCAAGCTGGAACAGCGGACGCAGCTCACCGCCCAGCTGGAGGCCACCCAGGAGGACGAGCAGGCCACCGACGAATGGCTGGCCGTCATCCGCGATTATGCCCAGCTTGAGGAACTCGACCGCCCCACCCTCCTGCGGCTGGTGAAGCGCATCGAGGTTGGCGAGAAGTACGAAATTGCCGGGGAGACCCACCGGGACATCAAAATCTACTACAACTTTGTCGGGTATGTGGAACTCTGAAATCTATCCTTCTTTATGCGAGGTTATCTAACGAATGGCTGGTGAGAGATACGAGCAAGAAAATCCGGGCGGTAAAACGCTCAAAAGGCATGAGTGGGAAGCCCGTCACAAGCAAGCCCGTGTACGGCTACCTCATGGACGAGGACGAAAATTTCATCATTGACGAAGAAGCCGCCCCCGTGGTAAAGCAGATTTACAGCCTATGCCTTGCCGGGAACGGTCCGACCAAGATAGCCCGTATGCTCACGGAGCAGGAAATCCCCACGCCGGGAACGCTGGAATACCGCCGGACAGGGAGAACCCGCCGCTACCACCCCGGCTATGAGTGCAAGTGGGCGGCGAACACCGTGGTACATATCCTTGAAAACCGGGAATACACGGGCTGCCTTGTGAACTTCAAGACCACCACACAATCCTACAAGTGCAGCAAGATTATCTACAACAGCGAGGACAAACAGGCAATCTTCGAGAACCACCACGAGCAGATAATCGACAAGGACACATGGGAGCGTGTGCAGGAGCTACGCAAGCAGCGCAAACGCCCTAACCGCTATGATGAAGTGGGTTTGTTCTCCGGCTTGCTCTTTTGTGCCGACTGCGGCAGCGTCATGTACCAGCAACGCTATCAGACGGACAAGCGGCGGCAGGACTGCTATATCTGCGGCAGCTACAAGAAGCGCACGGCAGACTGTACGGCGCACTTTATCCGCACCGACCTTTTAACCGCCGGAGTGACCGAGAACCTACGGAAAGTCACCAGCTACGCCGCCAGGCACGAAGCCCGGTTTATGAAGCTGTTGACCGAGCAGACCGAGGACGGGAGCAAACGCCGGAACGCCGCCAAGAAGAAAGAACTGGAAGCGGCAGAAAAACGGATTGCGGAACTCTCCGCTATCTTCAAGCGGCTGTATGAGGACAGCGTGACCGGGCGCATATCGGACGAGCGTTTCACGGAGCTTTCGGCAGACTACGAAGCCGAGCAAAAGGAACTGAAAGAGAAAGCCGCCGCTTTGCAGAGCGAACTTTCTAAAACGCTGGAAGCCACGGCAAACGCTGAAAAGTTTATGAAAGTGGTACGCAAGTACACCAGCTTTGAGGAACTTACCCCTACCCTGTTACGGGAGTTTGTGGAGAAAATCGTTATCCACGAATCGGAAGCCCTTGACGGGAAACGCCGGGGGAAGCTCCGCAGACAGGAAATCGAAATCTATTACTCTTTTGTCGGCAAGGTAGAATTGCCCGACTAAAGCCCGACCCGTCCGGCAGTCAGCCGGACAGGGAACGGCAAAATTTTTTACACTTCTTTTACTTCTTTATCTCACATGAGCAAAAAGTCAAGGCATGAAACAGGTCATGGCTAATTAGAGGTAATCAAAAGAAGAAAGGAAAAGCACAATCCAGACGGAACCGGCGATACCGTCAAGAAATATTTGTGAGTTAGCGAGAATCCTGATATAATGGGTACAAACGCCCATCCGGGGCAGAAAGGCAGGGAGAAAAATGCACATCAGCTACAAACCGCTCTGGCACACACTGATAGAGCGCAACATGAGGAAAGAGGATTTAAGGCTTGCCGCTGGCCTGACCACAAATATGATAGCCAACATGGGAAAAGAAGGGAAACATATCAGCATGGATACACTTGCCCGTATTTGCGAAACGCTGGATTGTGGCATTATGGACGTGATTGAGCTGGCCAGTGACGAGCCTTCCACCACAGGAGGGAACGACAATGGAAAAACTGAAAGAAAGAATCACAGAGAACGGCATTGATCATATTCTGATAGGCGATTACTATATCCCGGACTTGAAGCTGCCGGAAGAAAACCGCCCCATCGGACGCTATGGGCGGCTGCACCGGGAATATCTCAAACAGGAACACCCGGCACGCTACAGCTCCCTTATCCTGACCGGGAAATTGTGGACATACCTTGCCGACCTGAACGAGCAGGCAGAGGAACGGCTTGACCTTATTATAGAGCAGATGAAAGCCGCCGAGGAAGTGACCGAGGAACTGAAAGCCCAAAACCAGCTTGAATGGGTTGGAAAAATCCAAAAGTTTGGATTTGCTGCAAAATCCAAACTTTAAAGAAATCCAAACTTTCACACAGATATGCTGATAAATACGGCATTGTACGAAAAGAAAGTTTGGATTTCTTTTTGTTTACACTCCAATCGTTCATGATAAAACTGGAGGTGAACAAATATGAATTTATTCGAATCAAACAGTACATATGAGGAACTTATCCAACATATGGAGGAGTATGGCTACAGCTCCTGCCATATCCAACATGTAAAAAGGGAAATGAAATGGCTTTCCGCAAATCAGGATGCATATGGGATTTCTTCTTATGAAGAAGCCTGCCGTTTACGCTCTTTAGAAACAGAATCTGCTGAGATGAAAGAACAGTTCCGGTCTATATATAGCCTGTTTCGGCGTTATGCATTCTATGGAACACTTTCCACCCCGACCCGTGAACCCTTGTTCCGCCAGGATACATATTCACAGCTTGCCCCATATTTCCAAAATATACTGGACCTTTATAAGGAAGACAGTGTGAGGCGTGGCTTAAAACCCGGTACATACAAATCCAGCATTTCTGCCTGCAGCGGCCTTTTCCTGCACTGCCAGAAAGAAGGATGCGCAATGCTGGAAGATATCACGGAGGATATTGTTCTGTCTTATTTCTGCGATGAATCAGGAAAACCAGCCCTGAGTCCGAGCACAAAGGTAAATATCGCATCTGTTTTCCATGCAGATCTCGGGATGTATACCAATGCGGCAAGGACAATCCTTGCTTATCTTCCGGCATTGAACAGAAGACGGAAAAATATCCAGTATCTTACGGAAGAAGAAATGTCATCCGTCAAGGATGTCCTGGTGTCAGAAAAAAGCAGCATTACGTTGCGAAACCGGGCAATCGGTATGCTCCTGTTTTTTACCGGCATGCGTTCCAGTGATATAGCCGGGCTGGCCTTCTCTGATATAGATTGGGAAAAAGAAGAGATCAGGATATTTCAGAAGAAAACTGGAAATGAGCTTGTACTTCCGCTAACTGCAAGCATCGGAAATGCTATCTATGATTATATAACCATGGAACGTCCGAAAAGTGATTCTAAAAGGATTTTTTTATGCGAACAGACACCACATGGGCCGATCAGTGCCGGGACAGTGGGCAATGCTGCAGGCAAGCTGTATAAAGCAGCAGCTGTACGGCAAGGGGAGCATGATAGAAAAGGCGCCCATCTTTTCAGACATAACCTCGCAGTTTCGTTTTCCCGAAACAATATCCCCCGTCCTGTGATCAGTGCTACTCTCGGACATGCGGACCCTGATTCACTTGACCATTATCTTTTTGCAGATATCACACATCTCCGTGACTGTGCCATAAGCATTGAATGCTATCCTGTCGGGAAGGAGGTTTTTTCGATATGAATTCTTATATATCAGGATTCTCCGGCCTGATCGAACAGTATGAGAAATATCAAAAAGCTGCAGATTCCTGGAGTGAACATGCACACGGACTGAACATCAGATATTTTGACCGCTACTGTGCCCTGCACTATCCCGGACAGCCACTCTGTCAGGAAATGGTAGATGAATGGTGCAGGAAACGTGAGACAGAAACCAATACTTCCTGTTTTACAAGAACTGGCGGTATCCGTTCTTTTATACGCTATCTGCGGGAAAGAGGACTGACAACCGTAGAACCGGCACTGCCGCCGAAACCGGAAGGAAGGACATATATCCCCCATGCATTTACAGATGGGGAACTTTGCCGTTTTTTTAATGAATGCGACCGAATCGTCCCATTGCGGCCGGAATTAAAGTATAAGATGAAAAAAATCACATGTCCTGTCTTTTTCCGGCTTTTATACAGCAGCGGAATCCGCACTACGGAAGCCAGATACCTGAAACGGGAAGATGTTGACCTTGAACACGGGGTGCTGAACATCCGAAAATCAAAAGGATATGACCAGCACTATGTAGCTCTCCATAAAAGCATGACAGAACTTTTGAAACAATACGACAAAGCGGCAGAATCCATCCGCCCGGATCGTACTTACTTTTTTGAGACCCCTAATGGGAAGTATTATTCCAGACAGTGGGTTACGCAGGCTTTCCAGTGTTTATGGGAAAAAGCGAATGGAAAGCAGGATAAAGCGGTTGCCTATGATCTCAGACATAATTATGCCGCCACAAACATCAACCGGTGGGCGGATGATACATTTGAATTCGACCAGAAGCTTCATTACCTTTCCAAGTCCATGGGGCATAGGGGCATCGAATCCACTTTGTACTATTATTCAATCACCCCCTGTCTCGCCGATATCCTTCTGAAAAAAACAGAACGCAGTTTCAATGAACTGTTGCCGGAGGTGGAACATGAAGAAATCTGATGACGCAGTTAAAATCGCACGGTATATCTCGGAGTTTTTTGACGTTTATGCCCCAAATTTTCTTACTACCAGCGGACATACACTGAAATCCTATCGGAATGCACTTGGATTATACATAAATTTCCTGGAAACAGAGTCGGTTACGCCGGGAAGCTTTTCCAGACACTGTTTTGAACGGGAGAAAATAGAAAAATGGACTGTATGGTTAAAAGAATCCAGAAACTGCAGTCCTGAAACATGCAATGTACGGCTTGGTTCCCTGCGGGTCTTTCTGGAATTCCTCGGCAGCAAAGATATGGAATACCTGTATCTATATCAGGAAGCGCAGAAAATAAAACGTCAGAAATGTACCAAAAAAAAGTATCCGGTTTTACGCGTGATGCGGTAGCAGCCATGCTCGCAGTACCGGATGTATCTACAAAAACAGGAAAAAGGGATCTTGTATTCCTGACCCTGTTGTATGCAACAGCTGGACGGCTGGATGAAATCCGCTCCATAAAAATCCGTCATCTGCACCTTGACGGGAAAAAGCCCTATGTGAATCTGATAGGGAAACGGGATAAAATCAGAACTGCATATCTTCTTCCCAAGGTGGTCGCTTACATCAAAGTATATCTGAGTGCTTTTCACGATGGCACGCCTGACCCTGATGCATACCTGTTCTATTCACGGGTAGGCGGCAAATACACGAAGCTCACAGAGCCGGCATTGGCAAAGCGGATAAAAATATGTGCAAAAGCAGCACACGAAAAGTGTACGGATGTACCCCTTGATGCCCATGCACATCAATTTCGCCATGCGAAAGCATCACACTGGCTGGAGGATGGAATTAATGTTGTACAGGTAAGTTTTCTTCTGGGGCATGAACAGCTTGAAACAACGATGCGGTATCTGGACATCACAACGGAAGACAAGATAAAAGCATTGGCTACTTTGGAGGATGAAACACAAAAAACAGTCCCTAAAAAATGAAAGAACAAGAACAGCACACTGACAGATTTCTGCGGACTGAAAAAATAGAAAACGTTAAAAAGAAATCCAAACTTTTCTTTCGCACAATGCCGTATTTATCAGCATATCTGTGTGAAAGTTTGGATTTCTTTAAAGTTGGGATTTTAGGCCGGATGAACAATATCCGCAACCGGGCGGAGGAAATCATAAACAGCGAACTGATTTATATTTGATTGGACATGGAAAGGCCAGCCGACACCCGGCTGGTCTTTCTAACCTTCCTTACGCTCCAATACCGCACGAATCATGGCAACGGCGATTTCCTGCTGGCCGGGCGACGTGCTTTCCCACAGCTCTGCCAGTTCTTGTATTTTGCTGACCTCATTATCTTCCAGCGCATCCCGCAGCAGATAATCAGGGGAGATTTTCAGTGCGTTGCAGATATTGATAAATACGGGCAGACTGGGAACCTTTGTCCCGCCCTCAATCTGCCGGAGATAGGTTGCGTTGATATTGCACAGCTCCGAGAGCCTGTCCGCCGTGAATCCCCGGTCTTTCCTCACCATGTTGATACGTTTGCCTAATCCTTTACCTTCCATAATACCACCCATTTCATAAGCTATCAGCATTTATTTTGTACACTTTTAGACTACATCACACTTAGGGATTGCAATAGATTCTAAAAGACTATGTAATATTAGCTATTAGACTATAAAATATGAAAGGGGACAACAGAATGGAACTGAACTATTTTAGGGACAGGCTTTTTGATTTACTGAATGACAGCGAGGGGATGGGGATTGCTGACCTGAACGCAGACGAGCGGAACAGCCTTCTAACTGTCAGGACAGAGAATGGGAATGTATTTGAAATCGTATGCCGACAGGCAGCGGGGAAGGAGGACGGATGGAGGACGGATGGACGACCGCAAACTGACTGTTTATAATGGACGTGGGGCTTTTAAAAAATCACCGCCGCAGATTCTATTACAGGGGAACTGGCTGGAACAGGCTGGATTCTCCGCAGGGGACAAAATCACCGTGAAATGCCAGCAGGGGCAGCTAATTATTACTAAGAACGAACCATCAGCAGAGCATGAAAAATAAATATAGACAAAGGCCGCTTTTGCAGTATAATAGAAACGGCAACAAGTCAGCCAGTGCTGGAGGAACATTTTAAAATGATTGAAACGGAGAGCCTGATTCTTGATAAGGCAAAGTTTTCAGATTGGAAGGAAATGTATTGTAATGTCTGGTCACAGCCGGAAAGCGCAAAATACATGGAATGGAATATTACTACAAGCGAAGAAAACGCCAAAATAAGAATCATGAAAACCATTGCATTTCAGAAAGAGCATGATACCTATCTAGTTTATGAAAAAGCAACCGGTAAGGCGATTGGATTTGCTGGTGTAGAAAAAATCGAACCTTACATCTATCAGGAAGCGGGGATATGTCTGGGGCCAGATTACGTGGGAAAAGGGTTTGGCAAGCAGATTCTTCAAGTCTTGATACAATATTGCAAAGAAGAATTTAGTGCAAAAAAGTTTATTTATTCAACAAGAGAGGAAAACAGGGCTTCCAATCAATTAGCAAAGTCATTAGGATTTACAGTGATTTCTTCAGTACCTAAAACAGACAGCAAAGATGGACACAGTTATAATCTTTTGCAATATAGCTTAAAACTATAACTGCCCATTTGGTAGGGCTGAATAAACAATGAATGAAAAGTTGAAGGAGGGGCAAAATGCCATACATTACAGTTGAAAGCGGCACTTTATCTGATAAGCAAAAGGAACTGTTGATAAAAAGATTGACAGAAGTATCTTCTGAAATTATGAATGTGCCGCAGGAATTTTTTGTGACTACGATTAAAGAACTGCCAGATAAGAACTTTGGGATTGGCGGTAAAACGATTGATAAAGTGAAAGCGGAATATATGCAGGCACATCAATCTTAATGAAAGGGATTGGAGATAATGGATAACTGGTTTACAATAGACAAGATTGATGATGAAACCATAATCATAAGTGAATACCGACATTGGGAAGAAACCCACTGTTATCTATTGAATGGAAAAGAGAAAAGCCTGCTTATTGACACAGGGCTGGGGATTTCCAATATATATGATGAAGTCCGTAAACTTACGGATAAACCGATTGCGGCGGTTGCCACGCACATTCACTGGGACCATATCGGCGGGCATAAATATTTCCCGGAATTTTATGCACACGCAGAAGAATTGGACTGGCTGGACGGGAAATTCCCCCTGACAATCGAAACGGTTAAGGAAATGGTGGTTGACCGTTGTGATTTGCCTGACGGTTTTAATGTTGACGATTATGTATTCTTTCAGGGTACGCCAACAAGAGTATTAAATGACCATGATATGATTGATATTGGCGGCAGGGAAATTGAAGTGCTGCATACGCCCGGACACTCTCCCGGACATTTATGTTTTTGGGAAAAAGACAAAGGATATTTGTTTACCGGCGATTTGGTCTATAAAGATACCCTGTTTGCCTATTACCCTTCCACTGACCCGGAAGCCTATCTTGCTTCACTGAAAAAAGTTGCGGCACTGCCTGTAAAAAGGGTATTCCCTGCACACCATTCGCTGGATATACAGCCGGAAATACTAATCCGCATGGCAAATGCGTTCCGCCAGTTAAAGGCAGACGGGAAGCTCCATCATGGCAGCGGTACATATCATTATGGCGATTGGGGCGTATGGCTGTAAAACGGGATTAGCGGAAGAAAACGGGAAAGGGGATTTCATGGAAAAACGAGAAGAAACCATTCGGCTATGGTTTGATATGTGGCTGAAAAAGTGTGATTTAGGTATATTGGATATATTCTCTGAAAATGCTGTTTACACTGAAAGCTGGGGGCCGGAGTATCATGGCCCATTAAAAATAAAACTATGGTTTGATGAATGGAACAGGCGTAGCACAGTTCTCCAATGGGATATTAAACAGTATTTCCATAAAGGAAACCAAACGGTTGTAGAATGGTATTTTAAAAATACGGTGGACGATGGGAAGGTTGAAGCATTTGATGGAATTTCTCTCATTAAGTGGGCGCAGGATGGGCGAATACAATCCTTAAAAGAATTTGGCTGCAATACAGACAACTATGACCCTTATCAAAATGGGAATGTCCCACAATTCAAAGATACTCCGTCTATGTGGTTTTGATTTTATGTGCAAGTAAAAATGGAATAAAAACTCTGGAAAATGCCGTTGCATGGAAAAATCCCAAGCAACGGCATTTCCTATTTCCGTTTCTTCCTCTGGCTGACATAGCTTTTGAAGAATTTCGATTTTTCAAGGATATGTACAAGCTGCCGGAATTCCACATCAGACAGCTTGTTATAATTGATACCCAGCCGCTTGCAGTAAAGCGCAGCCTGCTTTTCAAGAGGGCTTCCCTTAAAATTTGCGACATCCTCTAAATCCCGCTTCAATTCTTCGGCAATGGTGGTTGGCGGCGCACTCTCACTGTCAGACTTGTGTGCGGCACGGATGTCACGGACGATTGCGCTTATATCATCCTGTATCATGTGGCTGAAATATTCGTCATTCTCAATATGTGCAGCCTGTAAAATCCGGAGGTACGGGTCATCTTCTCCAGGGCGGTAGCGTTCTATAATTTCGTGCCGGACAGTATCAACAAGGGAATTGAGGTTCTGAATCTGCATGGAAGCAATCCCATCCACATAAACCTCAATGTCAGCCAGAAACTTTATAAAATCTTTGTGGGTGGCAAGCTCACACAGCAGGCGGTTGTTAATCCGTCCGCTTTTCAGAAGCACAACCATTTCATCACTCAAATGCAGTTCTGATAAAGGCGTGTTGGCCTGCTCCCTGTTCTCTGTCAGGCACAGGATATAATCCACAGATACACCATAAAACTTTGCCAGCTTCAAAAGGCTCCCGTGGTTGATTTCTTTATTGTTGTTCTTATCATTTTCATAGCTTCCGAGAGCCGCAAAAATGTCCTATGATATAGGCAGTTCATCGATGGATTATTCCAATCGAATGACCGGCCTGTATGGGATATGCTCCCCGGCGATGTAGCGCAACGACTTCCGGCAGGGAAACGGAGGAACCCTGACCAGAACGAGCGTACCAAGCGGAGCGAAACGCCGCCAAAGACGGGGGCAGGAACGACAGCAGAAGGAACCGGCAAAAATGAACACCGAAACACAACAATCTCACAGGGCATAGTCTGCCCTGCCTGTAATACCAAGGGGGATTTTGGGGCGGCTCTACGGCTGTATCGCCCCGTTTGGCTACAAGAAAGACCCGGAGGACAAGAACCACCTTCTCATTGACGGGGAAACCGCCCCGGTTGTCCGGCTGATTTTCGGGTATGCGCTGGACGGCCACGGCCCCAACTACATCCGGCGCAGGCTGGAGGAAGAAAAGCACCCCTGCCCGACATGGTGGAACCGGAAGCGGGGACACCGGAACATCCGCACCAAATGGGAAAAGAAAGACCCGGAAAACGGGCGGTACGTCTGGGACTTCTCCGTGATTAAGGAAATCCTGATGAACCCCGTCTACACCGGCGCAATCGCTTCCCAAAAGACCGAGTACCGCTTTAAAATCGGCACTATCCGGGACAAGAAGCCGGAGGACTGGATTGTGGTGGAGGGGACGCATGAGCCGCTGGTGGACAAAAAGGACTTTGCGATTGTGCAGGAAAAACTGAAATCCCGCCAGCGACCGGGCAAATCCGGGGAAATCAACCTCTTTGCAGGGCTGATAAAATGCGGGGAGTGCGGAAAGGCTCTCACTATCCGCACCACGCATGAGAAGTTCCCGAAGCGGATTTTCTCCTGCAAGACCTATAATGCCTATGGGAAGCAGCACTGCACACAGCACCGGGTTGAGTTTGACACGCTCTATTCCCTTGTGTTGAACAAAATCCGGGAGTGCGCCGCCGCTGCCCTGACAGACAGTGAAGCAGTAGCCGGACGAATCACAGAAGAAAACTTCAATCTCCTGCTGGAAAAGACGCAGAAAGAACAGGTGGAATTAAAAGCCAAGGTTGAGGAAGGACGGAAACGCCTTGCCGATGAAATCCGGCTTGCCGTGGACGCAAGGCAGTGGGTGGAATCCATACAGGAATACCGGGACATCACCGAGCTGGACGCTTCCACCTTAAACCGCCTGATTAAAGAAATCGTTGTCCATGAAACCATAGACAGCGACAAAACAAGACACATTTCTATCGAAATTCATTTTAATCTCAAACCCATACCGGAAGTGGAGCAGGTCACAGGCTGACCGCTCCCCCGCTCCGGGGGGATTCTTAAAAGCTCCATATATATTTCTTGACGTGCCGCCGCCCGCCAGAAAGCTGTATTGTTCCTACTAATTGGGGATAACACAGCTTATGGCGGGCGGCGGCGTTGCCCTTATCGGCACGACCTTAATCCCGCTGCTTTCCGGGCTGTTCGGATAATCCGGGAGGTAGCCGCTTATGGAGAGCATATTTGAAGCCATTAACGAATGGCTAAAGGAGCTTTTAATCGGGGCGATTAACGGAAACCTGTCAAATATGTTCGGGGAAGTGAATTGTTAGTAAAGTGGGTTTTGCCAAAAACAAGAGGAATAAAAGCTGGTGTGCAGGTGGTTCTTATAAAATGGATATGGTAAAATTTTATAAGAAGCGAGGTAAAGCAATATGGAAAAGAAAATTTATATCACAGAGGAAGAACGGGCAAAGTGTCAAAGGGTGGCTGATGCGTTTGCGGAGCTATACGATATGGCAGATATTGTAGTGGCTGATGTCGGAAGATATGGTTTTGTGGTGCTGAAATATTACATACCGCCACATGGTTTCGAGGATGCAATAACCTTTACGGACAGCGTAGCGTTATTTGAGGGCTTGTGGGAGGAATGGCTGAATACAAAGCTGTATTTACTGGCAAAAGGCACTCCGATGTTGGAGAAAGGCTACAAAGGCATATTTGAAAGCCTGTTAAAAGAAAAACAGTCGGAACTTATCGTAAGAAAAGCTAATTTTGCTAAAGTGGCAGGGATATATCTGTAATACTATTTTTGTGGGAAAAGGACAGTAGTTAGTGGACAATTAAAGATTAGAAAGGCTCTGTGTAATGCAGAGCCTTTCTAACAAATTGGGTTAGTTTTCCGAGATATAAAAGTATAAGGAATGGAACGGGATTCCATGATGCAGTAAAAGAGCTTTTATTGTATGGAGAGTGAGTAACTAAGTTGTAACATTTTTCTGGTATAATAAAAATAAAAAATAGGTGGTTTATTGAAAATGATCGAATTATTTTATGCTGAGGATGACGCTCATATTGCAGGTGTTGTAAAAAGATATCTGGAACAGAAAAACTTTAAGGTAGTAATATATAATACGATTTCAGAGGTCAGACGAGCTTTGGAAATTCATGTGCCAACGGTTATTTTGTTGGATTGGAATATGCCGGATGGTCGTGGGGATAGTCTTTGTCAATGGATACGTGGCAGATGGAAGGAACTGCCGATTATTTTCCTTACGGTTCGGGATGATTCCCAGGATATCGTTTCAGGTTTTCAAAATGGTGCGGATGATTATGTAGTAAAGCCTTTTGAATTAAGCGTATTGTATTCAAGGATTCAGGCGGTACTTAGAAGAACGGGCAATGTGGCGGTGCAGTACCTGTCCTGCGATGGAATCAAGATAGATTTAAACCGCAGGACAGTTTCTTGTGGCATGGAAGAAATAGATTTAAGCGTATCAGAGTATGGGCTGCTTTTGTATCTCTTGCAGAATAAAGGAAGGATTGTTACCAGGGAAAAAATCTTAGAACAGGTATGGGATGTAAATGGAAACTACGTGAATGACCATACATTGACAGTTACTATGAAACGGCTGCGGGACAAACTGCACCAGCCGTCCTGTTTGAAAACAATTAGAAGTGTGGGATACCGTATGGAGGATACCATATGAGTGGAAGAAAAAACTTTGTGATTATATTTGGATTTGTAGTAGCCGTCAGCTTGATTTCTTCTGCTGTTACAGCAATGCTGGTTTCTCGTTACTACAGCAGGCTTCAATTTGATTTGGTAAATGTTATCTGTGGCGAAGTGTTGGAACAAGAGCCAGAAATGATGAATATAGTTTCTGCTGCATTGAAAGAATATACGGGCGGAAATGTCGATGGTGTGGCAGTGAATAATGTCTTATCTGTTTTAGGATATCGCATATCTGATTTTTCGGATTCTGCTATTACATATCATATTATATTTGCAATAACAGGGTTTTTGGCAGGAATCTTCCTCTTTGTTATTACTTTTGTATTCCGTAACAAAACAGAAGCGAAACGAATAGAGGCACTGTCAGATTATTTGGAACAAGTTAATATTGGAAAAGCGGTTGTCCTCTCTGCTTCAGGAGAAGATATTTTTTCTAAATTGGAAGACGAAATATATAAGACAGTGACATTTCTTTACCAGACAAAGGATGCCGCAGTACAGGCAAAAAATGATTTTGCTGAGAATTTATCAAATATTGCACATCAGATAAAAACTCCTATCACTGCAATTTCTTTATCACTGCAAACATTATCTGAAATACCAATGAAAAACGAATATGAAAAAGAAAAGATGGAACAGATAAAGAAACAGTTAATCAGACTTATCCATTTAGAAGAATCCCTGCTTGTTTTATCCCGCCTTGATGCAGGTACATTGATGTTTCAAAAAGAAGATGTGGATGTTTTTACTGTGCTTGTCCTTGCGGCAGACAATTTGCAGGAATTATTTGTAGATTCTGGCACTTCCATTGATATTCCGGAATTAGGGGAGATGGTAACAACAGCCGATTTAGACTGGACTATGGAAGCAATTATGAATGTAATGAAAAACTGTATGGAGCATAATACGGGCGGAACAGTTCATTGCTCTTATGGGCAGAATCCTTTATATACGGAAATATTTATTTGGGATGAGGGAGATGGATTTGCCAAAGAAGATATTCCACATCTTTTTAAGCGGTTTTATCGGGGACAGAATGCAAGTGTGGGAGACAATATCCGTAACAGCGGCATTGGAATAGGCTTAGCATTGTCAAAAGAGATTATAGAACATCAAAATGGAACAATAAGGGCTAAAAATCTGCCGAATGGCGGTGCATGTTTTGAAATCCGGTTATATAAGCAATAGATTTAATATCAATTCTTCTGCAGTTACTAAGTTGTAACTTTCATTTGGTACAATATAGCTTGTAAACAGTTTGCCTGCAGGAACAAAGTTTACAAACTAACGGGCAGCTTTGCTGCAAGCGTAAAAATTTAAATCATCCATAAGGAGGAAACTAAAATGAATATCTTAACTTGTGAAGGAGTTTGTAAAACGTATGGCTCCGGCAATAATCAGGTGGCTGCACTGGATGGAATTGATTTGGCGGTGGGCAAGGGAGAATTTGTGGCGATTATTGGAGCGTCCGGTTCAGGTAAATCTACACTGCTGCATATTCTGGGAAGCGTGGATAAACCTACAAGCGGAAAAGTTACAATAGACGGAACGGATTTGTCAAAACTGAATCAGACACAGGCAGCGATTTTCCGCAGAAGAAAAGTGGGTTTGGTGTATCAGTTCTATAACCTGATTCCAACGCTTACCGTACAAAAAAACATTCTTATGCCGCTTGCCCTTGATAAGAAGAAACCAAATAAAGAGTATTTTGAAAAGATCGTCCGTTCACTTGGCATTGCTGAACGGCTTGAAGCCTTGCCAAACCAGTTGTCAGGCGGGCAGCAGCAAAGGGTTGCCATAGCACGTTCCCTGATTTATCGCCCGGCTTTGCTTTTGGCAGACGAGCCGACTGGAAATCTGGATCAGAAAAATTCCAAAGAAATTATTGATATGCTGAAATTATCCAACCGTAATTTGGAACAGACGATTGTATTGATTACCCATGATGAGAAGGTGGCTTTAGAAGCAGACCGTATCATAACCATAGAGGATGGGCATATCATAAGCGATGAGAAGCGGAGGTAATGGGCAATGTGGAAAGATTATTCATCAGGCTATATTAAAAATAACCGTTCATCGGGCATGTCTGTTATGATAGCGGCATTTATATCAGCTTTGCTGTTATCGCTGCTTTTAGGGTTATTTTATAACGCATGGAAGTACCAAATTGAAAGCATTGAACAGGAAGAAGGCGGCTGGCAGAGCAGGATTGTCGGGGAATTTACTCAGGAAGATATTGAATCCATAAAGAATTTTGCTAATGTAAAAGATGTAGTTATAAATGAAAAGGAAGCGCAGATTCCGGAAACCATGATAGATATTTATTTTGATGACATGGGGGCTGTTCTTGACAATACGTTACAGATTGCCGAAACTTTGGGAGTTTCATCAGAAAAGGTTATTTATAACCATGAACTTCTGGCAATGTATATGATACGTGATCCGCAGGACAGTGCACCAAGATTGCTTTTTCCGCTGTTTATACTGATAGCTGGAATTGCCTCTTTTTCATTAATTATTGTAATACATAATTCTTTTGCAGTGTCTATGAATGCCAGAATTCATCAGTTTGGTATTTTTTCCAGTATTGGAGCCACGCCAAAACAGATACGGTCATGTCTTTTGCAGGAAGCGGCTGCATTATGTATTCTGCCGATTTTAATTGGGAATCTGCTCGGCATTCTGATCAGTATGGGGATTATACATATGGTGAATGGTTTACTGGGGAGTGGTGTGGCAGGCAGGCATGAAGCAGTCTTTGGCTATCATCCGTTAGTCTTAGTGGCGACACTTCTTTTGACAGTGGTGACAATATGGATTTCCGCATGGATGCCAGCCAGAAAATTAAGCAGACTGACGCCGCTTGAAGCGATTAAAAATACAGGCGAATTACAGTTAAAGCGTAAGAAAAAATCTCCGCTGCTTACCTGCCTTTTTGGATTGGAAGGAGAATTGGCAGGCGGAGCATTGAAAGCACAGAAAAGAGCCTTACGGACAGCATCGCTCAGTCTGATATTTTCTTTTCTTGCCTTTACCATTATGCAGTCCTTTTTTGCACTTTCAGGAATCAGCACAAGGGAAACTTATTTTGAACGTTATCAGGGTGTTTGGGATATTATGGTTACAGTAAAGGACACGGATGTGGATTCTTTTCGTGAAACACAAAAAATGCAGGAGATTCCTGAAATAAGAAGTGCTATTGTATATCAGAGGGCAATGGCAAAAAGAATCATTGCAGAGGATGAAATAAGTGAAGATATGAAATCTTTTGGCGGTTTTGCATCAGCTGGGGATAATTATGTGAGAGAGACAGACGGGGGATGGCTTGTAAATGTTCCCATTGTCATACTGGATGATGCGAGTTTTTTAGCGTATTGTGAACAGATTGGTATCACACCGCAGCTTGATGGGGCAGTGATATGGAATCAGATACGCGATGTTACAAATCCGGATTTCAGGCATCCACAATATGTGCCTTATGTGAAAGGGGAAAATGAGGTAAGCATTTTAAGACAGTCCGGCAATGAAGAATTGACAGCAGAGATTCCTGTTTTGTCCTATACGGAGAAAGTACCTGTTTTAAGGGAGGAATACGCAACGCTTGATTATTATGAACTGGTGCATTTTATTCCGGTATCTTTGTGGAAAGAAATCAAGGAACAGATTGGAGGTAGTGAGGAAGACACCTATATCTGTATGCTTGGCAGGGAAAATGTGACTTTAGAGGAATTGAATGCTTTGCAGGGGCAGGTGGAAAGCCTTATTGCGGGAAACTATAAGGTAGAAAGTGAGAACCGTATTCAGGAAGTAGAAGTGAACGATAAACAGATACAAGGGATGATGGCAATATTTGGCGGCTTCTGTGTCCTGCTTGCAGTTATTGGCATTGGAAATGTATTTTCTAATACGCTGGGCTTTGTCCGCCAGAGAAAAAGAGAATTTGCAAGGTATATGTCTGTTGGAATGACACAAGGGGAAATCAAAAAAATGTTCTGCGTGGAGGCACTTACCATTGCAGGGCGTCCGATTTTAATTACTCTTCCGTTGGCAGTTGTTGCAGTAGGGTATTTGCTGAAGACGAGCTATGTTGAAGTGGGAACCTTTCTTGCCGAAGCACCAATCATTCCGATTATGATTTTTATGCTGGCTATTTGGGGAACTGTGGCATTTGCGTATTACCTTGGTTGGCGTAATATACGCAAAATCAATTTAGCTGAGGTTTTACGGGATGATACAATGATGTAAATGAGATGAACAGATTATGAAAAAAACGGAATGGATACGTTGCCCTGTTTGTGGCAAAAAAACAAGGGAGAAAATTAGAGAGGATACAGTTTATCTGTTGCGTATTTGTGTGCAAAATCTGGATGGAACAATTTTGATTCTGGAGGGGGATTCCGTTTGGGCTTGCTGCTGAATTGTCAAGGTGCGGCGCAGGACACATCAGCTTTGCAGGTGGAACTGCTTCCGGATAAGGATCCGCGCATATATCAATCCGGACTGCCTCCTGTTGGCCGGCAGAAGTAAGATCCAGCGCATATGTTCTTCTGTTAGAAGAAAGAGGAATGACGCATGCACTCTTTCTAAGGCGTTTTACCGCGTTGTAGAAAGAGCTGACCAAAATGCCATGCTGTTCGCACCAGGTACGGTCGCTCAGACCGCTGCTGCGACATTCCTGGATCAATTGAAACCACTCATCCTGTGAGCGGCGGTTTGCTCTGGGTTGGGCCATAGAGTACCTCCATAATGTAGTGAACTTCTAACAGTAGGGTTATTGTTGAAAGAACAAGCAGCAAAAATCTACTCTCTGCTATTATGGGGTAACAAATGGGGCTATTCAATCCGCCCAACATTTAGGCGCTTACAATCGAAACAACATTAAATACTTATTCACATTTATATCCCAATAAACAGGGGGAACTTGCAGATAAATTGGAGATGGAGAACAGCAGGGAGGAAGAAGAATGAGCGGAGTGCATAAATACCCGACAATCAGCTTTCGCATTTCTCCCAGAGAGAGGGAAGAAATCGAAGCAAAGATTTTGGCAAGCTATATTTATGAAAAAAAAGATGATAAAAGAAGTGCTTGGGTTGCTTAAGGAGCTTCGGGCAGCAAAGAGGCAGGGGGACTAAGCTTTGTTTGTTCCTTGGCCGTTTCAATAGTCTTAAGTTCAAAAACAGTTTTCACCGGATTTTCTCCAAAATCACAATTTCCGCATAATTAATCACAAAATATTGTGTAAAATATACCATATATTTGGGAAAACAACCAAAATTATAATATTTTATCCGAAATTTACTATATGTTTTCCAGGTTGAATTTGTTAAAATTTTAAGCAACAGTTCAAAGTGGAACGGTTACCATGTTAATTACAGTTTAGTGCACACGAAAAAGCAGAGGAGGAGATTGTTGTGAGAAAAAATTTATGCAAGCGGATGTCTGCCCTGGCATTGGCGGCAGCGATGGTATCTATGGCTCTTGCAGGATGCTCAGGGGGCGGCAGCACCAATGAGACCACGGCGGCAGTTACAGAGGCCCGGTCAGACGGAGCCGGAGAGACAGAGGCCAAAAAGGAAGAAGTCGGGGCTGCAAAGGCCGACGGAGAGGAAGTTACTATCCGCCTTGTACATTACATGGGAGAGCAGGCGAAAAGGGACGCACTGGATGCCATGCTGACAGCATTTGCGGAAAGCTATCCCAATATCAAAGTGGACGTGGAGGTAGTGGCGTCTTCCTCCTACATTGCTACCTACAAAAACTATATTGCCGCCGGGGAAGCGCCGGATATTATGTTCGGTAAGCCTCAGAACATGACGGAGTTTGTGGAAGGCGGATATTTCATGGATTTGACAGGGGAGAAGTGCCTGGAAAATGTGCTTCCCATGTTAGCGGATGAATGTACCGTCAACGGAGGCATATACGGCTTCCCGATTGATGCCCAGGTAAAGGCATGCTTCTATAATAAGAAGATGTTTGAGGATGCAAATTTAGAGGTTCCCCAGACGAAGGATGAATTTTTTAAGGTATGTGACACCTTTATGGATCAGGGCATCTATCCCTTTGTACATCCTTACAATTTTATTCACGGCGTATTCCATGAACTGGATTCCTTCTTTACCAGCATGGCGGTCTCCACGGGCAATGAGAACGTATGGATGGATTCCCAGAACGGCGTTCAGGATCTTGGCGGAAACCAGGTGGTCACAGACGCCATGGAGATGTTCTCCAAGTTTGCTTCCTATAAGGATGCAGGGGATACGGCGGTAGACCAGACCCAGGGCATTCAGAACTTTGCGGCAGGACAGAGGCCGATGTACATGAACGGCGGCTGGCTGATGGGCGATGTGATTGCTGCCAATCCGGAAGGAGAGTTCGGCATGTTCCCCACACCCTGGTCCGACAACGCGGATGATAACAAGCTTTGGGTTGGCATTGACGATGTATTTATCGTGTCCTCTCAGACCGAGCATAAGGATGAGGTAATGACCCTTCTTGAGTTCTTTGCCAATGAGGACTGCTCCAGGACATGGATGAATACAGCGAAGCTTATGACCAGCAATGTGACCCTACCTACGGATAATGCAGATGCGTTTATTAAAGAGATCAAGAGTTATATTGACAATGACAGAATCGTGTCCAAGGCTCTTGTGCCGGATTATACATCGGAATTTTCTACTGCATTCCGCACAAAACTACAGGAGTTTGTGACATTGGATGACAGTCAGCGTGATGTGGCAAAGCTGATTCAGGAGATCGATACGGAGATCGGGTCCATCCGGCAGTAGCCTGCAGGAAGGATGAATCGGGAAAAGAATTAGAAAAGCCAGGGCGGCAATGAGCCTCAAAGCGCAGTTTGCTTAGGCTGCCTCCGCCCTGGCTTTTTTCCTATTACAGGACGCTGAAGCGACTCGCCGCAGGCGGAGAATCCTGCAAAGCAGGATTCTTTTTTCTTCCACTACATCGGGCCGGTTCAAAGCTTCGATGGAAGTGCCGGGGGCATAGATTATGAAGAACGGAGGTTGGGGATGAACCAGAAAACAAAAAAGCAAATCCAGGAGTTTACCTTTATCCTGCCTGCAATCATTATGTTTGCCGTATTTGTGGCATATCCTTTTTTGCAGGGATTTCCTATTTCTTTTACCAAATGGGACGGAATGAGTCCCAACAAAGTGTTTGTAGGGCTTGATAACTATCTGCGCATTTTTCAGGATGTCAATGTGATTAACGCCACCAAAAATACGCTGATATTTACCGCTCTTACCATGGTGTTTTCCAACCTTTTAGGGTTGCTTTTCGCGCTGATGATTGCCCGGGTCTCGAAGCTGAACAATGTGCTTCGAACATGTATTTTTATGCCTTATTGTTTAAGCCTGGTGCTCTCTTCCTATATATGGCGTTATGTGTACAGCGATGTGTTTTATGATATATTTGGGATTCCCAGCCCCTTGGGAAGCACCACCTGGGTCATGCTGGGACTGGCCGTTATCTCCGTGTGGAGAGACGCAGGATACTGCATGGTCGTGTATATTGCCGCCATTCAAGGGGTTTCCAGCGATTATTATGAGGCGGCGGATCTGGAGGGAGCCACTGCCCTGCAGAAATTCCGGCACATAACATTTCCCATGATCGCGCCGGCAGTGACCGCCAACTTTACCCTGCTTCTGGCATGGGGGATGAAGGTCTTTGATTATCCCATGGCAGCTACGGGAGGGGGACCGGGAAGGTCATCGGAAACAGTGGCTATGCTGATATACAATAATTTATTTACTTATTTCAGGGCAGGCTATGGACAGGCGATTGCAGTGGTGTTTACCATTGCGATTTTTGTGGTCAGTACCGTAGTTTCCAGGACGTTAAGAGCCAGGGAGGTGGAGATCTAATGACACGCGGGATGAAAAAATATCTGTTTTTAGTAATGAAAATATTGGTGACGCTTCTGGTCATCAGTCCTTTTTACATTGCCATTATCTATTCCGTAAAATCAAAGCCGGAGATGGTGAGTAATCGCCTGGCTTTTCCCGCAAAGTTTCACTGGGACAACTTTACCAGAGCCATAGAGACCTCTAATTTCGGCCTTGCCATGAAAAACAGCCTTGTGACTACGGTATGGGCAGTGCTCATTATCACATTAATCTGCACCATGGCGGCTTATATCATTGCAAGAAAGAACAATCGGTTTTATAATACTATATATTATATATTTGTAGGCGCGATGATCATTCCCTTTCAGTCGATCATGACCCCTTTGTACATCGACATGAGCCGATGGAAGCTTTTGAATACCCTTCACGGCTTTGTCATGGCAAAGATCGGATTTCAGATCGCCTTTACGGTGCTCTTAGTCTCAGGATTTGTAAAAAGCATTCCTAGAGAACTGGAGGAGGCCGCGGCCATTGACGGGGCGGGGCTTTATTCTGTTTTCTTCCGGATTGTATTTCCCTTAATGAAGCCGATCATACTTACATCCGTTGTGCTGAATACCTTGAATGTATGGAATGATTTCCAGATGTCTTTGACCCTTCTTCAGAAAAAAACGGTGCGGAATGTGCCGCTGACCCAGTACTTCTTTTTCGGGGAGAACAGTATCGAACTGGGGCTGGCATTTGCGTTGTTTATCCTTTCCATGATTCCGATTCTGATTTTATATCTGACCCTGCAGAAATATATTATAGGCGGCATTACATCCGGGGCGGTAAAAGGATAGGCAAAAGACAGGCAAAAGGATGGGGACATAAAAACATGCATATGGAGGCAGGGCCATGAACAAGCAGGACAACAAAATTCATTTCAGAAAAACCCTTTATTTTAAAATGAGTTTGCTGATTCTGTTTCTGGGAGTGGTGTTTTTCGGGGCTCTCCTCAGCGTGTATGGAATGAGCCGTATCTGGTTTGAGGATGAGCTGGCTTACCATTCGGACACCCTGACCGAACAGGTATGCCGCAATGTGGAGGTCACTTTAAAGGAGCTCTCGGAGGAGACGGCCCCTCTTACGGCGACAAATGAAAGGCTGGGACCTATTCTGGCTCAGATGGGCAGGGAAGAGAAAAAGGAAGATGCCTTCCTTCGCTCCCGGATCCAGTACAACCTGGATGAACTGCTGAATATGAATTATGACATAAACTGGATGGCCGTCATAACCGGAAAGGAGGAGGTCTTTTTTAACCAGCCCGTGGCCCGTCCCTCAAATTTTACGCCTGGCAAGGAACAGCTTTTGCAGCTCTACCAAGCCAACCGGGAAAACCTGGGAAAAAAGCCAGGCAATACGGTATGGCTGGGCAGCTTTAACCCCGACGGCATTATCCTTATGCGGTCCCTGTTTGATTCCGATTCCATGAAGTTCTGCGGCTGTATCATAGCGGAGGTGCGTAATACTTCCATCAAAAAAATTTTTGAGAGCGTTGATCACAAAAAGACGGGAGATTTCACCTTGTATGACAGAAACGGCGGTTTTCTCTACTCTACTTACGATTCCTGGTGGGATATGAATCCGAAGGACAAGGAGAAAGAGACGGAGGAAATGCAGAAACGGGGTGAGGTCCTTTGGACGGAGTATCCCATCAGCCAGGGAAAGCTAAAGCTGGTCCATGTGGTAAACTTAAAAGAGAAAAATCAGAGACTTTCTGATCTTCTCCGGCTTGTGTCCGGTATGGGATTGGCGGTATTTGTGGCGGTCATTTTATTTCTCTGGATGATGTTCGGCAAAATGGCCAAGAACTTAAAGATTCTCCTTGAAAACCTGCACCGGGTGTCAAGAGGGGAGTTTGAGCTGGAACCGACCCTGTTTGCAAAGGGGGACGAGCTGGATGTGCTGGCCCTTAACATTATGGAAACATCGGTACAGATTAAGAGCCTTATGGAGCAGGTGGTGAAAAATGAGGAGCTTCAGCAGCAGGGACGCTATGCTCTTTTGGAGGCCCGCTACCAGGAACTGCAGGCTCAGGTGAATCCTCATTTTCTTTTCAATATTCTTCAGTCCATCAATGGAATCGCTCAGTTGAACGGGGATATGCAGGTGAGCCGGCTCATCTGCATGCTGTCCAAATTTTTCCGGGGAAATATTGACAGGCAGCACCGATCCTGTGAACTTAAGGAAGAACTGGAATATGTCAGAAATTATCTGGAGCTTTACAAGGAGATTTATCCCGGGCGTCTGGAGATTCGGTGGGATGTGGACAGGGAACTTCTAAACGCGGAGGTGCCTACCTATATTCTTCAGCCTGTTGCAGAAAATTCCATGGTACACGGGATGGAACCCATGGTGGGAACCTGCACGGTAAAAATCAGCGTGTACCGGGAAGGGGAATGCCTCATACTTACGGTGTGGGACAGCGGCAACGGTATAGAGCCGGGGAAGCTTGAGGAACTTAAGAAGGGGGAAGGAAAATCAAAACGTGTAGGACTGAAAAATGTCCAGAACCGGATACAGATCATCTGCGGAAGTGCATACGGCCTGTCTGTTGATTCCGAATACCATCATTATACGGAGGTAAAAATTACGCTGCCTCTGGCGTGACAGAGGAAGGAGGGAATAAAATGTGTATTCCGTAGTTATTATCGATGACAATAAAATTGCGGTAGAGGCTATTGCCAAGGTGACGGACTGGGAAAAGTGCGGCTGCGAAGTTGTGGGAACTGCTTTTGACGGAATTACAGGACTGAAGCTGATACAGGATGTATCCCCTGCCATTGTGATCATAGATATCCAGATGCCGGGATTTAACGGTCTGGATATAATAAAGAAGATTAAAGACGAAAACAGAGATATCCGTTTTATTATCATATCCGGATACAGTCAGTTTGAATATGCCCGCCAGGCCATTCGCTACGGTGTCAATGACTATCTGTTAAAGCCGATTATGACAGATGAGATGGAGCAGGCGCTGCTCCGTGTTACCGCGCTGTTAAAGCGGCAGGAGACGGATTCTTCCACAGAGTCTATGGATAAGCTGGAGACCCGGCTGCACACGATTCGTTCCGGGAAAGCAGAATACTCGGCCATGGTATCTGGCGCTATTGACTATGTAGACAGAAATTTTCAGAAAAACATTACCCTGGGAGATATATGCAGTGAGCTTTTAGTGTCCACAGGACATTTCAGCAAATGCTTTAAGCGGGAGACAGGTGCCGGCTTTGCCGCCTATGTGACCATGGTAAAAATGGAAAATGCCAGGATTCTTCTTAAAAATCCCAAGAATCGGGTAAATGAGGTGGCCCGGATGCTGGGCTACAGCGATTACGCATATTTTTTTCAGGTGTTTAAAAAGCAATTCGGCTATGCGCCCAGTGACATAAAAGCAAATGCAAAAAAAGATAAGGAGGATAAGGAACATGATTCAGATGCCGGAGAATAAAAGGAACGTGCCGTCCCTTTTCACCTGCCTGGATAAAACAGAGGTGGAGGATAAGGAAACCTGGTTTCGGAAACGGAGACCAGAGATTTTAGAGCTTTTCAGGAAAGAGGAGTACGGAAAATTGCCGGATATGTCAGAGGTGGAGATTCGTTTTCGGGTCGCTGATTCCAGACAGTCGGAGCGGATTATGGAAGGCCGGGCCGTGAGAAAGACGGTGGAGGTGGAGGCCGTCCGGCGTGGCATTCATTTCAGCTTTAATTTTGTCGTGTTTATCCCCGCAGGACTCTCCCGTCCGGCGCCGGCATTTATTACCATCTGCAACCGGGGAATCAGAGACTGCGATCCGGCCCGTCATTTCTTAAGCCCCTTTTATCCGGCGGAAACCATCATCTCCAGAGGGTATGCCTGTGCGGCTTTCAGGACCCAGGAGGTAGCGCCGGACTATGACGAGGGATTTACCACATGCTTTCATAAGCTGTTTCCCGATTATGTAGAGAACCGGCCGGAGGATGCCTGGGGGGCCATTACGGTGTGGGCGTGGGCGGCCAGCCGGATCATGGATTACTTTGAGACAGAACCGCTGATCGATGAAAAACGTGTGGCTGTAGCGGGTCATTCCAGGGGAGGAAAGACGGCCCTCTGGTGTACGGCTCAGGATGAAAGGTTTGCCATGGCGGTAAGCAGCTGCGCGGGCAACAGCGGTGATGCCATCTCCAGAGGCTCAAAGGGCGAGACGGTAAGAGACATTGCCGACCGCTTCCCCTACTGGTTCTGCCGTAATTATCAGAAATATAAAAATAATGAGGAGGCCCTTCCCTTTGACCAGCATATGCTTCTGGCCCTTATTGCTCCCAGGCTGGTGTACACCACATCGAAAACCTTTGACAGCTGGGCGGATCCGGAGGGGCAGTTTGAATCCTGCGTTCAGGCAGATTCCGTTTACCGGCTTCTGGGGGTAAAAGGAATGGAGGAAAGGCAGAAACCGCTGCCGGAGCATCCGATTCATGAGGGGCATATCGGTCATCACCATAAGACTGGGAATCATGATCTGGACGAATATGACTGGAACTGCTTTATGGATTTTGCGGACAGGCATATGTGAAGGAAGGGGATTATAGCTATAGATCAGAATAGGAAACAGTACAGAAGCATCAGGAATAAAGGAGGATGAAATGAAAATTGACGGAAATGAGATAGAGAAAGCAGCAATGGAAGAATTTCATAAAGGAAACCGGGCAGAGGGGCTGAGGATTCAGGAGGAATTCGCTTCTGCTTTTCGGGAGGAGTATAAGGAGAAGGATCACTGTCCCTGCCAGAAGGCCTGCCGTTATCATGGGAATTGCAAGGAGTGTGTGGCGATTCACCGGGCACATCAGGAGCATGTGCCAAACTGTATGAGAACTATGATTAATCAGAAGATCCGCTGCCTCTCGGAGCTGACGGAACATACGATTGCAAAAGAGATCGAACCGCCTGTTGAGATCCTCGTAAGGAGCAGACAGGATGTCTGAGAGACAGGATTTTTTTACAGGCTGCTTGTTCTTTTAGGGATGTCTGTTTTCGGACTCCCTCTGGATGAAGCACTGGTACATCGTTGCATTAGGAGATTACGAGAAAATACGTCGTTTGCGGCGGCCTGAAACGGGAGAAGGGCTGCCGCAAACGGCGTATTTGTCAGACTCACATAAGCCTTAGATCCGGAACTGACCAATCAGAAGGTTCAGAGATCTTGCCTGGTTGGATAATTCATTGGAGACTTCTGCGCTTTCTTCTGCAGAAGAAGAGTTAGCATCAATTACTTTGGACACTTCTTTGATTCTGCTTTCTATGGAAAGGATCATTTCCGACTGTTGGACACTGGCCAGGGAGATCTCATCCATTAACGTTTTGATGGATTGGATGCAATCGTTGGTTACCTGCATTGCAGAGATGGCCAGATTGGTAGACTCTGTGCCGGTCTGTACGTCCCGGACAGAGAGACCGATCAGAGAGCCGGTATTTTTGGCTGCTTCCGCTGATTTGGATGCCAGGTTTTTAACCTCATCGGATACGACTGAGAAGCCTTTTGCCCGCAGCGCCGGCCCGGGCAGCTTCAATGGCAGCAATCAGCTGTGTCATTCTGGTGTCAGCTTCAGCTGCATAACCCGTGGCCCGGTCAACCAGATTCCTGGCATCGCTGCAGCGGACGGTGCTGTTCTGGATTTGGGTGGTAATATCTGCAACATTGGAGACCAGTCCGTTGATGGAATCCTTTTGCTGTATGGTTCCCTGAGATAATGCCTGCGCGCCAGCAAAGACCTGGTTGGCACCGTTGTCTACCTGGCTGGCAATCTGGGTGATCCTGCGCATGACATCCGTGAGATTGGCACGGATGCATTTGAGGCTTTCAGCCAGAACTTTGAAATCACCGATATAGTAGCTCTCATTTTTGGCTACATCCACTGCAATATTGCCATTGGCCATCTCACCTAAAATCCGGCCAATATCATCAATTGTTTTTCGCAGACAGTCACAGACATGATGAATGGTCTGTGCAATCATACCGATCTCGTCAGTCCTTTCACAAAATCCTTCTAATTCTTTATCAGCAGAAAGCTCCAGATTGCCAAGACGCCGGATGGCATTTTCCATGATCATAAGCTCCCGGCCCTTCCGATAAAGAATCAGAAGAGTCACAAGAATGATAAAAGCAGCTACCAATGCGCATAATAGACCTACCGTAATGCGGACGGCTCCTACCTTCTGGTAGACCTCAGCCGCATTGTCCCGAACCATGAAAACCCAGTTACGATCTTTCAAATATTTGTAGACCACTAATTGCCGGATGCTGTTTTCATCCTGACAGGAATAGGTGCCTGCCTGAGTATTGCCCTCAGCTTTGATTTGCTGAAGGATATCCTGATACCCCGGATCACTCGTCTGGGTATTCAGCAGGGATTCATCGGTTCGTGTGGTGATTCCTATCGCTCCCTGAGAGGTATGTGTCAGGACATAGGTATCGGGAGTACTGATATATAAGCCTTCAAAAATCCCCTTGATCGCGGCAAAATCCTCTGTATATTGCTGGCCTTTTTTCAGCAGAGCAGGATATGCTACCGGGATTTTTCTACAGAATGTTTTAAACAGCGGGCCAACTGGTCCGCTCCTTTTTTGGCAAAGTGAAAGATCAGAAGAAGCCCACCGTAACAGAAGCACAGAAACAGAATCTGAATGGAGGTTTCCACAAAGAGCGGGAGCTTTTCGGAAACAGGAAAAAGTCCGATGGTAAAATAGTGAATCCCGATGGCCAAGATCAGAAAAACGGCAGGCTTGATGATCATTTCCCAGGCATTCCAGGGGAAGGTGATTCTCTTTTTCAGGGACCACAGATGGAGCAGAGCCAGTAAAAGCTCACTGGCAAGCATTCCCCAAAGGTAGGCCAGAATGCCGAAGATCGGGATGCCAAAGAGGACAAAGCCGATGCGCAGGAGAAGGCAAAAGGTGTTCTGAAGAAAAGTCGTCCGGGTCTGGCCGAGGCCGTTCAAGATACTTCCCATGGTAGTAGCCAGGTAGAGAAAGGGGCAGAGCCAGGCCAGGATCCGGATAAAACGTCCGGCGTCCGGATTGCGGAAAACTCCATAGCCAAGTTCTTCTCCAAACAGGGTAAAGATGCCGATGCACAGGATTCCCATGTAGAGGCTGTAGCGCAAAGACAGGGAAATACTGGCAGCGATGCTGCCCTTTCGTCCTTCTGCCTGATCTTTGGCCACGCTGGGGAGCAGCAGCACGGCCAGAGAGTTGGTGATGGCGGAGGGAAAGAGGATGAAGGGCAGTGCCATTCCGGTCAGCACGCCGTAAACAGCAAAAGCCTGGTCGTTTTTTAGCCCGGACATCTGCAGTCGGCTGGGGATCCAGATGGCTTCGGCGCTGGATAAAAGATTAAGAATCAGACGGTTACCCATCAGGGGCAGAGCCAGGGCCATCAGCGGGGCGGTGGTGCCAGGGGCGAAAAGGCCCGCAGCGATGGTTCCCTTCTGCGGAGGAAACAGGTACAGGCAGAACAGGGTAAAGAGGGCGGAGGCAGCTTCCCCGATCAGATGGCCGTAGGCAGCCAGCATGACCGTGATGGCGCGGCCGGAGTGAATCCAGGAGGAGGCGATGAAAAAGACGGCCGCCATGCGGATGACTTGCTCAGCCACCTGAGAAAAGGCAGGGACGTGAGATTTTTGCATTCCGTAATAATAGCCGTTGATACAGGCGTGAAAGGCGGCAAAGGGAACAGAGATGCCAATGATTGGCAGGTAAGGTGTACAGCGCGGCTCCATCAGAACCGCAGAAGCTAAAAGCTCTGCGTGCCGGCAGATGAGGAAGGCCAGTACAAAGGACATGGTCATGGAGATGATCATGCCAGTGCGGAAGATGGAGCGGCCCCTGGCCACGTGAGAGGCAATATGCTGGGAGAGAGCTGTCTGGATGGAGCCGGCACAGAGGGCAAAGCAGATTCCGAAGATCGGATGTACCATATTGTATATGCCCAGTCCCTCCGCACCAATGGTCCGGGACAGAAAAATCCGATAGAAAAAGCCTAAAACCCGGCAGGCAAAGCCGGTTCCTGTAAGGAGGAGGGTGCCAGTGAGAAAGGCTCGTTTTTTAGGGGAAAGTTGTGACAGGGAAATCATAGCGGCTCCAAAATGCAGGAAATTATTTCAGTATATGAGGAAATGGGGGGAGGTAGAACGAACGCAATACCACTTAAAATGTTTCCGCTTCATTGTCCTTGTCAAGGGAAAGAGAATCGATTATAATGAGGAAGATAGGTTACTGCCTGGCGGGAACCTGTAAGCAGTAACGAGGATATACTGAGAGTAACAGGAAATATTTATTTCATATTGAAATAGTATGAATTAAGTGATATCATAGTGTTGTACGATTTAACAGCCCAAGCTGCAGAAAAGCGGGGGTATATTTTCCGGAAAGGTGGATTTTAATAAATGAGAAAGATAATATATCTGGACAATGCCGCAACCACGAGGACCAGGCCAGAGGTGGCGGAAGCCATGATGCCTTTTTTTACAGAATATTATGGGAATCCGTCCTCGGTGTATGATTTTTCCACACCTGCCAAAAAGGCTGTCCAGGAAGCCAGAGAGATCATTGCCAGTTCCATCGGAGCCCAGGCAAGGGAGATCTACTTTACTGGATGTGGCACGGAGGCGGATAACTGGGCGCTGAAGGCTGCGGCGGATGCATACCGTGAGAAAGGGAACCATATAATTACCAGCAAGATTGAGCATCATGCCATTCTGCACACCTGCGAATACCTGGAAAAGCATGGCTTTGAGGTGACTTATCTGGATGTGGACGAGAATGGCGTGGTAAAGCTGGAGGAGCTAAAGAAGACGATCCGTCCCACGACCATTCTGATCTCGATTATGTTTGCCAACAATGAGATCGGCACGATCCAGCCCATCCGGCAGATCGGTGAGATCGCAAAGGAGCATGGAATCTTGTTCCATACAGACGCCGTACAGGCTTATGGGCACCTGCCTATCCAGGTGGATACTCTCCATATTGATATGATGAGCGCCAGCGGGCATAAGATCAATGGGCCGAAGGGGGTGGGCTTTCTGTATATCCGTACCGGGGTGAAGATCCGTTCCTTTATGCATGGCGGCGCCCAGGAGCGCAAACGCCGGGCAGGCACGGAGAACGTGCCGGGAATCGTGGGCTTCGGAAAGGCAGCAAAGCTTGCCATTCCTTCCATGGAAGAGAGAGCCCGGCATGAGAGCGAGTTGAGGGATTATCTGATGGATCGGATTATGGAGGAGATTCCCTATGCCAGAATCAATGGCGACCGTAATAACCGGCTGCCTAATAATGCCAATTTTGCCTTTCAGTTTATTGAGGGAGAGTCTTTGCTTATCATGCTGGACAGTAAGGGAATCTGCGGTTCCAGCGGTTCGGCCTGTACCTCCGGTTCTTTGGATCCGTCCCATGTGCTGTTAGCCATCGGCCTTCCGCATGAGATTGCCCATGGCTCATTGCGGCTGACCATGAGTGAGGACAATACAAAAGAAGAGATGGATTATGTGGTGGACAGTATTAAGGAGATCGTACAGAGACTGAGGGATATGTCGCCGTTATATGAGGATTTTATGAAAAAGCAGACCCGGTGAGAGAATCGGGAAACTCAGATCTTTTTTAAGAGCGAAGAACAGCAGGCAGGTATTTGGAAAATGGCTGCAGGATGCGAAGATAACAGGAAAAGAAACGAACAGGAGAAATCATATGTATACAGAAAAAGTAATGGATCATTTTGAACATCCCAGAAATGTAGGCGAGATTGAGAATCCCAGCGGAATGGGAACGGTAGGCAATGCCAAGTGCGGCGATATTATGAGGATTTATCTGGACATTGACGAGAATCAGATTATCCGGGATGTGAAGTTTAAGACCTTTGGCTGCGGCGCGGCTGTGGCTACCAGCAGCATGGCCACGGAGTTGGTAAAGGGCAAGAGCGTCCAGGAGGCCATGGCTGTTACCAATCAGGCAGTAATGGAGGCATTGGACGGATTGCCGCCGGTGAAGGTTCACTGTTCTCTGCTGGCAGAGGAGGCCATCCATGCCGCATTGTGGGATTATGCCCAGAAGAACGGGATTGAGATCAAGGGGCTGAAGCAGCCCAAGAGCGATATCAGTGAACACGATGAGGATGAGGAATACTGATGAGTAAAGTGGTGGTGGGAATGTCAGGCGGCGTCGATTCTTCGGTGGCCGCCTGGCTTTTGCAGAAGCAGGGATATGAGGTGATTGGCGTCACCATGCAGATCTGGCAGGACGAGGAGCCGGGGCAGGCCGAGGAAAACGGGGGCTGCTGCGGCCTCAGCGCCGTGGAAGACGCCCGTCGGGTGGCATGGCAGCTGGGGATTCCCCACTATGTGATGAATTTTAAAAAGGAATTCAGAACCCATGTGATGGATTATTTTGCGGAGGAATACATTCGGGGCAGGACGCCTAATCCCTGCATTGCCTGTAATCGCTATGTGAAATGGGAGGCGCTTCTGGCAAGAAGCCTGGGGCTGGGGGCGGATTTTATTGCCACCGGACATTATGCCAGGGTGGAGAGGCTGGAGAACGGCCGGTATGCCTTAAGGCAGTCGGCCACAGCAGACAAGGATCAGACCTATGCTCTCTACAGTCTTACTCAAAAGCAGCTGTCCCACACCCGGATGCCGGTGGGAGCATATACCAAGGAGGAAATCCGGCAGATGGCAGCAGAGCTGGGGCTTTCTGTGGCACATAAGGCGGACAGCCAGGAGATCTGCTTTATTCCGGATCATGATTATGCCGGGTTTATCCGCAGGGAAAGAGGACAGGTTCCGGAGCCGGGGAATTTTGTGGACCGGGAAGGAAAGGTGCTGGGACAGCACAAGGGGATTATCCATTATACAATCGGACAGCGAAAGGGGCTGAATCTTTCCCTGGGCCGTCCGGTATTTGTGACCGAGATACGGCCGAAGTCCAACGAGGTGGTGATCGGAGAGGCAAATGATGTATTTACGGATCGTCTGATCTGTGATAAACTGAACTGGATGGCAATCGATGGGCTTCATGGAGAAGAGCGGCAGGTTATGGCGAAGATTCGTTACAGCCACAGAGGGGCGCCGTGTGTGATCCGGGAGACCGACGGAGGCCGGCAGGCAGAATGCCATTTTCTGGAGCCGGTGCGGGCAGTGACGCCGGGACAGGCGGTGGTTTTTTACGAGGAGGATTATGTGCTTGGAGGAGGAACTATCCAGTGAAAAGAATATCAGACTGCGGAAAAGCAGGTAACAGAAGAGAGCTGAGGAAGATGAAAAAATGGCAGCGGATTGCGGCGCTTGCAGGGCTTCTGGCCGTAGTGGCTGCGGCTTCCGGCTGCCAGATGAAGAATTATGAAAAGATTGAGCTTCCGGGAACCTCCCAGGAAGGGAAAGCAGGTGAAGACGCGGCTGGCGGTGAAGCTTCCCGGGATACTGAGGAAGCGGACGGAACAGGAACCGGCATGGGAGGAGGTAATGCTGCAGGCGCAGAGAATCCGATGTCCGACGGACAGCAGCCGGAAGCAGGACGCAGTGCAGTGAAGGCAGAGCTTACCAAAGAGACCGCTCCGGATCTGGAAGCAAGAGATGAGACCGTCTATGTGAATGCCACCGATCTGAATGTGCGGACGGCTCCGAGTTCTTCGGCATCCATAGCGGCAAAGCTGAACCGCGGCGCTTCTCTGAAGCGCACCGGTTACAGTCAGTCCTGGAGCCGGGTGATTTATCAGGATAAAGAGTGCTATGTTGCGTCTCAATATCTGACGGTTACCAGGCCGGAAGAACCGCAGACAGCGGCTGCCTCCACAGACAGCGCAGCTTCTGCACAGGCAGGGGAAGTCGGTCTGAATCCGGACTGGAAGTATGCCGGATATTCCAAGATCCATTCCGGAAAGGCTGCTCTCTACCGGGCCGAGGGGGCAAACCGCAAGGGAAAGGTAGTCTGTGTCAATGCCGGCCATGGGACTAAGGGAGGATCCAGCGTGAAAACGCAGTGCCATCCGGACGGGACGCCAAAGGTGACCGGCGGGACAACAGCAGCAGGAGCAACGACAGCAGCGGCTATCAGCAGTGGGATGACCTTTGCCGACGGGACGCCGGAAGCTCAGGTGACACTGGCTCTGGCAAAGGTTCTTAAGGATAAGCTGCTGGCACGGGGCTTTGATGTGCTGATGATCCGTGAGACGGATGACATGCAGCTGGATAACGTGGCCCGGACCGTTCTGGCCAATAACATGGCGAATTGCCATATCGCGCTTCATTATGATTCCACCTCCAGCGACAAGGGCGCTTTTTACATGAGTGTGCCAAATGTGGCATCCTACCGCAGCATGGAACCGGTAGCCTCCCACTGGCAGGAGCATCACGCCTTGGGGGATCATCTGATTGCCGGTCTGAAGGGCGTTGGCGTGAAGATCTTTTCGAACGGAAAGATGGAGATGGATCTCACCCAGACCTCTTATTCCACGGTTCCGTCCGTGGATATTGAGCTGGGCGACAAGGCATCCGACCATTCGGCTGCTTCTCTGGATAAGCTGGGGAACGGGCTGGCGGACGGGGTTGAGATGTTTTTTGGGGCTTCTTAAGGAAGTATTTATATTTAAAGGGATAACTCCGATAGAGTTTTGTATCAGTCACACGAAAGCAACAGCTGGTACGAAGCTTTATCGGAGCTTTTTGATCCCGTCATCCATTCTTTTTCCGGATTTTTATCTGATTGCTTCTCTCAACAGACAGAATCAAAATATAAAATTTTTATAAATATTATAAAGAAAATATAACATCTGGCTATTTCAGGACATATTTCTTGTTTTTGGCGTAATTAAGCCATTTCCTTCCTCAAAATCATAACTCAGACTCCTTTTACAAATATTGAAAAATTTATGATTTTATGGTATTCTAAATCCATAACAGAAATAAGAATAGGGGGAAAAAACACATTATTATGCTCTTCGTAACCAAAAGGAAGAGAAAGGATAATGTGTTTTTTTACGGGAATCGGAGTGAGGCCCCTACGATAAAGCGTCCATTTGTCGTTACCATGAAACGAGGAGGAAGGAAATATGAAGAAGATGCATTTAAAGAAGATGTGGAACCGCGCACTTTCTTTGACATTGGCATTTTCGGTGACAGCATCACTGTGTTTTGTGGCTTCACTGCTGCCAGTGGCAGGAGCGGAGGAAGAGGAGGAGGGAGAGCCTCATCATCATACATTTGCCTGCTATGAAGAGTATGAGCTGGACTGCCGGGAGGATCATGCAGAGGGAGAACACAGGGAGCTGTGCTATACATATTCCGGAGAACTGGTTTGCGGTTTTGAGGAAGGAGAGCTGCACGTTCACAACGAGCAGGAATGTGAAAAAGTGGCAAGAGTTCTGGTCTGTGAGGAAAAAGAGGATGAAGAGATCCGCGATGAAGAGATCCTGTCAGACGGGGAAGAAGCCGAAGAGACGGAAGAGGATAAGAAGAACGGGGAAGGCTCTGCCTCTGACGAGAATGAGGGCGGAGATGGTTCCGGTGCAAATACCGCGAATCCTGGTGCCGGCAGCAGTGGAGGAAGCGGTGCCGGTACGGACGAGAATGAAAGCAGCGGAGACGGAAGCAGTACCGGCGGGAATGAGTCAGACGGAAGCGGAAGCAGTACCGGCGGGAATGAGTCAGACGGAAGCGGAAGCAGTACCGGCGGGAATGAGGCAAATGGAAGCGGAAGCGGCGGCGGGAATGAGTCAGACGGAAGCGGAAGCAGTACCGGCGGGAATGAGTCAGACGGAAGCGGAAGCAGTACCGGCGGGAATGAGTCAGACGGAAGCGGAAGCAGTACCGGCGGGAATGAAGCTGACGGAAGCGGAAGCAGTACCGGCGGGAATGAAGCTGACGGAAACGGAAGCAGTACCGGCGGGAATGAGGCAAATGGAAGCGACAGCGGCGGCGGGAATGAAGCTGGCGGAAACGGAAGCGGAACCAACGGGAATGAGGCCGATGGAAACGGAACCAGGACAGGTGGGAATGAAAGCAGCGGAAGCGGAACCGGCACGGATCAGAATGGTACCGACGGAAGCGAGAGCAGTGGGAATGGAGCTGACGGAAGCGGAAGCAATGGCAATGAAGCAGGTGGAAGCTATGCTTCTTTTACTGCCAATGAGATTACGGAATCTTATGGGTTCTTCCGTAAGATGGAAGTAGGCAGGCCATATTTGATGAATTCCGCAGTGACGAGTGAGGCCCAGGCCGCAGGCCCAGAGTCTGCATATGATACGCAATCAGACGATACGCAGTCGGATGCTGTACAGTCAGACGATGTGCCGTCGGATGATGAGCAGCAAGAGGCCGGTTCAGAGGAGGAAGGAGACTCTGACAGCAATCTGCCGGAGGAGGAAAAAACGGAAGAGAGCAACCGGGAAGATACAGAGGAAGGGAAACCGGAAGGAGAAGATTCCGAGACGGAATCCGAAGGGGAAAATAAAGGAAGCATCACAGAAAATAAGACAAATGATCATGCGACTTCGGAAGAGCAAGCTCCGGAAGAATCCTCTGAGGCAGAAACTCAAGGCGAACCGGAGACAGAGGAGAAGAATCCGCAAGAGAGTTCTGCAGAAGAAACGCAGGAAAGCTCTTCTGAGGGGGAGACCGAGACGGAAGAGACATCTGCAGCAGAAACCGAAGGGCAGGTACACGAGCATACCAGGGAATGCTATGCCGATATCTATAAATGCCGCAGGAATATCAGGCAGATGGTTCTGCCGGGCACAAGGGTTTCTGATGAGGCAGGGCTTTTGGAAGCGATTGATCAGGCAGAAGCAGGCCAGGAGACAGAGATTCAGATAACCGGCAATTTTGAGATAGCTCAGACCGTTGAGATTGACAGCGGAAAGAATATTATCATAGAGTTAGACGGATACACGCTCACTTATCATGGGGCGGGCGATTCCCTGTTTACGGTAAATGCCGGCGGAAAGTTGAAAATTACGGATTCAAACAGCGAAGAACAAGATGTCATTATCACAAAGAGCAGTGCGGTGAGCGAACCCGGAGAGGCCACCTATGATCCAACAACAGGAGAGCTGACCTATTATGTCACAGAGGCCCAGGTGAACCTGGACGGAAAAAGCACAACGAATACAACAACCGAATATGTGGTTGATTTCGGTTTGGATGATGTGGACGTTTCCGGAGGGGAGGCCGGCGCTATCGAGAGTGCAAACGGAATAAAGTCGCTGATTCTGGTAAACGGCGGCACCCTGAGGATCGAGGGAGGCCGGCTGACGAACTCCGGCGGGAATCATGGCGTCCTGATAGAGAGCGGGGAAGCTACCATGACCGGAGGATATCTTGTCGGAAGCGGGAAGACAGATCAAAATGGTAGTGAAAATGATGGTGGGGGAATTCAGATAAAAGCAGGCGTTCTGAATATCGATGGCGGTGTGATTGCCAACAATAAAGGATTCCGAGGCGGAGCTATCTATGCGAGTGGCGGAACAGTTACCATCAGTAAAGGCCTGATTGCGGAGAATAATGCAATGCAGGGCGGAGCAGTTTTGGTTCAGAACAAAGATACAACAGCAAATATGAAAGGCGGCGTTATTTCAGCGAACAAAGCGGCAGCAAACGGCGGCGGGGTTTATACCTTGAATGCAAAACTGAATATCAGTGCTACAGCCGCGATTCTGGGTAATACGGCAAAAGAGGCAGGGGGAGGTATCCGCTCTTATGGTAGTACAAATACAATTACGGTTACCGGAGGAATCATTGCAGGAAACGAAGCGGACGGAAAAACGGTTGCTGGTTTTACAGGAACTCCTGGCTTTGGAAATGGCGGCGGCATTTACGCCAGCTCAGGTGAAAGGCCTGTCTCGATTGAGAACGCAGTGATCGCGGCAAATAAAGCAAAGATCCAGCAAGAGGATCCAACAAAGGAACAAGCAGGAAACGGTGGAGGTGTTTACTGTGAGGAGACAACAACGAAAATCGGCAGAAATACCGTGATCGCCGGCAACCAGGCAGCATCGGGGAGTGGTATTTATTTATTGAATACTGTCAATGCAGAAAACGCAATTACTGGGAATGTTATCATCAGTAACAATCAGGCAAGTGAGAATGGAGGCGGGATTTATTCTGAAAACAGTAAAATCACATTGGCAGGCAATGCGGCAATTACCGGCAACCAGGCAGAGGGGGAGGGAGGGGGCATTTATAATGACAGTGATCCCAAGCAGGTGATTCCCATCAAGGACCAGAGCGTTATTGCGGCAAATACGGCAAATGCGGTCAAAAGCAACAGTATCCATCCATGTGAGTACAACGGAGCCAGTGCAGCAAACAGTTATACGATTGACAGGACCAGCTATGTAGAAGGAATCTGGAATACAACACCGGCAGCCGAGGTTAAAACAGTTAAGGAATTAAAAGCAAGAATTGAGGTCGCAAGCACTAACCATTTTGATGCGACTCTGATTCCTCTGGGGGATGATATCAAGATTGACAGTACAGATCCTGTTTTGATCAATAGCGGTAAAAATATTATCCTGGATTTAAAGGGGCATAATATTACAGCAGATCCGGCAACAGGAAATCAGCTGTTTTCTGTCGATGGTTCTGACAGCAGCCTTACGGTCATGGACAGTGAATCCGGAGAGGATCCGGAACCGGAAAAGGGGTCAGAGGAGTCAGGAGATCCGGAGGATGCCGGTAAGACGGGGAGATACGAAAATGATTCACTGGTATATTATGTTACGGAATCCGAACCCGCTGGGATTTATACGGAAGAAGCCAGGTATCCATACACCTTAAATCCCAGGAACAGGGCAGAGAACAAACCGATTGGAATGATTGACGGAGGAGGAGCGGACTCGGTTATTTCCTCAGGGAACGGAGCCCGTGTCGCTGTGGAAGGAGGCATCATTACCAACCCCAACGGAAGGCATGGCATCAGGCTTGCCAGTCAGTCCTCTCTTATGATGAAGGGCGGGTATATCGTCGGATGCGGAGACGACTCGGATGGGAACAAAGCCGGCGGAGGCGGCGTCCTGTCCTCGGAGAGCCGGATCCAGATGACCGGAGGGGTGATTGCCGGGAACCGGACATCCGGTAATGGCGGCGGTATCCGGGCCGAAGGAAAAGGGGAAGTACGGATAACCGGAGGCGTTATTGCAGCCAATGAGGCAGGAAACCAGGGCGGCGGATTAAGCGTGGAAAATGCAAATGCCACCATCAACGGGGATGCGGTTATTTCCGGAAACCTGGCAAAAATCCAGGAAACACCGAAGATTGAAGCAGACCGGGGCAGCGCTTACCTTGACCGGGTTTATGGGGGCGGCGGCGTATTTATCGATGCCGATGCGAAGCTGTTCATTCAGGAAGAATGCTATATTACCAATAACCGGGTGGAAAGAGAAACCGTGAAAAATGCAAAGGACGGCGGCGGGACCGGCGGAGGCGGGGTTTTTGCCTGCGGTGCGGTAAATATGTCCGGCGGCTTTATCACAGCCAACTATTCCCAGGCCTCCGGAGGCGGGATCTATTCCTATTCCGGAAGAAGCAACGCGGGGAGCGGGATAAATCTCTATACGGGCAATATCAGCCTGTCCGGCGGTACAATAGCCGGGAATTATGCCAGATACAACGAGGGCGGCGGGCTGCGTTCGGACTGGCGGGCAACCGTGGAAAACAGTGGCAACGGTAAAATTTATATCACCAATAATGTCACAGAGACCAGCGAGAACTGGGGCGGCGGCGGAATCTTTAACACAAGCTCCGGCTTTATGTCCATCAAGAATGTGCTGATTACAGGGAATACGGCTCAGGGCTTTGGCGGGGGGATTGCAGGCTGCAACCATGGGACGAACAGGCTTTTTGTCGAAAACGGCGGGGCTATCTACAATAATACGGCCAAAGGAGGAGAAGACTGTCCCAAGCTGGACGGATACGAGACCCATTCCGTATCCAAAAGGGCAGATAAAAATAATGCAGACCGTGTGGATGCAAGAACCCATGTGTATTCCGACGGAAAAGACCTGGGAAGGTTTATCGATTATGCGGACGAAAACGGGATTGGATATTATCAGGATTTTTACTGTGCAAATGTAAGTCAGGTAAATGATCATATGCTTGGAGGCGGGAGTGCCGGGTGGCGTGGAAGCAGCAGTGATAACGATAAAGGAGAGGTAAATCCGGTGGCGCGTGCGATTGCTGTCGAGAAAGACGGATATGCAGAAAGCCGTAATATGATGGGCCTGACAGCTTATCCGGATCAGACGCCTTCGGAAGCGGCGGCCGAGATTTATATTACGGGAAACCGGTCAGCGGCTCATGGCGGAGGGGTAATGACAAACGGTACTTTTCAGGTAGGAAGCACTGAGGCAGATGCGCCGGAAGCAGGAACCCTGGAGATTGAAAAAAGGGTCCGTGATGTGGATGGAAAAAAGCTTTCCTATGACGGGAGCTTCCAGTTCAAAATTCAGTTAAAGGATGAAAACGGGGAGGATCTGAGGGATCAAAATAAAAATCCCTGCACCTATCCGGCAGTAAAGATCCCTGCTTACAATGGGGAAGACCCCAACATAACGATTCAAAACGACAGTACATTTTCTCTGTATGCCGATCAAAGCCTGAAAATCAGCGGACTTCCGGTGGTGGGTTATCAGGTGCAGGAGGTCCTGAAGGAGGGGGAAGACAACTATATCGTAGAAATCAGCAACAAAAAGGACAAAAGTTCTAACAAGGACGAAAGCATCCTCTGGGCCGACGAAGGAAAGAAAGTCACCTTCGTCAATATTCCCAAACAGGATTTCACAATCAGCAAGGTTGTCCTCAAAAACGGGGCCGCTCTTCCGGATGATGATCTCAGGGCAGCGGATGAGTTTGAATTTACGCTCACCTTTACAGACGGAAGGGGAAATGCCTTTACCGGCGAGCCCTATGCAGACAAATTCAGTTATGAGAAGCATAAACATGTGGGAGGGAAGATGATTCCGGATCCGGACACCTCTTTTGCAGTTCAGGAGGGAAATCGACTCAAAGCAAAGCTTCACCATAATGAATGTATTGTGATTCATGATCTTCCGGCAGGGGTAAAGTATAAGGTGGAGGAAGAAAAAACAACCTATCCTCTTGGATATATCCCTGACAGTGAGGGAAATGGCGACTACCAGTATGATCATGAACAGCAGGGAAGCGGAAGTATTCAGGCAGGGCAGGATGCCAGTGTTAAATTCGTAAATATTTTAAGTTCCAATCTGGGGAATCTTTCCATCAGTAAAAAGGTTCAGGATGCGTCTGGGAATGATATCCTGCCGGCGGACACACAGGTGTTTGAATTTACGGTGAAGCTGACAGATAAGGACGGAAAAGATCTGCCTGGCAGGTATGCAATGTTTAGCTATTCCAGCGAGGAATCATCAACCGGGAATCCGGGCGGGAACGCGGCAACGATCGCCAGCGGAGAGACCGTGAGATTGCATCAGGATGAAGAGATCATTATCCAGAATCTGCCGTTAGGAACTCATTACAGCGTGAAAGAGACACCGATTGCGGGTTATACGTCTAAAGACGGGAACTATGAGAAGCAGGGGGTGATTGAGAGCGCACAGGAATTATATTACACGGAATACTTCAATATTAAGAATTCGGAGAAACCAGATGTCCCGGAGGAACCGACCAGGCCGGAAGAACCCACATCACCTACCAGGAATCCGTCGGGAGGCGGAGG
Organism: Lachnospiraceae bacterium; assembly: GCA_910575255.1. Taxonomy (GTDB): domain Bacteria; phylum Bacillota; class Clostridia; order Lachnospirales; family Lachnospiraceae; genus Brotaphodocola. The sequence goes on along the minus strand of CAJTEM010000007.1, from coordinate 126,843 downwards.
AAATGGCGGAGGTGGAGGCGGCTCCACGGATCCGACTCCGCCGTCGCCTACGGATCCGGCTCCTGAGCCTCCTGTCCAGGCAGCTACGGAACCGGAGCTGCCGGAACAGCCGCAGCAGTCGGAATATCCGTCAGAGTTACCGGATCCCAATAATCCGGACAGCCCGAACACGATTACCATCCTGGTCAATGGTGTGCCGACGACTTATTTTAAATATTGGGATCCGGAGCTTAAAGAATACGTGTACCTTCTGGAGGATCAGATTCCTCTGGCATACAGGCTGCCCGACGCGGGGGAGGATTCGCAGAGACTGCTATGGCTTACGCTGTGCGGAATCTCCATGGCTGGTATGATGATGCTTCTGTGGGGCGGAAGAGGAAAACGGATTCGAAAGAAATAAAGAGCGATAAAGAAGAGAGCGTTATTTTTCACGGGGGTGAGGTTCCGGAGTGTACTTCCCGGAACTCCACCCAGTGAAAAGCAACTCGCTTTTTGAAAAAAGGCTGAAAAAGCCGAAAAAAATTTCCGCCTGCCATTTACATTTGAGAGAATATCATGTATAATGGCTTCGTTAATAGCTTTGGAGATGTAGCGAAGTGGTCGTAACGCGGCGCACTCGAAATGCGTTTACCGGCTCATAACCGGTACGTGGGTTCGAATCCCACCGTCTCCGCGCACAAAAAGCCTGAGGATTCAGGCTTTTTGTATATTCCCGTCTGTTTTCAATTTGTCCTCTTTTCGAACCGATTCGGTCAACTTATCCCTGGAGCCGGACTTCCCAATGCGGCAATGCCATTTCCCCGCGAGACACAGGTTAAACAGCTCGTAACAGTAACCCATTCTTCTTTACCGTCAACTGCAAAAGATTTGTGTGTTGCATTTTCATGTTGCATGGTTTATATTAAATATGCAAACAGCAAATGATAATGGTATGGAAATAAATCAGCTGAGAGGACAGGTTTATGATAAAGTTAATCGTATCAGATATTGACGGAACACTTCTGGAGGATGGGAACAATATGCTGAATCCGGAGCTGCCGGAGGTGATTCTGAGGTTGCGGAATCAGGGAATGCAGTTCGCGGCTGCCAGCGGGCGGCAGTGGGTCAGTATAGAAAAAACTTTTGACCGGGTGAAGGAGAAGATTTTCTATTTGTCGGATAATGGGGCCTATGTGGGGATTCATGGCCGGAATCTTTTTCTGAATACCATAGAACCCGAGGTGGTGCGGCAGATGGTACGGGATATCCGGAATGCGGGACTGATTCCTCTGGTAAGCGGGCCGGATGTCTTGTATATCGATCAGGGCAGTGAAGAGTTTTATGACTGGCTGGTCAATGGATATCAGTTTTGCGTGCAGCGGGTGGAAGATGTGATGCAGGTGGAGGAACCCTATATCAAGGTTTCTGCTTATCGGAAAACGGGGATTGACGCGGCTAGCAGAGAATTGCGGGAGAAGTATCAGGGAGATCTGAAGATTGCGATTTCCGGAGATATGTGGATGGACTGCATGGCATCGGGAGTCAGCAAAGGGGAGGCAGTCCGCCTCCTTCAGGAGAGCCTGGGGATCTCACCAAGGGAAACCATTGCTTTCGGGGATCAGATGAACGATATCGAGATGCTGCAGCAGGCGTATTATAGCTTTGCGGTAGGAAATGCCAGACCAGAGGTCAAGGCAGCGGCGCGTTTTCAGACAGATGTGAATGTAAGAGACGGTGTGTTAAAGGTACTGAAGTTGTTAACAGAGGACGGATGCACGGATTGACAGACCGACAGGAGCTTGTTTTTATGGAGAAACAGAGAGAACGGAGAGAGGATAGCTGCGGTAAGACCGGGAAGAGTGCCGGGGAGCGGAGCATGCGGGAAAGAATACTGTCTTTTCTGTTGATAGTTTTGATGGCCTTGCTGTCAGGAGGGTGCAGAGAAAGCGTGCAGATGGCTTCTGAGGTGCAGACAGTAGAAGAGTATACGGATGCCCAGATCCTGCTGATAGCGACAACTGAGATGAATCGTTACCGTGCAGTATATACAGATCAGATCTGGGAGGTTCCGTTAGATGATAAGGGGACTACTTTTCAAAGTTATCTGCTCGGTGAGGTGCGTTCTTTTCTGGAAGAAGTCAAGATGATGAACCTGATGGCTGATGAGCGGGAGATCGGGCTGAGCAGCCAGGAACGTGAGCGGATTCAGGAGCTGACGGAGGATTACTATGAAAGTCTGACTGAGGCGGATAAAAATTATACCAGGATCAGTCAGGAGGAGGTCTACGGACTTTATGCAGAATATTATCGTGCCAATAAGCTGGTAGAAGAGCTGACGAAGGACATCGATCTGGAGATCAGTGACAGCGAGGCAAAGGTGATTACCGTGCAGGAGCTTCGGGTCAGTGATTCCAATGAGGCACAGGAGATTCACACAAGGGTTATGACAGAGGGTGTGGATTTCAGCGTTGTGGCAAGGGCCGTATCAGAAGACAGTGAGATCGAGAAATCCATAGGACGCGGGGAACGCTCTCAGGAATACGAGGATGCCGTGTTCTCGCTGATGACCGGAGAGATCGGCCCGATTATCCGGGACGGGGATGCTTTCTGCATTGTAAAATGCATTGATGAATACGATGAGGAAGCGACGCTGGAGCGGAAGCAAAAGCTGGCTCTGCAGAGGAAAAATCTGGCGTTTCACAAGATTTATGATGTTTTTGTGGCAGAGCACTCGGTAGATCTGGGAGGAGATATCTGGGAGCGGATTACATTTTCGGAAGAAAATACTTCAACCACCGCAGATTTCTTTGAGTGGTACAGGGATTATATGGGGCAATAGGAGCAGAGTCCTGAGGCATTGTCCAGAGTGTGTTTGAAAATTGCTTTCTGTCAGATGTGCGTCATAATTTGTGGGAGATTTGGTTCGAATGAGGGAGGAGAGTCAGAAATGACAGCGCTTAAAATTGAGGATTTAAAAGGCTTTACTTCCTCCTTGTTTGTGGGGGAGGGATTTGATCGATGGCTTGTGCGGGAGGCATCAATCATTACGTTTAATACCTTTTCCATCGATGGAAGAATACGGAGCGGATATTTTACCGAGCAGGAGACAGAGGAGAACCACATCAAAGAATTATCGCCCTGGAAGCTGATCCGGCCTTTCTGCTATTCTCTGATTCGGGGAAAACGTTTGCCGGAGAGTTTTCGGATTACCCTGCAGCTTCCGGCAGAAGGGGTAGAGAGTTTCCTTCAGTCTGTGCAGCCGGAGTTCGGGGCAGAGCAGGTGGGGGGCTTGTATCTGAATATCCGTTATGAGGAACAGATCCTGCGCTGCGTGACCGGTATTTCCCTGAAGGTATTTACCATGGATAAGCGGATCGAGCAGGGATGGGATGCATGGATGGGGCAGTTTTTGAAGGAAAAGGGGATTGCATATATCAAGGAGTAAAAAACATTTATGTTGCGTTGGGCTTTCCGAACTTTTCGGAAAGTCCTTCATCTATATATCTATACACAGGTACACAATGTTTCAAATAGCAACTGCTAATTAAAAAGGGAAAAGAATAGAAAATAAAGAACAATACTAATTGTCTGATATTAAAAAATGAATGTCATTTCACGAAAAAATATTATACTTCTTATAATATAAATTATACCAAGTGAAAAACATACAATTTTTGGATTTTTTGTTTTCGCTATGATAATACACCATACAGTTTCAAGATGCAAGTGTTATTTAGATTTTTTTGAAAAAGAAATCTGTTTTTCTCAATACATTCTGTCTGGATCCGGGCAATTTTCCTATATTTACTTTTAATAATTTATATTATGAACATGATATTAATTCTTATTGCTTTTCAAAGAAAAAGGTACGGTTTTATATGGACTGAGGCGTTTGGTAAATGTTTGAATATTTCATTACATTGAAAAGGTATGGAATACATGTGGAAAAATGAGATTGCAAAAAGATGGTTTCTATTTTTAGCAGAGATTCATAGGGAAATTGAAGAATTCCGAACCTATGTTTATTCCACCAAATTGCTGCGTTGGTTTACGGCAGTGTGGATACTTCTTTTATATGGGATTCGCTTGTTTCATGAGGATATTTTTATAGATAGCGATAATATGCTGATAGATCCTCAGGGATATTTAGTTGTTATGTATGGAAGTCACCGTTTTGGGATGGTTTTGATAAAAAAAGTGTTTTCATTTTTGCGGCTTACGCCTACTTTGGCCAATTTGCTTATGATGATTGCTTTGTGGCTGTTTATCCTGTTGACAGGCTTCTGCTTTTGGCGTTTGAGTGGGAATGACAAATATTTCCATAGGGGAATGATTCCGTTTTCAGCATTATTTTTATCAGCACCCTGTTTGGCAGAACAGTTCTATTTTGTGCTTCAAGCTTTTGAAATTGCTTTGGCTATGATATTTAGTGTGATGGGTATGTACTGTGCCCAAATGGGAATTAGGAAAGGACAATCACCAATTTGGTATTTGCCAGCATTAGTACTTATGGTTTGGTCCATGGGAACTTACCAGGCCTTTCCAGCTTTCTATATTGCACTTACGGTATTAGCGTATCTTATTTCGTATCAGGCAGGAGAGGTGAATATTGGTTGGCGTGAGGGAATTTTAAATGTTCTTCTGTTTCTGGCAGGATTTTTAATTACTCAGTTTCTTGCTTTATTTTTTGTGTGGCACGTACAGGGTGACACTTCCTATGTGGATTCTATGTTTGCTTGGAAAACACAAGCATTGAGAGATTGTCTGTTTTTTGTAGCTATGGATTTTAGGAGAGTATATCAGGCGGAATTGCCTTTGTTTTTTTCTGGTTTTTTTGTGCGGGTAGCTATTATTGCATCCTTGTTAGTTATTTGGTGTGGGTGGAGGAAGCGGAGGAAAAATCTGTTATGTTGCTTGTTTGGCCTTTTTGTATTATTTACCACACCAATAATGATTACACTTCTTACAGGAATGGCTCAGCCGATTCGTGCCCATCTGACATTTGCGCTGGTATTTGCGGCATATCTGTTTTTGATATGTGCCTTACTGCCTAAGTTATTAGCAAAATGGAGTCACTTGCGTTTGGCAGCATATTGGTTTACTGTGTTTTTTTCTTGTTCTCTTGCATGGAAACAGATGGTTGCTACTAATGAACTTTTTGAAACAGCCCATGAAGTTTATGTGTCGGATAATTTAATGGCTAACCGAATTTATAGTACGGTCTGTTATGTTGCAAGACAAGAGAATTTAGCAGATTGTAAAGTAGTATTTATCGGTTCAAAAGGAGTAGAACTAGCCGGACATCCTACTTACGGAGATGTAATTGGGCATTCTGTATTCCAGTGGGATGCAACTAGCGAAGTAGGTGTTTCTGCTCGGGTTTGTGAGTACTTTCAAACTTTAGGGATTCCCATAGGAAGGGTTTCTGCTTCTGATTATGAAAAGGCTATGGAAGCAGGAAAAAACAAACCGATATGGCCGAAAGCAGGTTCTGTTTTTAAGTTGGATGATCTGATTGTAGTAAAATTATCGCAATAATCGCCGGTTTTTCAATGCTGAACTTTCATAATAAGTAATGAGGAATAGCGTGTTCTCAATAGAGAAAAAGGTTGGTAATATGATGTGGATTAAAAAAAGGAAGTTGATAGATTGCCTGTTTTGGGGGTTTTTGGGTTTTTTTCTGTTAATGTGGATGCAGAGGATGGGCTTAGGACCAAAAAAAATGTTGGTTATGAGTATAGTGGTGGTATTGGCAGTAAGTATTCATATTCGAAGACTCAAGAGAACACCAAAATATATTCAGAAAATTTTGGGAATAGAGAATGAGTCTGGAAAGGAATCCGGGATTGGAAGGAAAAGGATATACGAATATGATTGGCTTCGGCTTATGGCAGTAGTTATGGTAATTACGACACATGCAATACAAATGGATATGGATAGCGGAATGGTGCCAGAAGGAAGGGTATTTTATTGGATGACGGTTTTGTATGTGTTTTGCCTGGTTTGCAATTTGCTTTATGTGATGCTGAGCGGAGCATTGCTACTGCCTTATAAAGAGAATAAACTATGGGATTTTTATCTTTATCGCATGGAGAAAATAGTAAGCCCCATGCTGGTATATTTTATTTTCTATTTGTGGATTAATGGGGAGTTGGAACATATCAATTTTTATACTGTAGGTTGGGTTCTAAGACGATTTTTTATGGGGGATACATCGGAGTCACCGCACTATTGGTTAATGTATGTGATCTTAGGACTGTATGTCGTAATTCCATTTTTTCGCTATATGTGCAGAAATATACCATATAAAACATTGACAGCTATGGTAGCTGTTAGCGGAATTTGCATGTATTTTACTACTTATAGTCCGATTCCTTGTGCAGTAACCCCGTTGCTGTCTTCTTGGATCGGGGTGGCAATTGCTGGTTATTGGATTGCTCAAAAAGAAACGAGATCCTATGATGGTCCGATTATGGCAATGGGAGGAGTAAGTATTTTCATTACTATGTATTGTATACATACTTATAGCCGAGAGGAATTCCTCAATATTTGCTGTAACTGTTCTCCTACCATGTTGATGATAGCTATGAGCTTATTTTCATTGGTCTTTTCTATTCCCCGCTTTTTTTCTAAAGGAAATGTGTTTCTCCGAATATTGAGTCGGTACAGTTTTTCAATTATTTTGATTCATTGGTATGTTCTCTTTTTTGTTACCAGAGCCGTCTTTCGGATTGATGTGAGCCAATATTTTTATATAGGCGGAATATTGTTATCTCTGATTGTGACTTTGCTGGTTTCTTTTGGGATAGCCTTTTTGATAGATAATTTAGTGGTGACAGTGGTGGAAACCATGTATGGGCTGCTCATTAATAAGGGAAAAAACCTGGCACTGTTTATGGTCAGGAAAATAAATATGCAAAAATAGAAGGGAGGTATCAGAAATGTGCGTTTAACAGCGGGCCAGATTGGCATTGTTACTAATTATACGGATAGTCAGGGTTTTTAGCGGATTACGGAGAAAATCAAGATTGGAGAATGAAATGAAAAAATTTAAAAGATTTTATCTGACATTGATGACAGGGATATTTGTTACTGCTTCTGCTGTGAATACTTATGGAGCTGGCTGGGTTCAAGATGGCGGATACTGGTGGTACCAAAATGGAGATGGTTCTTACCCTTGCAGCAGATCTCAATTCATCGAGGGAAAACTATACCAGTTTGACAAGAATGGATACTGGATTAAAACAGGCAACGAGCAAAACGAAATAGCAGACGAAGCAGTTTATATGCGTTTTATCAATCAGAATTTTGCGGGAAGAAATGTGCAGATTGCTTTAGTGGATCTGAGCAATAATGGGCATGAGGAAATGGTGGTGCGATGGAGAGAAGGTTCTGATAATGCTACCTATATCGGAATATATGCCATTTCTCAAAATCAGGTAAAGGAAATATCAAGGGAAATTTATCAAAATTTTCGCAGCGAACTCCATTTGTGTATCAGGAATGGAAAAGCCTGTTTGTTGAAGAAAACAAATGGCATTTATCAAGGGGAAGGAGACTTGACATACATTTTATATGATTTTAAACCGGATTATACGAAAAACGTCATTGAAGAATATTCGGTTCATATTATTTATGATACAGTGCGTGGTGAAAAGGACTATGACCTGTTTGAGAAAAAGGTCAAGGCTTATACATCGGGTGGTGTTTTAGCCGAAGGGGATGGAAAGACGGAGCTTTGGCTGGCAAATCATGTGCTAAATGATAGTGAACCTATATATGAAGGTTCTTGTGGTCATTTGGTCAAGGAAAACGGTGTCTATCATTATTCTGGGGTTATTGAGGGATATGATGAATTTCGGATTCCGGCAGGAGGGGATTGGACACAGGGATTTTATGATTTAACAGAAGGGGATTTCTATGTAGATGATACAACAAAAATAATTATTGAAAGTGAAAGCGATTATGGCTTTCCTGTAAATGGAAAAAATGCTACCGAGTGGCTGGATGATTTTTATGCACATAAACAATATTGGATGAATTTAAGAATCAAGGTTAAAGGTAATCATATTGAGGAACTGTTAGGTATTTATGCTATTGATTAATGCTATTACAGACGCGACGTTGAAAAGAGGCAAAAGAATGGCTATTAGCACTCGATAAAAACGAGTGCTTATTTTGTTGACAATTAACTGCTTCCGTATTAAAATATACTGCAGAGATTCCAGGGAAAGAAATTGCGGATGGAATCTGGTTCAGAATATGGAGAAGATCTTTTTTGAGAGCGGTATATTTGAGCCAAATCCCCGCAAGGGGTACCTACAGTGTCCCACGAACTGCAATTTTTAGACACGTTCTGACGTGGTATGCCGAGAAAGTAAGAAAACAAAAGAACAGTGATATGCGATGGGCAGGGATGGGGCAGTTTTTGAAGGAAAAGGGGATTGCATATATCAAGGAGTGAGACAGACACGTTATGGAAAAATATGGAGAGATTACCTGTCTGCTTGGCCTTGCCGGAGTTTTCCTGAGCATACCTGCAGCAATTGTTTATTCCGCATGGAAGAATACGGTAAAATACACATGGCTGTTTGCCTGCATTGCCGGCTTCTGTTTTTTTACCGCTTTGATTCATGAGAATATTTTAATTTCGTATGATGACATCAGCGACCCCAACTATGAAACCTATAAGGACTGGAATACCTGGAAGTTTATTCTGTGTGATATAAAACATTTGCTTTTCTGGACAGGGATCGGAGTGCTGAATTATCTAGGCTTTATTCGGAAAAACCGGATTATCCGATGCTTATGTATTCTGGGAATATGCGGTTTTTCGTTCCTGTTCTATGCTGTGATAATACTTTGCATAATCAGTGTTGTTAGCACTCATTTTCAATGAGTGCTAATTTTCTGTTGACAATTAGCTGCTTCCGTATTAAAATATACTCCAGAGATTCCAGGGCAGGGAATTGCGGAGGGAATCTGGTTCTGGTTTCGGATGCGGGGGATGCCTTGAGAGGGCGGAGGAAGAACAAAGAGCAGCAAAACAAAGTGCAAGAAGAGCAACGTGCAGAGAGAACCAGGATTAACGTGGTATGCCGGAAAAGCAAGAAAATAAAAGAACAGGAGTGATATGCGATGGGCAGCAAATCAGGCAATTTATCGATCAACAGTGAGAACATATTTCCGATTATCAAAAAGTGGCTTTATTCGGACCATGACATCTTCTACCGGGAACTGGTGTCCAATGGCTGCGATGCCATCACCAAGTTAAAGAAGCTGGAGCTGATGGGAGAGTACGCCAAGCCGGAGGATATGGAGTACAAGATTCAGATCACTGTGGATTCGGATGAAAAGTCCATCCGGGTGCAGGACAATGGTCTGGGTATGACGGCGGAGGAAGTGGAAGAGTATATCAATCAGATCGCATTTTCCGGCGCTCAGGATTTCTTAGAGAAATATAAGGACAAGGCCAATGAGGATCAGATCATCGGGCATTTCGGGTTGGGATTTTATTCGGCATTTATGGTGGCGGACAAGGTGACTATCGATTCCCTTTCCTACAGGGAAGGCAGCAGGCCGGTGCACTGGGAGTCTGAGGGCGGCCTGACCTTTGAGATGAAGGACGGGGACAAGGAGGACCAGGGCACGGTTATCACCCTGTATCTGAATGAGGACAGCTACGAGTTTTCCAATGAATACCGGGCCAGAGAGGTGCTGGATAAGTACTGCTCCTTCATGCCGATTCCGATTTATTTAAGCAATGCCAAGGCAGAGCCGGAGTATGAGACCATTGACAAGGAAGAGTTGACGGACAAGGACACCATTGTGGAGACCGTGGTGGAGCCGGCCAAGACCGAGGAGAAGGAGAACGAGAACGGGGAGAAGGAGACGGTGGAGATCGAGCCCTCCAAGGAGCGCTACAAGATCTTAAAGCGCCCGGTGGCCCTTAATGACACCACCCCGCTGTGGAACAAGCATCCCAATGAGTGCACGGAGGAGGAGTACAGAAGCTTCTACCGGAAGGTGTTTATGGATTACAAGGAACCTCTGTTCTGGATTCACCTGAATATGGATTATCCGTTTAACCTGAAGGGAATTCTCTACTTCCCCAAGATCAACACGGAGTATGATTCTATTGAAGGCACCATCAAGCTTTACAACACCCAGGTATTTATTGCGGACAATATAAAGGAAGTGATTCCGGAGTTTTTGATGCTCTTAAAGGGCGCTATCGACTGTCCGGATCTGCCCCTGAACGTTTCCCGGAGCGCCCTGCAGAACGATGGTTTTGTGAAGAAGATCTCCGATTACATCACCAAGAAGGTGGCGGACAAGCTGACCGGCATGTGCAAGACCGACCGGGAGAATTACGAGAAGTACTGGGATGACATTGCTCCCTTTATCAAGTTCGGCTGCATCAAGGATGAGAAATTTGCCGAGAAGATGAATGATTACATTCTCTTTAAGAACTTGGACAAAAAGTACCTGACCCTGAAGGACTGCCTGGAGGAGAACAAGGAGAAGCACGAGAACAAGGTGTTCTATGTGACGGACGAGAAGGAGCAGAGCCAGTATATCAATATGTTCAAGGAGGAAGGGCTGGATGCGGTGATTCTTCCCCACAATATTGACAGTCCCTTCATCAATCACTTGGAGCAGAAGAACGAGGGTCTCAAATTCCTCCGGATTGATGCGGATCTCAACGACACCTTCAAGGAAGAGGTGAAGGAGGATGACGAGGAGTTTAAAAAGACGGCGGAAACCCTGACGGAGATCTTTAAGAAGGCTTTGGGCAATGACAAGCTGGAGGTCAAGGTGGAGAAGCTGAAGAACGAGAATATCTCCTCCATGCTGACTGTGGCCGAGGAGAGCCGCCGGATGCAGGATATGATGAAGATGTACAATATGTACGGCATGGATCCCTCCATGTTCGGCGGCGCCGGCGAGACACTGGTACTCAATGCCAACCACAAGCTGGTGCAGTATGTGTTAAACCATAAAGACGGGGAGAACACGCCCAAGTTCTGTGAGCAGCTGTATGATCTGGCCCTGTTAAGCCATGGCACCCTGAACCCGGAGCGGATGACGAAGTTTATTGCCCGGAGCAATGAGATTATGATGATGATGGCTGGGGAGTAAGGACACAGATTTTCAATTTGACTTATATGATTCCCAAATACGAATAGCGGAGCATGAAAATCAATGCTCTGCTATTTTTCTTGTACCAAGAAATTGCCCGCCTCCACTGCGTCAACTCCGCCAACTCAAGGGCAAAGCCAATGACCTCTCTTGTCTTTTCCATCCAGTCATCCATAGCATTTTCCTCCCGGCCAACGCTCGCTTGCGTCCGGAAGGCCACAATGATACGTTCTAAATAATTCCCGAATTGATGCAGTTCCTTCTGGGATAAACAACCGAGGATTTCCTCATAATCCAATGGGGGCTGCTGTACTGTTTTTCCCTTTTCCGTCAGATGAACCACCATGACCCGCCTTTTTATACAGGTACCATTTGGATTTGTCAAGCCTCTTTATTTGACAGAAGATAAAAATCGTACTAAAATCAGAAACAGATGCAGACAGGATTTTTAAGAATGGGGAATTTAGGTAAGGGGAGGGAAGGATGATGGAACAAATATATAAATATCCAAGAACCCGCCACGTGGAGGGATCGAGAAAGCAGGCAGGGGATGAGAATCTGAACAGTGTGAAATTCGGGGAGATCCGGGGAAAATACCTGGTGCTGGAGGAGAAGATTGACGGAGCCAACTGCGGGATCAGCTTTGGGGAGGACGGCAGGCTGTATCTGCAGAGCCGGGGGCATTTTTTAAACGGAGGATACGGAGAGCGGCAGTTTGACATGCTGAAGGTGTGGGCGGAGTGCTTTCGGGAGGGGCTGTGGCAGGTGTTGGGAAGCCGGTATGTGATGTACGGGGAGTGGATGTTTGCCAAGCACACGGTGTTTTATGATGAACTCCCTCACTATTTTATGGAATTTGATCTGTTTGACAAGAAGGAGGAGCGGTTCTTTTCCACCGCAAGGAGAAGGGAAATCTTAAAAGGGGCGCCCTTTGTCCGGTCTGTGCCGGTGCTGGAAGCGGGGCGGTATGAGAAGCTTTCGGATATAACACGGCTGATCGGGCATAGTAATTTTATATCTGGGGATCCGGCAAAGACGCTCCGGCAGCAGTGCGAAAAATATGGCGTGGACGAAGAGAGAACGAGAGACCAGACCGATCTTGGCGGGATTATGGAAGGAATCTATATCAAGGTGGAGGAGGGGGACTATACGGTGGACCGGCTGAAATTTGTCCGCCGCTCTTTTCTTAATTCCATTCTGGATTCGGAGAGCCATTGGATGAACCGGCCCTTGGTGGCCAACCGGCTGGCAGAGGGGACGGAGCTGTTTGAGTGAAACAAAATGAACAGATGATACCGATATCAAGCAATTGATTCATGGAAATTTTGAGTACGGAGTATCAGAGATTCAGGAAGACAGAGAAGGTAAGGAACAGGAGCCGGAGAGGAGGAAAAGCTTGCAAGCGGAAAAAGAGAAAATTGGGAAGACAGGAAAAGAGGGAATCTTAAGCTGGATTCGGGAAAGTGGTTTTTCTTTAGAACAGCTGGCCGGGCAGTATCCGGAACTGGAAATTTTAAAGGGGGTACAGCAGAACCCGGAGTACCATGCTGAGGGGGATGTGTATATCCACACAGAACTGGTCTGCAGGCAAATGTGCAGTCTTGCAGAATGGAGCCGGCTTACAGAACGAAAACAGGAGCTTTTATTTCTGGCTGCGGCATTTCACGATATCGGAAAACCGGCCGCCACCAGATTTGAGGACGGCAGATGGACCTCGCCCAAGCATACCATTGTGGGGGAAAAGGTGTTTCGGGCGATGGCATATCGGGGCGGGAAGCGGTTTGGAATGAGCTTTAGGGAGCGGGAGCTGGCGGCCAAGCTGGTGCGCTTTCACGGACTGCCGGTGTGGTTCTGGAAAAAGAGACGGATGGACTATGATCTTTTGCGGGCAGCAGAGGTGGCGCCACTTAAGCTTCTCTGGATTTTGGCAAAGGCAGATGCCAGAGGCAGGATAAGCCGGACGCCGGGAGAGTTAGAGGAGCACGGGAAACTGTTCGCAGAGTACGCAAGGGAGCTGGGAGTTTGGGAGAAGCCCTATCCCTTTGCCAATGCCTGTACCAGGTATCAGTATTTTCACAAGGAGGATATGCAGCCGGGGGCACAGCTTTACGATGATACGGAGTTTGATGTGTGGATGATGGCAGGGCTTCCCCTGGCGGGAAAGGATACCTGGATAGAGAAAAACGGCGCAGGGATGGCGGTGATTTCCCTGGATGAGATTCGCGGGGAGCTGGGGATTTCTCCCAGGGATGGATCGGGTAAGGTGGCCAATCTGGCCATAGAGCGGGCCAGAAAGCTGCTGCGGAAAAAAGAGCCCTTTATCTGGAATGCCACCAATCTGATGCAGGAGACCAGGCAGCGCCTTGTGGGATTGTTTGCGGGGTATGGCGCACGGGTGCATATTTTGTATCTGGAAACGCCCTATGAGGAGCTGAAAAAGCGAAACCGGGAGAGGGAGCGGCAGATTCCCCAGAAGGTGTTAGAGCAGATGATTGACAAGCTGGAAATGCCGGAGCCCTGGGAGGGATATGAGGTGATCTGGATGGAAAGCTGAGGGTGGGAAAGAGGTTTTCGGCACCGGTTTTGGGAGAATGAGGGACGAAGATGAGGGAGACAGATCAGGTTCCCCCTCTCTGTCCCTTTCGCCTCCTTGCATTGACATAAGCGTCAGCATTGACTACTTCAAGATTAATGAAATGTTCTTAGCCATAAAAAACTTGTGTTTACCCTGTGGTTTTCAAAAGTACAGCGCCCCTTCCGGCTGATTCTGAGCATATTCCGGTCCCAGAAAGCCTTTGGGAAGCATGGGCTGGAGAGAGAATCCGGATTCCAGCTCATAAAACCGGCCCGTCCGGCTGCTTTCCATGATTCCTGTGAGGATTTCCAGGGCATGAACCGCCATGTCCGCATTGGTTCTGGGGGTTCGGTTCATTCTCAGGGACCAGGCCATCTCAGCCACTCCCAGTCCCCGGCAATTTCCCTTATATCCGTGGGTGTGGGGGAAGACTGCCGGCTCTGTCTGGCCTTTCAGAATAACCTTTACATCGCCGCCGAAGAAATTGGGATCCTCTAACATCAGGATGCCGTGGGTTCCGTAAAATGCCACATAAGGCTTTTCCGTCCGAATACTTCTGGCGTTAAAATGCACATTCCCGATACAGCCGTTTTTAAAGCGGATAATCCCGGCCAGATAGGTCTCCGATTCCTGAAGGTAGGGCTGGCCGAAATCGTCATTTTTGGTAAAATAGTGGGTCTGCTTTTGTCCCATGATGCCTGCCATGCCGCAGACCGTGGCAGCCTCCCCCAAAATCTGAATCATGGCAGTGGTGTAATAGATGCCCACATCAATGCCGATTCCGCCTCCCGGCTTTACGGTGTAGGGAAATTTCTCAGCCAGAAGAGAGCCGTCTCTCTGTAAAAGGGAGACACAAGAGGTTACCTGTCCGATCAGGCCGGAATCGATCAGATACCGGGCAGTCTGGACGGCCGCACCCAAAAAGGTGTCAGGAGCGCTGCACAGTAGACAGTGACTTTTATTTGCCAACCGGGCCAGTTCCTTTGCCTGGGCGATATCCACAGCCAAAACCTTTTCTGTATATACATGCTTTTTGTGCTCCAGCAAGGTTTTGATAACGGAATAATGGGCAGAGGGATTAGTCAGATTCACCACGATTTCGATCTCCGGATCCGCCAGGATCTCCTCCATACTCATTGGGCGGATTCCGTAATTTTCGGCTGCTTTTTGGGCCAGCCGGGGATTGAGATCGCAGCAGCCGGTCAATTCCAGGATCTCAAACAGTTCCTTCATGTTTTTCAAATAAATCGGTGAGGGAAGCGTTACCTTTGAGTTTTTTATAACATCTGTGGCTACTCCTAACTATAAATATCGTGTTATGTTTGTGGAATATGGAATTGCGTTTTTCCCGGTTTATCTCACCTTGGATGAAAGTATTGCTTTGGAATTAGGTGCAGAAGAAAGTATGGAATGTGTCAACCAGGAGGAATTTGAGAAAATATTAGAAAAAATATTAAATTCTGAAAAAATTGAGAAGGTCATTAATAATTTGCTTACCATAGGGAAAACTGTAGGAAAAGGAAAATTCCGGTAATTCTGAAAAATAGATAGAACAGCGATATGTTGTCATCCGAGTATTGAAATATCTGAAATATATGCTATAATAAGTAGTAATTAAAACTACGTAATATAGAGGCGATTTCAGGAGGATGAACATGAGCTATAAGATTGTCGGGGACAGCTGTTTGGATTTGACAAGGGAGATGAGAGAAGATTTACGATTTCAGCTTGTACCGCTGACGTTGCAGGTAGATGATGCAATGATCGTGGATAACGAGGGCTTTGACCAGGCAGCATTCTTAAAGCTGGTCAGAGAGAGTAAAGAGTGTCCCAAGACTGCATGTCCATCCCCGGAGGCATTTAAGAAGGCATATGAATGTGAGGAAGAGGATGTTTATGTGATCACCCTTTCCAGCCATTTAAGCGGTTCCTACAACAGTGCCATGGTGGGAAAGAATTTATATGAGGAGGAGCATGGCCACAAGAATATTCTGATAATTGATTCGGAGTCCGCCTCCTCCGGTGAAGTGAATCTGGCCATGGCGATTTGCGACATGGCGGATATAGGGATGGGGTTTGAGGAGATTTCTCAGAAGATCCTTGCCATGCGTGACCGGCAGAAAACCTATTTTGTTCTGGATTCCCTGGAATACCTTCGCAAGAACGGACGGCTCACGGGCCTGCAGGCCTTTTTTGCCACAGCATTGAATATTAAGCCGGTGATGGGAGCAGACCATGGGGTGATTATCAAGCTGGACCAGGCAAGAGGAGTGGGAAAGGCCTTTGCCAGAATGTGTGAGATTGCGGTCCGTGAGCGGGGAGACCGGGAGGAAAAGCGTGCAGTGATTGCTCACTGCAATGCAAGGGAGAGAGCCGAGCAGGTGAAGAAGGAGCTGGAAAGACTTGGCCTTTCCAGGGAGATTGTGATCACAGAGACGGCCGGGGTTGCTACATTATACGCAGGAGACGGAGGAATTATCCTGGCCATGTGAAGGCTGATATAACCCAATTTAAATACCTTGCCGTTTCAATGAGGATGCTTTTCAGATGGAGATAATTTATGCCGCAATGCAGAAAGATGATGCAGAGCGGCATTTTTTAATTAAGCGTTTCCCTGGCTGTGTTTCGCGATTTCTTAACTAACTGACATTGACCTGTGAACAGTAACCGTTGCGGAAACCTTTCAACATTGATTTTTATATAAATATTGCTTTATCTGGCTTCGGATGATATAATGTATTCAAAGCAAAGATTTCTGCGGTCTGAGAGACCGGTTCTGCAGCGTGCTGCATCTACGAAGATTCTATTCTTTCTATATGAAATCCTGCTTTTAAAAATCCATACAAAATAAATAAAGGCAGGAGGAAAAACGTGGGAAGAGAAAAGCGCAGAGCGGAACCTCCTGGCGCAGGAAGCTTTAAGACCGCAAAGGGAAAAACAGACGGAGAAAATTCGGGGAAAAAGTCGGGATCAGACATTGCTTACCAGAATAAGGACATTACCAGCAAAATGTTTGCGGAGCAGCAGAAGGGAAAGCTGGCAATACAAGAGGAAAAACATAAGTCTGCCTGTTGGCAATTGGGAATACAGAGTGGAAGGAATAAGGTTCATGATAAAAAAATGCAGTGTATGGATGTTTTCCCTTGTGATTATTTTTCTTGTGGGATGCGGGGGAAGGAAATATGAAAAAATTGAAGGTATCAGCGAGGATAAGATAACGCAGGAAAACAAGACAGGGCAAGAATCGGGACAAGAAAATAATACAAAAGAAGCCGTATCGCAAATCGTGATTTCGGAGGATATGATTCCGGACAATGCGGTTTCAGACAATCAGGAAGCGGAGGGGGATGCAGATACTCCGGCAGACGATAAAGAAGACCCTTTGACCCTTTTATTTTCCGGAGATGTTCTCCTTTCTGACCACGTTCTCAATGCCTATGAAAAGGCAGGAGGGATTCATGGGGTGTTGGATGAGGAATATCGAAAACAGATCCGTGAGGCGGACTTTTTCCTGGTGAATCAGGAGTTCCCTTTTAGTGACAGAGGGACAGCAGCAAAGGATAAGCAATACACCTTTCGCCTGCCAACGGACAAGATATCTCTGTTTCGGGAGATGGAGATTGACGGGGTGACTCTGGCCAATAATCATGCCCTGGATTTTGGACAGGAGGCCCTTCTTGATTCCTGTGAAGTGTTGGATGAGGCAGGGATTCTTCACACGGGGGCAGGTTCGGATCTGGAAATGGCCAGACAGCCGGTGCGCGTGGAGCTAAAGGGGAAAAGGATTGCCATAATTGGCGCAACCCGGGTGATACCGGTGGCAGACTGGGCGGCTGGAAAAGCTCATCCAGGAATGTTAGCAGCTTATGACATGACGGTGCTTTTGGAGGAAATCTCCAGACAGAAGCAGGAGAATGATTTTGTGGTGGTGTGTATCCATTGGGGAATCGAGAGAGAGGAAAGGCCTGAGGAGTATCAGAGAACAATGGGCAGGCAGATGATCGATGCCGGGGCGGATCTGGTGGTGGGATCCCATCCTCATGTGCTGCAGGGAATCGAGTACTATGAGGGGAAACCGATTGTGTATAGTCTGGGAAACTTTGTTTTTGGAAGCTCAATTCCCCGCACAGCCCTGTTGCAGGCGGTTTTGGAGGAGGAGACTTTGGTCTTGCGTTTGATTCCGGGAACTTCCGGTGCAGGATATACCCGGATGCTGACAGAGGACGGGAAGCGGCAGGAGTTTTTTCGGCATATGGAAAGCATTTCCTACGGCGTGTCCTTTGAGAAGGACGGGACTGTGGCGGCATCCGGGGAATGACCTTGGGGACAAAGGGCAGACCTGGCGGTACTGGGAGAAAACCTTGTGGGATGGTTGGGTGCCGGAACCGGGGCAACACAAACAAGCCGTCATGGCTTAAAAAGACATCCCTGGGTAATCCCTTTTTCTTTAAATCTTCTTGTCATGGCATTGAGTACCTGGCGTTTGTTGCTGCTCCACAAGGGCGCTATCAATAATTTTTTCGGGCCGTCCCCGGTGATCCGGTGGATGACCATTTCCGGCGGAAGCAGGGCAATACAATCAATCACTAAGTCAATATACTCTTCCATGGAGAGAACCGGGAAGGGATGCTTCCGATATTCTTCAGCAAGGTCGGTTTCTTTGAGGATATGAAGCAGCTGTAGTTTGATTCCCTGAACATCCTGATGAGCCAGGTAGTCTGCGGTCTCAAGCATCTGCCTGCGGCTTTCTCCCGGGAGTCCCAGAATGATATGGACAATGGTTTCCAGATTTCGGCGGCGCAGACGTTTCAGGGTGTCTTCAAAGCAGGACAGGGAGTATCCACGGCGGATGTAACGAGCCGTGTCTTCGTGGATGGTCTGGAGGCCCAGTTCCAGCCATACAGGCTTGGTCTGATTGAGTTCTGCGCACAGATCCAGGACATCCTCGCAAAGACAGTCAGGCCGGGTGGCGATAGAAAGCACTTTTACATCCGGATGCTCAAGCGCGGCAGTAAACAGAGTGCGCAGATAGGGCAGCGGGCCGTATGTGTTGGTGTAGGACTGGAAATAAGCAATATAGGCTTTGGGGGAAGCTCCGAATTTTTTGCAGATGCGGAAAGCGGCATGGTCGATTTGTCGGCGGATAAGGCTGGCGGAGGGCATTGCGGACGGGGAAAGGGAAGCAGGAGAGAGGCTGCGGGAATCAGCCGAGGGAATCAGAGCGGTGGCAAAGTCCCCGGATCCTCCGGCACTGCAGAAAATACAGCCGCGTCTGCCCAGAGTGCCGTCCCGGTTCGGACAGGTCATGCCGCCATCTAAGGCGATCTTATAAACTTTGGTGCCAAAACGCTGTTTCATTTCGTCGTTCAGAGAGTGGTAGGGGTGTGGGCTTGTGTTTGTCATATGGATACGGTACTCCTTACAGATATCAGTAATACCTTCGATGGCAGGTGTTACGGCTATTATAGCCAGGAAAATCAGAAATGGCAAGAGAAGTTAGCTTGTTTCAAGGCATACCTTTGGCCACATCCCGCGAAAAGAAGCTGCTTGTTACTTTCCGCGAGGAAAGGTTTTGATGAAATAGATATGGCAATGGCCGGAAATCTGGTATATAATTCTATCAGGATAAGGACAGGCAGTGCCTGAAGAAAGGGAATGTTTGCAAGGCTATGAGGGGGAGAAGCAGGCGTCGGCCAGTGGAAAAGGCAGCAGGGAATCCGGGGCGGCTGGCCAAAGCAGCCAGTGTTGTGGTGATCAGTCTGTGTGTGATCCTTTTCCTGTTATATCGAAGCCTGTCCGGAGAGATTGCCGGAGGGAAGAGCTGGCAGAGCGGCTTGGGAACGGAACCGGCAGGGAGCGGGGAGAGAATTCCTGGTGCAGAGGCGGCGGGAGATTTATCAGGTACAGAGCGAGCGGGAAGTCTGTCAGGCGGTGAGCCGGGAAAGGACATGGAGGACAGCCGGTCAGGGACAGGCCTCAGGGCCGGTCAGTCAGGGCTGCCGGACGAAGATAAGCAGCAGGAGAGGGAAGAGGCGCAGAGGTATCGGGACTTTTTAGAGCGGTTGGAGGCAGTAAAGAACATCCGGGAGACAGCAGAGTATGGCTTTATTGTCATTGAGGAACAGATCTTTCCTTTTACCATGGAAGGAGGAAGGGAGGTATCTCTGGTTCCGGCCATAGACAGGGAGAGCCGAAGGCTGGTTCTGTTTTTCGTCGGCCAGGAGGATGAGATTGCATTTCGGACAGAACAGCTGGAGGCCAACCAGCAGATTCCGGGAAGCTGGAAGCAGGGAACCAGGGAAGTTGCGGCGGTTTCCTTTCCGGACCTGGACGGGGACGGACTCAATGACGTGGTGCTCGTCGCCCTGTGCAACACTCGCGAGGACGGGACAGGGATGACTGCCAAGGTAGGAGATGTGCTGTTTCAGAGACAGGGGGGCTTTTATCAGGACTGGCGGCTTTCAGACAGGAT
Organism: Lachnospiraceae bacterium; assembly: GCA_910575255.1. Taxonomy (GTDB): domain Bacteria; phylum Bacillota; class Clostridia; order Lachnospirales; family Lachnospiraceae; genus Brotaphodocola. The sequence goes on along the minus strand of CAJTEM010000007.1, from coordinate 106,675 downwards.
TAACCGGTTTGGCATGAATAAAAGCGTTAAGATGATTCTGTCCTTTGTCCGGGAAGGAGACTTTGCGGGAGTTTTTTACCGGGCGGCGGCCATGAAGGATCTGAAAGAGCATGGGTTTACCGTGGATGAGAGACATTCCTTTCGGCAGAGCTTTGAGAAGCTGGGGGATCTTCTTGTGGTGCCGGGGTATTATCGGATGGCCGAGTATCATATCTGTATGGTGTGCCTGGTCAACGAACAGGGGAATCTGGTGTGGAGCGGACAGCCCATGGGAGAGTTTGAGAATCTTTATGAGATTCTGGAAATCGACAGCCAGGATATCGACGGGGACGGGCTTAAGGATCTTACGGTGCTGGCCCGATATACCAGTGATGCACCGGATGGGAGCATGATAACGGAAAAGGATTATACAATATATTACCAGAGGACGGGTGGCTTTCTGGAGGATACGGAGCTGAAGAGCCGGTATCAGTGTACGGAAGATACGGTTATGGATGAGCTGGTGGAGCTGGCCCGGTCTTACTGGGGATGGGGAACAGAGAATGATTAGGATTCTGATTGTGGATGACGAGAAGCCGATCTGCGACCTGATTGACTTGAATCTGTCGGCGGCAGGATACCATTGTACGGCAGTGCAGGACGGGATAGCGGCTCTGGAAAAGATTGAAAACGGCAGATACGATCTGATTCTTCTGGATGTAATGCTGCCAGGAGTGGACGGGTATGATATTATGGAGTATATCCGTCCTTTGAAGATTCCGGTGATATTTATTACAGCCCGGTATGAGGTGAAAGACCGGGTCCGGGGGCTGAAGCTGGGGGCGGATGATTATCTGGTAAAGCCCTTTGATGTGGTGGAGCTGGTGGCCCGGGTGGAGGCTGTGCTGCGGCGCTATCACAAGGCGGAGAATATCCTGTCTGCCTTTGATGTGGCAGTGGATGTGGAGGCGCGTCAGGTCACCCGGGCGGGAGTGGCGGTGGAGCTGACCAACAAGGAATTCGGGCTGCTGCTTTTATTTATCCGGAATAAGAATGTGGCCCTGTTTCGGGAAACCTTGTATGAGAATGTATGGGAAGGAGAATATTCCGGTGACAGCCGGACTGTGGATCTCCATGTGCAGAGACTCAGAAAAAAGCTGGGCTGGGAACAGTGCCTGGTAACGGTCTACAGGGTAGGATACCGGTTAGAGGTGCCTCAATGAAATTTTCATTTAAGCTGTTGCTCTGGACGGTGATCGTGCTGGCTCTGGCTCTGGGGATCAGCGGATTCTATTTTGTGAATTATGTATTCGAGACCTCGATCGGGAGGGAGACCGGACAGGCTATGGATGAGAGCCGGATTCTTCGGTTTGCCTTTGAGACGGCAGCGCTCAATGCTCCTGCCAGGTATGATGTGCTGGCGGATCGTACCATTGAGGAGATCGGACGAAACCTGGAGAACGGGGGAAGCCGCCTTTTGCGGATTTCGGATGAAGACAGGCAGGTAATCTACAAAAGCAGCGGTTTTGAGGGGGATGATCTGCTGAGGAATCAGACAGAGGACGGAGTCAATACCTGGCAGGTCGTCCGGCAGGGAGAACATTATTATGTTCAGACGTGCAGGATGGCAAATGCCATGGACCGGGCCTTATACCTGGAAACCATGCGGGATGTGACCGGAGTGTTTCGTGAGCGGGCGCTGGGATTTCTGGTTTACCGGCGGGTGACCGTGCTCATGCTGGTGCTTGGCACGTTCATTATGCACGGTATTTCTTCCTGGCTGACCCGGCCGATCCGGCTTTTGACCCGGGCGACCCGGCGGATGGCAGAGGGAGAGTATGATTATCGGGCGAGAAAGATCAGCGATGATGAGCTGGGGCAGCTGACGATGGATTTTAACCGGATGGCCAATGCACTGGAGGACAATATTGCCAGGCTGGAGGAGGAAATCGAGTCCAGAGAGAATTTTGTTGCTGCTTTTGCACATGAGCTGAAGACGCCTTTGACAGCGATCATCGGTTATGCTGACCTGCTGCGTTCGCATCGTCTGGATGAGGAGAAGAGCTTTCTTTCAGCAAATTATATCTATACGGAGGGAAAGCGTCTGGAGGCAATGTCTTTTCGTTTGCTGGAAATCATGGTTACCCGTCATGGAGAGCTGGATTTGCAGGAGGTTTCCGCGGATATGTTGTTCCAATACCTTCGTGATATGTATGCGACGAACCGGACCATGGGTTTTCGTCTGAAATATGACAGCGCAGTGGTGCAGGCAGAACCGAATCTCATCAAATCCGTGCTGCTCAACCTGGTTGATAATGCCTGTAAGGCATCCGAGCCGGGAAGCGTGATTGAGATCCGCGGTTTTCTGAAAAAGGGACGGTATCGTTTTGTTATACGGGATCATGGCATGGGGATTCCCAAAGAGGAGCAGGACAAGATTACACAGGCATTCTACATGGTGGATAAGTCCCGATCCCGGAGCCGTAACGGCGCGGGGCTGGGGCTGGCGCTGTGTGCGGAGATTCTGGCTCTCCACAAAAGCCGGTTGGAGATTGCCAGCGAGCCGGGAAAGGGGACCCGCATGAGCTTTGTACTGCAGGGAAGGCCAGAGGAGGAACGTTAAAATGTACTCTCGGAGTCTCTTTGTGCCTGATTTTGTGAGATGGTTTTTTGTCAGATGTGCATAAATTTATGAGGCGTACGTGGAACGTACGTTGATTAAATTTATGTGCATATGACGGAAAATCATCCACAAAGGCAGGTGCAAGAGAGATTCCGAGAGTACATTAAAGGAGAAAGGAGGGGCGGCCACCATGGGGAAAAGGATTATCAGCCTTTTCTTTCTGGCATTGGTATTGCTGACTACCGGATTGTCAGTCTGGGGGCCGGAAGCATTTTCCAGGTGGAAGGACCGTTCCCTGTTAGGAAGGATCCACCGTCAGGAGGTGGAGCTGTCAGGAGAGGGCTATCGCTATGAAATGAGCGCGTCGGAAAAGCTGTATGTGCTTTCCCAGGCTTTGGGAAGCAGGAATTTTCCGGAGAGCGGGCAGTACGGAGCCTGGAACGGGGGCGCACAGTACCAGGAATCCGGAGGGAATTATGCCTTGATTATCAACCACAGAGGCCTTGAGGAGACCGCAGAGGATGCGGCTTCCGGGGAGGAGGTTTGTGAAACCTGCAATGAGGGGCTTCGGGTATTGAAGTCCGCAGGCCTGCTTCCGGAATCCGTGGCAGAGGTGGATCCCGGGCTTTATGACGCTGTACTGTATTCTGCCATTGATGTGCGGGAACCTCGAAATTATGTGCCGGTCTGGAAGCTGAGCCTGGCAGATGACATCCGGGGGATACGTAAAGAGAACCGTCCGATGGATCTCTATCTGGATGCAGATGATGGGAAGATCTATGAGTTCTATGTTCGGACACAATGGGAATGGGAGGATATCGATCCGGACACAATCGTGCAAAATTGGTGTTCCTATCTGGGACTTCCGGAACCATTCAGGCTTGAGGATGACAATCCGCTGTCCGAATCAACCCCCTTTTTCAAAAAATATATCATTCCCGGAGAGGGGGAGGAACAGACGGTTGTCACGGTAGGGTTCTATGAGGGCATACGGGAATTCTTTATAAAAATATCACGGTAGAAGCTTACCTTTACCATGTCCGTTGCGAGATTTCCTGTTGTCGGTCAGGGAAAACTGTGATATACTTTTCACAATGGCAACGTCCTATCTTTTTATAGAAATATTGAGACAGTTTCCGGCAGATTCATGGAAAAAACTGCTGCCGTCGTCAGAAAGGAGAAGTATGAAAGCAGGAGAGACATTACAGCTGTTGGAGGGAGAGTCAGCAAAAACGCTGATGGTTAAACTTTACGGTGAGGAGCGGGCGGAGGAGAACGCCGGCCGGTATCGCGATATGATAAAAAAGTTTCAAAAGACCTATGGGGACAAGGATATTCTGATGTTCAGCTCCCCCGGCAGAACGGAGATCAGCGGCAACCATACGGACCACAATCATGGCAAGGTGCTGGCGGGAAGCATTAACCTGGACTGTGTGGGAATTGCGGCAAAGAATGATACCTCGACAGTTAACCTGGTCAGCGAGACCTTTAACCAGAACTTCAGCATTGATCTGACAGATCTGACACCCAGCGAGAGAAAGGCTGGAACCGAAGATCTCGTAAGGGGACTTTTACAGGGGTTTCGGGAGTTCGGTTATGAGATCGGCGGTTTTGATGCATACATCACCAGTAATGTGATCAGCTCGGCCGGGGTAAGTTCGTCTGCTGCTTTCGAGATGCTTTTGTGTTCCATGATCAACACATTTTTCAATAAGGGAAGCATGGATACGGTAGCCTATGCCCATGTGGGAAAATATGCGGAGAATGTCTACTGGGATAAAGCATCCGGCCTTCTGGATCAGATGGCATGTGCGGTAGGCGGCCTGATCACCATCGATTTTCTGGATCCGGCAGCTCCGGTGGTGGAAAAGATTGATTTTGATTTTGCCTCCCAAAATCATAGCCTGATCATTGTGCAGACAGGAAAGGGACATGCGGATCTGAGTGCGGATTATTCCTCTGTGCCGAATGAGATGAAAAAGGTGGCAGAGTATTTCGGCAAGGAGGTCTGTGCCGAGATTACCGAGGAGCAGGTGATCCGGCAGCTGAAGGGCGTGCGTGAATTCGCCGGCGACAGGTCTGTGATGCGTGCACTGCATTTCTTTGAAGAGAATAAGCGGGTGGAAGCAGAGGTTGCGGCCTTAAAGGAAGGCCGGTTTGAGGACTTTTTGTCCGGGATCACGGCATCCGGCAATTCCTCATGGAAATGGCTGCAGAACTGCTATACGAATGCGAGCTGTCAGGAGCAGGGGATTACCGTGGCGCTGGCGCTGACAGAGCTTTTTATCGCGGAGAAAAAGCGAGGCGCCTGCCGGGTTCATGGCGGGGGCTTTGCCGGTGTAATCATGGCAATGCTGCCGAACGATCTGGTAGATGAATATGTGACATATATGGAGGCAGCCTTGGGAGAGGGGAGCGCATATCGTATGAGCATCCGCCCTTACGGCGCAGTCTGCATCAATGACCTGATCTGATATGGCTATTCCAAGGCTGAATATCCCATTTCCCCTAAATGAACTGATATTGTTTCACAGGTTGATTCTTCTTTCGATGTCGGCAGGTGTCAGCTTTGGAAAAAGGTTCCCCGGATTGCGTTTGCAGGATATCTAGAAAACCGCAATCCGGGGAACCTTTTTTTCAGAGCGTACTTTTCGAAACCCCACCCCATAAAAAGTAATCCTTAAACGGCCTTGCTCGTGAAAAGTGCGCATTCCCGTCTTTCTTTTTTACAGGAAATGTGATATGATGTCATGCGTACAGAAAAGAAAGGCTTGCATATGAGATTCAAAAAATACATACCGCTGCTGATCTATCTGCTGCTGATTCTGGGCTGTCTGCTGATCGTCAGGCTGACCGGAAAGCTGGCAGAACCAGGGGAGCCAGAAGAGACCTCGTCCGCATGGGAGACGGTGCGTCCGGTACCAGAGGAGCCGTCTGAGCCGGAGGACGATCTGGAAAGGGAGACAGAGGCTGAGAGCGGGCCGCCGGTTCCTGAGAGCGAACCAGAATGCCGCGAAGCCCGGCAGGAATGGCAAGAGGAAGCGGAGGAGCTTCCGGAAGAGCCATATTGCCCGCCGACGCTTATGCTGGCATCGGATCTCCATTATATCAGTCAGAATACCCATGATGGCGGGACGGCATTCAGGGAGATGGTGGCGCGGGATGACGGAAAGATCAGTGAATACAGTGATGTGCTGCTTGACACCCTGGTGGAGGAAGCGATAGCAGGGAAGCCATCCGCACTGGTTCTGACCGGAGATATCACTTTGAATGGCGAGAGGGAGAACCACCGGGATCTGGCAGAAAAGCTGCGGCGGGTCACAGAGGCAGGCGTGGCAGTGCTGGTGGTTCCCGGCAATCACGATATTAAGAACGGCAATGCCGCTACGTATTTTGAAGGAGCCAGAGAGCCGGCGCAGTATCTGGAGGATGCTGAGGATTTCTATGAGATCTATCATGAATTTGGATACGACCAGGCATTCAGCCGGGATGAGGCATCACTCAGCTATTTTTATGCATTGGACGATCTGCATTGGATGCTGATGCTGGACACCTGTCAGTATGAGGATTATAATCATGTTAATGGAAGGCTGAAGCCAGAGACCATGGAGTGGCTGGAAAGCGGCCTGAAGCAGGCGCAGGAGCAGGGGATTGCGGTTGTGCCGGCGGGGCATCATAATCTGCTTTCGGAGAGCCGTCTTTATACGACAGAATGCACCATGGAGAACCATCTGGATATCATTCGTATTTTTGAGGAATACCGGCTTCCGCTGTATATCAGCGGACATCTGCATGCACAGCGAATCAAGAAGCACAAGAGGGAACCAGGAGTGAGCGACGGCGCTTACGGAATTGAGGAGATTGTACTCCCGCCCTACAGCATTCCGCCCTGTCAGTACGGATGGCTAAAGTGGCAGACGGACGGCGGGATGGCGTTTGAGACAAGGAAGGCCGATGTGGAGGCATATGCCCGCCGGCAAAAGCTTAAAGATGAGAAACTGCTGCAATTTGGGGAATATGGACAGGAGTATGTGAAAGGCATCCTTCGGAATCAGGTTCGCACAAGCTTTCATGCGATACCAGAGGACTTAAAAGACGAGATGGCGGATCTTTACGCCCTTTTGTACTATGATTACTGTGCAGGGAACCGAATGAGGCGTGACGAGGTGAATGATTCCAGGGCCTGCCGGCTGTGGGACCGGCTTGCTCCGGACAGCCGGTATGTAAAGGAAATGAACCAGATGATGGAGGATGTGAGACAGGCCCAGCACGATTGGAGCAGATGAGGACAGCTCCTTACCACAAAAAGGGGGAACGATGCAATGGAAAGCAAAGAAAAGAAAAATATAAAGGGAGTCCGTATCCGCACAATGAATTATGGCATGATTCTGGCGGCCTGTATTTTATATGTGATCGTCATTGTTGTAACGGTTCACATTTCTATGGAATACAAGCGCCTGAGTATGGCTATGGAGCATTATATGGAATGCATGAAGGCGGGTGACCTCGTGACTGAGGGGTCGGATTATCTCACCACGAAAGTGAGACTGTATGCGGCTACTGCGGATATTAAGCAGGCAGAGGATTATTTTACGGAGCTTCATGTGAGCAGGCGCCGGGAGAAAGGCGTGGAAGGACTGGAGGGACATCAGGATGATCCGGAGAAGCACCGTTATCTGGAGCTGGCGTTGGAAAAATCAAACGAACTGATGGAGCGGGAGATATATTCCATGAAGATGGTTGCCACGGCTGCAGGCCAGGATATGGATGCATTGCCGCAGGAGGTAAGAGAGACAGAGCTTACAGAAGAAGATCGGCGGCTGAGTCCGGATGATATGCGGGAGAAGGCAAGAGATATGGTGTTCGGCTCTGCTTATCAGGATGCCAGAGCCCTGATCATGAGCAATATTTCCTATTTCTTTGAAAATGCGGTGGAGTCCGCACGCCAGGAACAGATCCAGAGCGCACAGATGCTGGAGAAAAGCCTGGTGAGACAGCGGATCTGCATCAGTATTTTGTTTGTATTGAATATAGTTACGTTTTTCATGGTGATTATCCTGATTGTGAAACCTTTGCAGATCTATATCCGCTGTATCAAGGAAGATAAGATGCTGGAGATTGCCGGATCCTATGAATTCAAATACCTGGCACTGACCTATAATGACATTTATGAAGTCAACATAGCCAATGAAGCAATGCTGCGGCATAAGGCGGAGCATGATCCGCTGACCGGTGTGATCAACCGGGGAGGCTTTGACCAGATGAGCCAGCTTTTGAAGGTTCAGAAATCTCCGATGGCGCTGCTTTTGATTGATGTTGACAAATTCAAACAGGTCAATGACAATTACGGGCATGAGATGGGGGATCAGGTCCTTAAAAAAGTGGCCGGGCTTTTGCGGGACAGCTTTCGTTCCAATGACCATGTTGCCCGCCTGGGCGGAGATGAATTTGCAGTGATCATGGTTGACGGCACGCCGGAGCAGGAAGATCTGATCCGGGAAAAGATCAGCCATATCAACAGTATCCTGAAGAATCCCGAGGAGGGCTGCCCGGAGGTTTCCCTGAGTGTGGGAGTGGCATTTTCAAAGGCAGGCTTCACGGACGATTTGTATCGCAACAGCGACAGCGCGCTTTATCAGGTGAAGGAGCATGGGCGCTGCGGATGCGACTTTTATCGAGGCTGATACATCAGTCAGGCAAGGAAAACGACGCCTGGCGGCGGAATTCGCTGGGAGTCATGGCGAACCGATCCTTGAACCGGCGGTTAAAATAAGAAAGGTTTTCAAAGCCGCATTCTGCCGCCACAGTGAGGATGGAATCCTCGGAAGCCAATAGCAGGCGGGAAGCCATGGTAAGCCGGTAATCATTCAGGTAGGCGATGAAGGATGTACCGAAGGTGTTTTTGAAGAATTTCATGAAATGGGACTGGCTGAAGCCGATGGTTTTGGCCAGTTTTTCTATGGAGAGAGGTTCCTGATAATGCTGTTCCACGTATTTCAGGATCTGACGGGATTTTTCCAGGGCCTTCTCCCGCAAGCAGCGATGGGTGGGATCCGCGAAAACGGGGGTGCTTACCAGACCATGGTGATATAGCTGAAAAAAGAGTTCAAAAAGCTTTCCCTTGATCAGCAGCTCGTAGGCATCCGGAAAGGTGCGGCGGATATCGTCAATGTGATCGATACAGGAGGCGATGGCCGGATAGGAAGGCATAGCCGGACGGAGGCAGGTGAGAAGCCAGCGCTGCCGGAGAGCAATAGGGGCAAGATAGGTCTCCCAGGCAGAATCCGCCTGACGGTCACTCAGCAGCGACAAGGGGAAGATGATATTTTCGTATTCCATGGATTCCTGCTCAAACTGCCGGATAGAGTGCAGCTGTCCGGGACAGATGAAGATGATATCTCCGGCAGATGTCTTTAGATCGGAAAAGTCTACGGATACGATGCCGGAGCCTTTTTTGATATAGACAAGCTCCATCTCGTCGTGCCAGTGGAGCGGGACGCGGCAAAAGTCGTGGGGAATGGAACAGGGATAGGTCAGGTAGGGGAACGGGCTGCTGTGATGGGGTTTTTCCTGATAGCTTTCATATTCGATAATGTTCATAAAATTGTCCTTTTTTGGAATATGTGTTACTATGATAGGATTGTATCATGTTTTTCCAGAATAATGCAAGAAAAAATCGGGGGTGGGAAATATAATGGAGGAAAGATCAGAGTATGTAATGATTGGAAGACGGGATGGGTATGAAAAACCAGGAATGGGAGAACATAAGGTGATACGAAGAGGTGTGCGCAGTTACATACAGGGATCTATGATATGAGGAGGAACCAGGATGGGAAATTTAGCAGTGAAGTTGAAGGAGCAGTGCGGCAGGGATATTGCTCAGTGCGGGAACCGGGAGTTATATGAGGCGCTGCTGGCCCTGGTGCAGAAGGAGGCAGCAGGCAGAGAGAGGGAAGAGGGAAAAAAGAAGATCTATTATGTATCGGCGGAATTCCTGATCGGGAAGCTTTTGTCGAACAATCTGATCAATCTGGGCTGGTACGATGAGGTGAGAGAGGTTCTGGCAGCCAACGGCAAGGATATCTGCGAGGTGGAGGAGGCAGAGCCGGAGCCGTCTCTGGGAAATGGCGGCCTGGGACGTCTGGCGGCATGCTTTTTGGATTCCATGGCCGGTCTGGGAATGAACGGAGCCGGAATCGGCCTGAACTATCATCTGGGCCTGTTTAAACAGAAATTTGAAAAGGAACTGCAGAAGGAGACTCCGAATCCCTGGATCGAAGAGAAAAGCTGGCTGATCCGCCGGGAGGTGTCTTACCCGGTGCAGTTCGGCAATCTGACCGTGCATTCCCGGCTGTATGATGTCGCTGTGACAGGATACCGGAACCGGACAGACTGGCTGCATCTGTTTGATGTGGAGAGTGTGGATGAGGGGATTGTCGAAGAGGGAATCTCTTTTGACAAGAATGACATTGCCAGGAACCTGACCCTGTTTTTGTATCCGGATGACAGTGATGAGGCAGGGCGGAAGCTGCGGATCTATCAACAGTATTTTATGGTCAGCAACGGGGCGCAGATGATATTGGATGAGTGTGTGAAGAAGGGCTGCACCCTGCATGATCTGCCGGATTATGCAGTGATTCAGATCAATGATACCCATCCGTCGATGATTATTCCGGAACTGATCCGGCTTCTGACTCTGCGGGGGATTGATTTTGACGAGGCGACAGAGATTGTGAAGAAAACCTGTGCCTACACGAATCACACGATTCTGGCGGAGGCGCTGGAGAAATGGCCGATCTCCTATTTAAAGGAGGTAGTGCCGCAGCTTGTGCCTATCATTGAGATTCTGGACGACCGGATCCGCCGCAAATACCCGAAGGAGTCCGTGGCGATCATTGACTGTGAGGATCGGGTTCATATGGCTCATATGGATATCCATTACGGCTTCAGTGTCAATGGCGTGGCATACCTGCACACAGAGATTTTAAAGAATACGGAGCTGAAGGATTTTTACGAGCTGTATCCGGAGAAGTTCAACAACAAGACAAACGGCATTACCTTCCGGCGCTGGCTTTTGCACTGCAACCATCCGCTGGCGGATTATATCACCGGAAAGATCGGAGCCGGTTATAAAAAGGATGTGGCGGAGCTGGAGAAGTTCGGAAGCTTTGATGATGAGACGTCGCTTCGTGAACTTCTGGAAATCAAGCATCAGAATAAGCTGGCTCTGAAGCGTCACCTGAAAGAAACCCAGGGAATCGAGATTGACGAGAATTCCATCTTTGACATTCAGGTCAAGCGGCTTCATGAGTATAAGCGGCAGCAGATGAATGTGCTGTATGTGATTCATAAGTACCTGGAAATCCGGAAGGGGAAGCTTCCCTCTACTCCGATCACCGTGATCTTCGGAGCCAAGGCAGCGCCGGCTTATGTGATTGCCAAGGATATCATTCACCTGATTCTTTGCCTGGAAAAGCTGGTGAACCATGATCCGAAGGTCAGCCCATATCTGAAAGTAGTGATGGTGGAGAATTACAATGTGACAGAGGCGGAGAAACTGATCCCGGCCTGTGACATTTCCGAGCAGATTTCACTGGCATCCAAGGAGGCGAGCGGTACCGGGAACATGAAGTTCATGCTCAACGGGGCGGTGACTCTGGGAACCATGGACGGGGCCAATGTGGAGATTGCCGAGCTGGTGGGGAAGGAGAATATCTATATCTTCGGAGAGTCCAGCGAGACTGTGATCGAACACTATGAAAAAGCGGATTATGTGTCAAAGGATTATTATGAGAAAAATGCAGATATCAAAGAGGCTGTGGATTTTATCATCGGCAAGGAACTGATGGCAATCGGCAGAAAGGAGAACCTGCAGCGGCTTTACGACGAACTGATGAACAAGGACTGGTTTATGACACTTCTGGATTATGAAGATTATGCACGGGTGCGTGAACAGGCCTACAAAGATTATGAGGATCGCCTGGGCTGGGCCAGAAAGATGCTGGTCAATATCAGCAAGGCAGGCTTCTTCTCCTCTGACCGGACAATTGCAGAATATAACCGGGATATCTGGAAGCTGAACGGAGAAGCTGTGCAGGAACCGGAGAAGCAAAAGCAGGTGAATGCAATTCATGGAAGCGAAAGATAATTAAACAAGAAAGATTACAGGGGCAGGTGTGATTCATGCGAGTCATATCTGTCCTTTGTTCATGGTGGTTTCTATCCGGCGGGTTCATTCACAGGTATCCTGTGAACGTAACAGTATAGGCCCATTTGGAATTGCCTACGGCAGATATATTTAGGAATTGCGGATTTTATCAGGGCAGAATATAATAGAAGCAGAAATACGGATGAAGGGAAAGAAAGAGCGAGAAAGCTGCCGGGAACGGTGAGGAGGATGAATATGGACACGATTTTATTTCGCTACGTTCTGACCATTGCGGAAAGCGGGAGCATATCTGGTGCTGCCAGGAGGCTTTTTATGTCTCAGTCGGCTCTGTCAAAACAGCTCTCCAGGCTGGAGGCAGAACTGGGGTTTGAGTTGTTTGACCGAAGTAAGACCCCGTTGAATGTGACACCGGGCGGGGAACATTTTCTGCGGTTTGCGGAACGGTTTTTGGAGGTGGAAAAGGATTTTCTTGAGGAGATGGGAAAAGGGGAACAGAATCGGACAGAACATATCAGCATTGGTACCACTCACCGGGGAGGCGCCTATTGCGGCGATCATACAGCAGCCTTTTTAGAAGAGTATCCGCAGGTGGAGCTGGAATATCTGGATATGAGCGCCAGGATGTGCGAGAAATCTCTGGTGGAGGAGAGAATTGAACTGGCGATCTATACGGATCCGGTTTTTTCAGATAAAGTGGAGTATATGCCCGTGGAGGAGGATCCGCTGATTCTTATTGTACCGAAGAAAAGCCCCCTTTTGGAGGAAATGGATACGGGCGGCAGCAGTCTGGAGCATCCGCTGGAGGTGGATCCCGTACGCCTGCGAAGACCGGATATCCGTTATGTGTTGTCCACGGAGGAACATAGTTTATACTATGCGGAATGCGAATTTTTGAAAAAATACAGGATTCAGCCGAAAAATGTCTTGCGGGTGGATTTTGTGGATACCCGATATGCGGTGGCATCGGGCGGCGGCGGGATTATGGTGTCGCCTGTAGTTACAGCACGGCATAAAGGCGGGGGCGACCATGTCGTGTACTGTAAAGTGAAAGGGGATGAACTGTACCGGTATGTGGTCATTGCAAGGAAAAAAGGAAGGCGTTTATCCAGGGGAGCAGAGTATTTCTGGAAATTCATGGTGGGGCGGCGTTTTGCTTATGACAAACAGGAATAAGGAGATAGGGTTATTTGGAATAGCTGCGGCATTGTTTGGAGGAACTGTTGCGGCTGTTCCTTTTTTTGCCTGAGGCGCCATTCCAGATGGTTATAGACATGGGACAGGAGAAGAATAGCAAGACACTTGAAAAACGGCGGTGGATTTTACTATAATAAGACCAGAATTTTACCGGTAGAATCTGCAGGAGAAAATACAGAGGGAAGCTGATCAGCCCGCTGTAAGCTTAATAAAGCAGGAAGGATAAAGAAAATGAGTAGATGGAAAGAGACAAAGATATTGGGGATGCCTTTGTGGATGTATTTGATTCTGCTGGCTGGAGTATGGACGATTTCCGTTATGGAGGCAATGCCCGGAGATATGGTGGGAGCCCTTTGTTTTGCATTGATTGTTGGGACATTTATCGGGTTTGTGGGGGACAGGATTCCTGTCTGGAAGGATTGGCTGGGAGGCGGTATGCTGCTGACCTGTCTGGTGTCAGGGGCATTTGCCACCTTTCATGTTTTACCGGAATCGCTTATTGAGTCCCTGAATACATTTAATGGCGCCACAGGATTTCTGAATCTGTATATTCTTGTGCTGGTGACAGGTTCCGTGCTTTCTGTCAACAGGAAATTGCTGATACGTTCTTTTGGCGGATATATTCCCTGCATTCTGTCAGCTATCGTATGTTCCTTTGTGCTGGCAGGTATCGTGGGCGCGGTGGTTGGCCTGGGGCCGGTTGACGCAGTTTTAACCTATGCGATACCCATTATGGGTGGCGGCAACGGAGCCGGGTGTATTCCCATGAGTAAAATATGGGGAGAGGTAACCGGACAGGATCCGCAGCCCTGGTATGCTACTGCATTTGCAATTACAAGTCTGGGAAATCTGGTTGCAGTTATATTCGGAGCGCTGATGCACCGGGTTGGGGAATTGAAGCCAGAACTGACAGGCCATGGGGAATTGTTAAAGCTTTCCAAAACGGAGTTGGCTGCAGAAAAGGAAATAAAGCCTGCTGTGGGAGATTATGCTTCTGGTCTGGGGCTGGGGTTGTTCTGCTTTGTATTCAGCGGATTTTATTCTTCCAAACTTTCGATCATCAATCATGCAGGGCTGGGATTTACCATTCATCAGTTTGCATTTATGATTATTCTGGTAGCTCTCTTGAATGTGTCAGGTCTGGTTCCTGATACGGTTCGTGCAGGGACAAGAGGGATGCAGCAGTTTTTTGTAAAATATATGTCCCTGCCTCTGATGATTACTGTTGGCATAGGAACTAACCTGATGGATTATGTGAAGGTGTTTAATCTCAGAAGCCTGGCTGTGATTCTCGCAGTGGTCACAGGTGCGACCATTGGTGCGTGGCTGATGGCGCCTCTGTTCAAATTTTATCAGGTGGAGGCTACAATCACGGCAGCACTTTGTATGGCAAATGGCGGGGGAGCCGGAGATATTCAGGTACTGGGAGCATCGAAACGTATGGATCTGATGTCCTATGCACAGATTTCTTCCCGGATCGGCGGGGCTATCATGCTGGTAATTGCCAGTTTTGCTTTCAGCAGGTTTTTGTAGGAGATAATTTATGGAAGAGCGGATTGCCAGATTGAAGCAGGCAGAGGAATATGGAAGAAAACAGAATCATATAGGATTTGCGGTACTTGCGGTGCTCTGTGTGAGTTATGTTATTTGCCAGGCCGATGTGCTTATGTTCTCTGCAGCAGCAGTTCTGGCCGGAGTTCTCTGGAATGTCCGTAAGCAGAATGAGAGCCGGAGAAGGCGGTTTTTGGAAGAGCAGACAGAGTTTGAGAACCGTTTTCTGGAGTATGGGAGCAGGCTATGTGGAGGAGAAAAATGGCGCAGAATGGCCTGCGGATATCTGGAAACGGAGGATGGGTTTTACAATGTAATGGTGTTTGCAGAGGGAAACCGGTTTATTTTGACAAACCAGGTGATAAAGTCCCATTTTGTGTTTCGAGTCAATGGCATTTTTTATTATCTGCTTTCCATGGATCCTGCGGCGGAGATGATTTTTCAAATATCAGATGTTTCTGCAGTAAAATTTGAAAAGATGGAAGAGAACCATCAGCTGTTTCTGCGAGAAAAAGGGCTTTTATGGCAGAGATTGTCCGTGGTGGAAGGATATATTTACCAGCGTTTTTTGAAACAGATGGAGAAAAGGGAACTGACCGGGATGATAGCCATGGATTCCGGTATTGACAGCCTGCGCCATGAAGATGTCTGGAGGGCGAATCTGGAAGATAATGTAAGGCTTTATGTGACAGGAGAGGCACTGGAGGATTTAAGAGAACCTGGATGTGGGGAAAGAATTTTTAGGAGAGGACTGGTGACGATATGAGAATTGACGTGATAGAGACAAAGATTACCCCTCTGGATCGAAAGGTGTGTGTGTGGGTGTTTTTGCCGGATGGGTATGAGACAGGTAAGAAGCGTTATCCTGTATTGTATGTGAATGACGGTCAGGATGTATTCTGTGATGAGCAGGCGTTCTGGGGGGCGGAGAGCCTGCGGTTTGAACAGTATTATCGGGACTACGGTCATTTTCTTCCGGAGGTGATTCTGGTGGCTGTGGAGGCGCCTGAGGATCACGGGGAGCGCACGGCTCAGTATTCTCCTTTTACCAAAGATTTTGTGGTACCTGAGGGAAAGACGTTCGAACCTCATATTGAGGGAAAGGGCGTGGAATATCTGGATTGGATGACAGGGGAACTGAAAGAGCAGATTGACAGAACTTATCGGACTTTCATGGATGCTGACCATACTGGAATCTGCGGGTACAGTACAGGAGGCCTTATCAGCACTTATGCCATACTAAAATACGGACATATTTTCCACAGGGCGATTATCATGAGCGCGGCGGTGTGTATCTGGATGGATAAGCTGGAGGAAGTGTTGAAAACGGCGGACTGCTCTCATATCAAACGATTGTATTTGGATACCGGGACCAATGAGTTTGGCCGTATGACCACAAAGGAGGAGTTTTTGGAAGGCGCTGAGACCATTTGCAGGTATTTTACCGGTCACGGGCTGACGAAAGAAATTATGAAATACAATGTGTACCAGGATGCGATCCATGCTCAGAGAGAATGGAGACTGCGTTTTCCGGATGCTCTCCGCTGGGTATTTTTCGACGGGAAGTAAGAAAAAATTACATACAGGAAAGAGAGCCGGGCAGGGATAAGCTGTCCGGCTTTTCTGTGCGGAATCTTTCTTTTTTCTGAATATCTGAAGAGAAATTTACGCTTTCTTACAGAATCCCCCCATCCATTGACCTTGGAAGCGTTCCAGGGTGTAAAGTGACGTCATCGGCAGAAATCACTGCTGAGTGCAGATGGAAATGCAGAAAGGAAGCAGCCGCCCGGGTATCGGGACGGTTGCAAGAGAGAAGCAATCAGAAAGGGGAACATAACATGAGAAAACAGACCAGAAAGCTTTTGATTCCGTGTACAGCGGCGGTACTTACCATAGGAGCTTCGATGATATCCTGGGCAGCGACCGGATGGCAGGAGGAGGACGGGATCTGGCGGTACTACAGTTCGGACGGAGAGCCGGTCACAGAGGCATGGAAGAAATCGGGTGACCACTGGTTCTGGCTGGACGGGGACGGAGAGATGCTGACAGACAGCCTGGTAGAGGATGACGAGGATTATTACTATGTCAATGAAAGCGGCGCCATGGTGAAGAATGAATGGCGGGAGCTGGACAACACGGATGACAGTGACGATGCAGCGGATACCTGCTGGTATTATCTGGGGCCGAACGGTAAGGCTTACAAAGCTGCCAGCTCCGGCAAGACCACTTTTAAGACGATCAATGGCAAGAAGTATGCTTTTGATGAGGAGGCCCGGATGCTGTACGGCTGGGTGGATGAGGAATCCGGCCGGGTGACGGATGAGGATGCCTGGAGAACCAGTGTGTATTATCTGGGCGCCAATGGCGACGGGGCGATGCGTTCGAATCAGTGGGAGCGTCTGGAGGCGGATGATGACGAGAACGAGGACGACGCATTCGACGGCTATTACTGGTTCTGGTTTGGCGCTAACGGAAAGAAGGCCGCAGATTCCACCAAGACCATCAATGGAAAGAAGTACAAGTTTACGGAAAACGGCAATGCCATATTTAACTTTTATTCGATAGCGAGCACAGCCACGGCTTCGGGAAGCGATATGTATTTCAATAGTCCGGAGCAATGCTGGCGGGCAGACGGCTGGTTCAAGTCCGTTCCGGATCAGAATATCGATCCGGAAGGTTATGACGACGGAGATGAGTACTGGTATTATGCGCAGAAGAACGGAGAACTGGTAAAGAGCCAGATCAAGAAGATTAATGGCCAGTATTATGGCTTTGACGAATACGGCAAGATGCTTCACGGGTTATACAAGCTGTCGGTCAATGACCGCGATATCCAGAGCTATGAAGAGATCGAGAGTGAGACGGATCTTCCGGAGGAGGATGAGGCCTGGCAGGTATACTATTTCGGAGATACCCCCAAGGAGGGTGCGATGAAGACCGGAACCACGCGGCTGGATGTGGACGGCGAGGAGTATACCTATGAGTTTAAAAAGTCAGGAAGCGACCGGGGAGCCGGATATGACGGAATCCATGACGGCTCGATCTATATCAAAGGTCGGCTTCTGAAAGCAGACAGGGATGCAAAGCTGGAAAAGGTGAGCTATGCAGGTGAGGAATACCTGGTCAATACCTCAGGCAAGATCCAGAAAAAGAAGACAAATGTGAAAGACGCGGATGATAAGTATTACTGCACGGACAGCAACGGGATCGTAACCTATGAAGGGAGCGAGAAGAAGGGAGAGGAGGACTAAGCAGGAGGCTCATGAGTAAGGGCGGCGGCTGCGAAGGCTGCTGCCAGAAGGAAAACCATCACAAAGTGTTCCAAATCGAAAGTATGTACTCTCTTTGAACATAAAAAGTGGCGCCGCACTACTGTGCGGCGCCATTTAATCCGTATTATGGGAAAAGGTTAAAAGTCGTTTTTTTACAATCATTTTTTCGATTAATTTCATATTCATAATTTTTGATGTTTGTTAAAGTAAATAAACAAAGGAAAGAAAGATCCAAAAAACAGTGCGAAAGTGAGGAACTATGAACGGAACATTGAAAAAAGTATGGAATATCTGTACCGGTATCCTGGTAAGACTGTCGGTCTGGATCGCACTGCGGCGGGAAGGAATCATGTCGCTGAAGCGACCCGCCGCAGGCGGAGAATCCTGCGGGGCAGGATTCTTTTATGAAATACATTTTAGAAAACAGGAAGATAGATCCGCAGAAAATAGCTGTCCTGTCCGTCGATGCGTCCGCGGGTGGTGTAGGTGGAATAAAACTGCCGGGATACGAGAAATCCCTGCTGTTCAGCCCAGTCAATCAGGGGAAGCAGATTCTCCGGAGAGGGGACGATGGAGTCACAGGCACAGCAGGTGCTCACGCACAAAAGAGAATGCGGGGTCCGGGGAGTATCCGGCGAGATCGGGTAATCCACATATTCCTTCAGGTGCTCGAAGAGCACAAGCTGCGAGTTCTTGTGTTCCATGTGCAGGGCAGGCGATTCCTCCCGGCGCCAGGTGAACTCACTGAAGGTATACATCATGTCAAGTCCGGAATACTGGCTCGAATAGGCAAACCACTGCTGGATGCTTTGCGAGACATCCGTGTGGGGCACAATAATATAGGCAGCCGGGAAATCCTGCAGGGAGATCTTCCCGATGTTCCGGCGGATATCCTCGCAATCGGTCCGGGTCAGCTGGAGTCGGGCAATATTCTGCTGATGCATGCGGATGCTTTGCTCTTCCTCCCGCAGACGGATATCCATGATAGCAGTCAGGTCATCGATCGAATTCTCGGAATGCTGCAGGGTCTTCATGTCGCCTAAGCGGATGTTCATCTTTCTTTGATACAGGATGCTGATCAGGCGCGAAATATCCTGGTCTGTATAGTAACGATAGCCGTTCTCTTCCCTCTGGGAAGTAAGGATACCGCGTTTCTCATAGTGGCGGAGTGTGTCACGGCTCAGGCCCATCAGATTCGCCACATCACCGATCTTATATCTTGTGTTATTCATAGTTGCGTTCACCTCCATTTATTGGTATAGCAGGAAAAACGGGGAAAATCAATACAGGTAATGAAACTGTAATAAAATGTAAGAGAGAATGAAAAGGGAATTAAGAAATGTGTAAAGATCAATGCCGGATGTCATTTGGGTAGGTTTTATCGAAGGGTACGCCTTGGAAAAAGAGGGGAGAGGCGCTCCGAAAGGTACGCTCTGGAAAAAGGGTTCCCCGGTTTGCGAGTTTCGGATGCAGAAACTCTAAGCTTGCAGGAATCTGCTAAAAGCAGGAACAAAAATACAGAACTCGCTGCGCTCAGACAGCTGTATTTTTGTTCCTGACGCAGATTCCTGCGAGCTAAGAGTTTCTAAACATCCTGCAAACGCAAACCGGGGAACCCTTTTTCCAGAGCGTACCTTTCGGAGCGCCTCTCCCCTCTTTTCCCAAGGCTGAATTTCCTCAGAGCTAAATTAAATGATATCTGCACAATAATGATTAAAAAATGTAAAATATAATTTTTGCAAATACACAATAAACGCAGTGCAGAAAATAAGATAATCTGCAAATGCTGAATTCTGTTTATGGATTCTGCACAAAAAATTCAACAAAAACAGATCAATTACACCAAAAAACAAGAGCAAAATCAAAAATACTTGACATATGCACAATAATTGTTAAAAATGAGGAGGGCGCCGTCACCCGGGCGTTTTTCCGCTCTTTTAAGGAAAATTTCAGCCAGGCAACCGTGGCCTGGCTGATTCTTCTGGCAGCGGGAATCCTTCTCGGGATAGACGGATATATTTTTTACCATATGAGGTTTGACAGTTTGCTGTGGACTTTGGGGACAGCCATATTCATGGTAGCTCTTGCTGCTTATGCCATGATATTGATGTACATATTCCCTCTTATGGCAAGGTTTGAGAATACCATATGGGCCATGTTTAAGAACTCGCTGATGATCGGTATGCGCTTCCTTTTGTGTACCGTGCTGATGGCTTTGGTTTATTTTATTATGGCAGTGGTCATTATCCGCGTTTTTACTCCTGCAGTTATTTTCGGGGAGGGGCTTTGCGCCCTTTTGTGCTCCTGTTTGCTTTCTAATATATTTGTTCTTGTCGAAGGGAAAAGGTAAGAGCTTGGGAAACGTAGTATTTTCAGAGGCTGTTGAGAAATTTTATTCAGCAGCCTTTCTTGACACTGAAGTTAGCCAGTGCTAACATATTAAAAGATTACAGACAGGCCAGAAAAAGAAAAGAAGAAAACTTAAAAAGGAGGAAACACTCAAGAAGTGTACCAGAATGTCCGGAAAACATGGACAAAAAAGAGGAAACACTCAAGAAGTGTACCAGGATGTCCGGAAAACATGGACAAAAAGAGGAAAAAAGCGGCTGCATGGAATCAAAAGCAGGGGGAATAGTAAAAGCAGAAAATGAAAAGGGGGCGTAAATCGTGTCTGTGGAGACAATGCTTTTATTTTTGCAAGGCTGTGATCCAGAGGGAAGGCTGGGTTTTCAGGTAGCGGTACAATGCGCACCGGTTCTCAAGGGCGTGAAGATATCTAATCTCATGACTGCACGGCCAGGAAGCCGGCAGTATATCCGGGAAAGGCTGAGGCAGAGCCGGGTGATCTGTGTGCCGCTTTATCAGGACAGGCAGAAGGAGGTTCTGTTTCTTTACCGTTTTGACCGCCTGAAGGAGCATCTGCAAAAACGGCAGGTACGGGGGTTTCTGCACAGCTGCGGCTATGAGGAGTATGGAATTGCCGAGGTGCTGAAGCTTCTGAGGAAACGTTACCGGCAGTATCATGCAGCCGGAGGAGACTTCCCTCATGAACTGGGAGTCCTTTTGGAATATCCGGTGGAGGATGTGGAGGGCTTTATTGCCAATCAGGGGCAGAACAGTCTGATGACACGCTACTGGAAGGTGTACCATAACCGCCAGGAGGCAGAACGGGTTTTCCGCATGTATGACGAGGCCAGGGAGCAGACACTGCAGGAGATCGTGCAGGGATCCTCTCTGCGGGAGGTGACGGTATGATGTGGGAGGTGAAACTCTATCCTTGACAGCCTTTTTCGCATCATTTTTACTAACATTATTTTATGGCGTGTTTTCTTCGTGTCTGACAGATATCAGCTCTGAAAAAAAGGTTCCCCGGCTTGCGGGTTTCGGATGCAATCTGGAGAATCCTTTTTTCCAGAGCTGGTATTGACCCGCCTCGAAAGAACAGGGAACGGGATATTCAGCCTTGGAACAAGGGGAGGGCCGCAGCGGAAAATGGTCTGCGGATGTTGACTTTGCAGAAATTTTAGGAATTCTTGATCTCGAAACCGGAAACATCCACAGACCATTTTCCGCTGCGGCCCTCCCCTTGTTTCAAGGCGTACCTTCTAAAACCTCACCCCATCCCGTGAAAAGTAATCCTTTTCCGGCAGAATCACAGCCGTATTTCGAAAAACACTTGAAATGGAAAGAAGTGTGGCATATAATAGGCAGGAAAACAATGCATCAGAAAGCAGGAAGGTTATGAAGAGGATGCGTACATGGAGCAGCTGGGTATCAGAACAGCTGCTGCAGAGAAAGCGTTGGAGGGTGCTGGCTGTTTTTCTGGTTCTGGCATTGTCCGGGTGCGGACGGGAGCAGGGAAAAGAGCGTTCGCAGGCAGAAGCTGTGGATGACAGGCTGAATGTGGTCACCACAATCTTTCCTTATTATGATTTTGCGCGGCAGATTGCCGGTGACCGGGTGAATCTGACGCTGGTAGTGCCGGCGGGGATGGACAGTCATTCCTTTGAGCCGACGCCGGCGGATATGCGCACGATCCAGCAGGCAGATGTACTGATCTGCAACGGCGGCGCCATGGAGCACTGGTTGGATCAGGTATTGGATGCAATTGACGTGTCGAAAATAACAGTAGTGACATTGATGGATGCTGTGGACACTGTGGAGGAGGAGCTGGTGGAGGGCATGGAAGATGCCTCCCATGGGGAGCATGAGGGTTATCAGGCTGCTGCCAGTGAGACCGGGGATGACAGGCGTCATGCAAAGAACGATGACAGGGGACAGCATATAGAGATCGATGACGACGGACATCATGTGGAGATCGAATATGACGAACATATCTGGACGTCACCGGTGAATGCCATGCGGCTGACAGAGGCCATCTGCGAGGCGCTGGTGCAGAGAGATCCGGTGCATCGGACAGAGTATCAGAGGGCGGCAGGAGAGTATCAGTCTGAGCTTGCGCGGATTGACCGCGAACTGCGGGAGGTGTCCGGGCAGCGAAAACGCAGTCTGATCGTGGTGGGGGACAAGTTCCCGTTCCGTTACCTGGCAGAGGAATACGGCCTGGATTATCGTGCGGCATTTTCCGGCTGCAGTACGGACACGGAACCAAGTGCCAGGACCATTGCTTATCTGATCGATAAGGTAAAGGAGCAGCGGATACCAGTGGTTTATTATCTGGAGCTTAGCAGTACGCGGGTGGCAGAGATCATCGAAGAGGAGACCGGGGCACAGCCGCTGCTTTTGCATTCCTGCCATAATGTGACCAGGAGGGAGCTGGAGTCCGGGATTACTTATGTGGATTTGATGGAACGGAATGTGGAGAATCTGAGAAAAGGATTGGATGAATGAAGCCGTTTATCGTATGTGAGCATGTGGATTTGGGGTATGAGAATCAGGATGCGGTCATTGATTTGAGTCTTACCATTGATCCCGGAGATTACCTTTGCATTGTGGGGGCGAACGGCTCCGGCAAGAGCACTCTGATTAAGGGGCTTCTGGGACTGCTCGCACCGACAGCCGGGACGCTTACCGTGGCGGAGGAGCTGCGGCGGGGAGGGATCGGTTATCTGCCTCAGCAGACAGCTGCCCAGCGGGATTTTCCGGCTACGGTCCGGGAGGTGGTATTGTCCGGCACACTGAGCCGACGAGGAAACCGGCCATTTTATTCTCAGTCAGAGAAGCGGCTGGCAAAGCAGAGTATGGAGCGTCTGGGAATCACAGAGCTTGAGGGCTGTTGTTACCGAGAGCTGTCCGGCGGACAGCAGCAGCGGGTGCTGATTGCCCGTGCATTGTGTGCGACGGAGCAGATGCTGATATTGGACGAGCCGATTACCGGTCTGGACCCTTCAGCGATTCAGGAGCTTTACCGCCTGATTCGGGATCTGAACCGGGAGGATCACATTACTATCGTGATGGTATCGCATGATATCCGAAGTATCCTCAGTCAGGCGAATAAGATTCTGCATATACAACAGCGGATGCTGTTCTTCGGTGCAGCGGCTGACTATGAAAAGAGTGCGGCCGGGAAGGCCTTCCTGGGAGAATGAGGAGAATGCGGCGGGGAAGGCATTCTGGGGGATGAGGAGAATGCGGCGGGGAAGGCATTCCTGGGGGATGAGGAGAATGCGGCGGGGAAGGCATTCCTGGGGGATGAGGAGAATGCGGCGGGGAAGATATTCTGGGAATCATGGAAAGAATCCGGCCGGGAGGAAATAGCTGACAAGGAGGTGGGCAAGTGGGAATCATACGGGAAATGCTGTCCTATCCGTTTCTGGTAAGGGCTTTGCTGGGCGGCGTGATGGTGTCGCTGTGCGCAGCGCTTCTGGGAGTCAGTCTGGTACTGAAGCGCTATTCCATGATCGGGGACGGGCTGTCTCATGTATCATTCGGTGCGTTATCTGTCGCTGTGGCAGTGGGCTGGCAGCCGCTGTGGGTTTCAATTCCGGTGGTAACACTGGCCGCCTTCTGGCTTCTGCGCCTCACAGAGAACAGCCATATCCGGAGCGACGCGGCCATTGCCATGATCTCCGCTTCAGCGCTGGCTGCCGGGATTGTGGTGACTTCACTGACCACTGGCATGACTACGGATGTCAGCAGCTACATGTTTGGCAGTATTCTGGCCATGAGCCGCGAGGATGTGGTTCTGAGCGCGGTTCTCTCGGTGATTGTGCTTTGTCTGTTTGTATCCTGCTACAACAAGCTGTTTGCGATTACCTTTGATGAAAGCTTTGCGAGGGCCACCGGGATCCGGGTAGATTTTTACAATACTCTGATTGCTGTCCTGACAGCGATTACCATTGTGCTGGGGATGCGGATGATGGGCGCCATGCTGATATCCAGTCTGGTGATTTTTCCGGCACTGACAGCGATGCGATTGTTCAAAAGCTTTCGCGGCGTGGTGGTGTGTTCCGGTGTTTTGTCAGTTGTGTGTTTTTGCATCGGCATCGTATTATCCTATCTGCTGTCCACGCCGGCAGGGGCCAGTATTGTGCTGGTCAATCTGGCAATGTACGGCCTGTTTAGCCTGGCTGCGCATGTATGCCGCCGATAGGGAAATGAATTTTTTGAATACGGAGGTTACTGTTTCATGTCTGTTCCTGGCAAAAATCTGTTTCAAAAATTATATCATGTCCGTAGTCATCTGACCCAGACGCAATTTATTGCCAGCGGCTTTCTGGGGATCATTCTGACAGGCACACTGCTTCTGATGCTGCCTGTGTCCAGCCGCACCGGCGAGGTCAGCAGTTTTCTGAACTGCCTGTTTACGGCAACCAGTGCCTCGTGCGTGACCGGACTGGTAGTTTATGATACCTGGAGCCATTGGTCATTGTTTGGCCAGCTGGTGATCCTGTCACTGATTCAGATCGGAGGTCTGGGATTTGTGACCATCGGCGTGTTCCTTTCCATTGTCCTGCGCCGTCGCATCGGACTGAAGGAGCGGGGGCTGATGCAGGAAAGCGTCAATACACTGCAGATCGGCGGAGTCGTGCGTCTGGCAAAGAAGATCGTGATCGGAACCGTATTCTTTGAAGGCCTCGGGGCAGGGCTGCTGGCGATTCGCTTTGTACCGCAGTATGGGCCGGGCAGGGGGATTTATTACAGCATTTTTCATGCAGTTTCGGCCTTTTGTAATGCGGGGTTTGATCTGATGGGCTGGCAGGGTCCTTACAGCTCTCTGGTGGGATATTATAATGACTGGCTGGTCAATCTGGTAATTATGTCCCTGATCGTGATCGGAGGAATCGGCTTTATTGTGTGGGAGGATCTGAGCCGGCACCGGCTGCATTTTCGCCGCTATATGCTTCACACCAAGATCGTGCTTCTGACTACCGTGGCTCTGATATTCGGAAGCGCCTGGCTGTTTTACCGGTTCGAGTCAGGGAATCTGCTGGTGGGAATGGATACGAGCGGAAAGATCCTTACTTCTCTGTTTTCTTCTGTCACAGCCCGGACGGCAGGCTTTAATACTGTGGATACCGGAGCGCTGACAGATGCCAGCAAGATGCTGACCGTACTTTTGATGTTTGTCGGCGGAAGTCCTGGTTCTACGGCAGGCGGGGTGAAGACGACTACCATGATCGTGATCTATCTGCATCTGTGGTCAACGATTCAGAGAACTCATGGAGTCAATGCCTTTGGCAGACGGCTGGAGGATGAGGTGCTAAAACAGTCCAGCGCCATATTTATGATCAATCTGACGTTGGCGATGACAGTGTCCATGTTTATCATGGCAACACAGAAATATCCGGTGATGGATGTGCTGTTCGAAACCTTTTCCGCGATCGGTACAGCCGGCATGACGACAGGAATCACCCGTGGTCTGAATGCGGCCTCGCGGCTTGCCGTGGTATTTCTGATGTATTGTGGCCGGGTGGGAAGTCTGTCTTTTGCACTGTCCTTTACTCAGCGAAAAAAGGTGGCGCGTGTGCAGCAGCCGATGGGGCGGATCTCCATCGGATAGAGGGGGCAGGTGAAGGAGAGATTCCGGGAGTACATACTATGAACAAGGAGGATTGCTTATGAAATCTATATTAATTATCGGTATGGGACGGTTTGGCCGTCATCTGTGTACCAATCTGGCAAAGTTAGGCAACCAGATTATGATTGTGGACGAGAATGAGGAGACACTGGAGGATATGCTGGATTATGTGGTCAGCGCCAAGATTGGAGACTGTACCAACGAGGCAGTGCTCAAAAGTCTGGGGATTGATAATTTTGATATTTGTTTTATCTGTATCGGGACGAATTTCCAGAGCAGCCTGGAGATTACCAGCATGGTGAAGGAGTTAGGAGGCCGCTATGTGGTCAGCAAGGCCAACCGGGATATCCATGCCAAGTTTCTGCTGCGCAACGGCGCCGACGAGGTCATCTATCCGGACCGGGACATTGCAGAGAAGCTGGCAGTGCGTTACAGCGCCAATCATGTGTTTGATTATATTGAACTGACCGAGGAATTTTCTATCTATGAGATTCCGCCTTTGCCGGAATGGGTGGGGAAAAGCATTATCGATTTGTCGATTCGGAATAAGTATCACATCAGTATTCTGGCGACAAAGGAAGGAGAGCGGGCGAAGCTGATGCCGCCGGCGGATTATGTGATCCGGGCAGACGAGCATCTGATGGTCATTGGGAAAAATGAGGATGTAGACAAAATTCTGAAGCAGCTGCGTTAGAGAGCCGGAGTTCCAAAAGCAGAAAACGGGTGGTTACAAGACAGAACTTGCGGCCACCCGTTTATATTGAATGTACTCTCGGAATCTCACAAATCCAGGAACAAGGAGACTCCGGGAGTACATTTGACTATAGCTTCCGGTCCAGATAGATCCACAGTCGGTACATCAAAAATCCCCAGGCAAAAAACAGGGCAATGAGAACCCCCAGAGGAACCGGATTGTCATATGGATCAGGCAGGAAATATTTCTGCCAGCCGGGGATATCGGTATAATAATACTGGCCTGGCCCGAAGTCGATTCCAGGGACCTGTCCCATGTTGTGGTACATCATGTAAATGGCGACAAAAACTGCGGCCACAAAAAGGAGGATCCCAGTGGTGCATACCACGCGCATGGGAGTCCGGGGCTTGGCGGATTTTTCTTTTTTCATGACTGTGCCCTTTCTTTTTAATCAGACTGTGATGTTCGGAATCGGGAAGATTCTTCCGGACAGCAGAAGCCATGCCACGACAAAAGTCAGTACCAGGTTGAATACCTGTCCTACGATATAGAGGACGAAGGGCTTGCCGCCCTGGAACTGCTCTGCCATCTCTTTGAAGTTGGTCTCCAGGCCGATGCAGGTGAAGGCAAGAGCAAAGCACCAGGTCTGGAATTCCTTGATATCCGACAGAATTTTGGCAGTAGCTTCCACGCCGATGGTATTCTGGAATACAAAGGAGAAGAAAAGGGAGGCGCCTAAAAAGCCCAGGATGAACTTGGGGAATCTATGCCAGATCTCAGAAGCGCCTACGGTCTGATTCTCTGTCTTATCTACCTTGGTGGTGAAGAATACTGCTACGGCAAAGGCTACAAAACCGATCAGGATGTTCTGGATCATCTTGACCAGAGCGGCTACCTGTCCGGCAAGCTCGCCCAGGGCATTTCCGGCCAGAACCACGGCTCCGGTAGAGTCAACCGTACCGCCGATCCAGGCACCGCCGACCATGGGATCCAGAGCAACTACCTTACAGAACAGCGGCATGCCAACCATCATCAGCACAGTAAAGATCAGAGAAATGCCGACGGCAAAGGTCAGATCTGTCTTTTTTGCCTTACAGGCAGCAGCTGTGGCAATGGCGGCAGAGGTTCCGCAGACCGAGGTGGCAGCGGCAATCGTCATGACCATTCTCTTATTTTCCATTTTTAAATATTTGGTTCCCAGAAGCCACATGAAAATGATAACAACCGGTGTTACTGCCCAGGCAATGCCCAGACCGTAAAGGCCGAATTTCTGGATATTGGAGAACAGCACCGAAGCTCCCATGAGAACCAGTCCGGTCTTTATGTAGAATTCTGTCTGAATGGCCGGTTTCAGCCAGTCCGGAACCTTCAGTAAGTTGGAAATGACGAGTCCGAGAATCAAGGCCCAGAAAGCGTATTCCAAATATTTGCTAAAGGTAACCTGCGAAGAAATCAGACGTACCACACAGGTCAGTGCAAACAGAGCCAGAAAAGCAACCGCATATCTGGTGATGTTTTTTCCCATGAGTTGATTGGAAACGGCAAAAATGATAATCAGAGCAACCAGAGTTAACAGGATTCCGCTCCAGGCAGAAAGGCAGGCTTCGCTTCCGTTGAAGAATTTCAAGAGGGAACCGTTTTCGGCATTGCCCCATTTTCCGAAAGTGCCGGCTTTAAAAGCAAAGGCCCCGCTGATGACACCAAGGGAAGCAATGGCAATGATAATAAACGCGCCCCAGATGGATAACCAGTCTTCCTTGTGCAGCATGTCCGACAGCTGGAACTTCTCTGCGACTACCACATCATCATTGATGGGAGCCGGGCTGACAGTTGAAACTTTTTTACTCATAGAAACCTCCTGTATGGAATAATAATGTGTTGTCAATAAAATAGCATCTATGTTAATTTGTTGACAACCGAATTCATTATAATAAAATTTTTATAAAAAAGCTATTGATAGATATGCTAACAATTATGGAAAATATTGTCCAATCTTGACAAAATGCACAAGGATAAAGGTTCCGTTTTATGAAGAACACTCTATATTCTGCAAAGGATGAAATTATCAAACGATAAAAATGACGGAGAATATATTGACAAAAAATAGACAAACCTTCCGACACAATACTGATTGCAGGGCAGGATGGATTGTGATAGACTGAAATCGTAACGGTTCAGATCAGGATTGAACGGTTACCTGCAATCGCTCCTGTCTGCCGGATAAAGAAGCTGGCAACAGGAAGAAGCTGTGCAGGACTCATCGAAAGCCGGCAAAAGAAGAGAAACCGGTGCGGAATACAGAGGGGAAGAAGATGGAGCTGGCAATCATTACCATAAAGAAGATCACAGAGATGTTTTTGATTATGATGATCGGCATGGCGGCATTCCGGTGTCGGATCGTGGATGGTCCTGCCAATAAAAGGATGTCAGGCCTTACACTGAATGTGATAGCGCCGGTAACGATGTTCATGTCCTATCAGATCGGGTTCCAACCAGAGAGGCTGCGAGGGCTGGCGATTACCCTGGCCCTGTCATTGCTCAGCTATCTGTGGTCTATCCTGTTGGTCAATTTGCTGCTTCCTATGAAAAAGGGAAGGGAGGGCGCGGTGGCAATTGAGCGGATCGCATCCATCTACTCCAACAGCGGATTTATCGGAATCCCCCTGATCGGAGGGATCTTCGGGGAAGAGGGAGTATTCTACCTTACGGCATATATCACGGCGCTCAACCTGATGATCTGGTCTCATGGCCTGTCACTGATGTGCGGTACTGTACAGCCAAAGGCAGTCCTGAAGAATTTCATTCAGCCGGCTACAATCGCGATCAGCCTGGGGATTTTGTTCTTTTTGCTGCGGATCCAGGTACCGGAGGTGGTACATAACACATTGAACATGATAGCAGGCATGAACACCCCTATGGCAATGCTGGTGGCAGGCTGCAATCTGGCGGAGAGCAATCTGCGCGTGGCCTTAAGAAAGCCACGGGTATACCGGGTGGTCTTTCTGAAGCTTTTGCTGGTGCCGCTTGTGAGCGCATTGCTGTTGTCGTGGATCCCGACAGAGCGCATTTACCGCATGACGATCCTGGCAGCGATTGCCTGCCCTTCCGGAGCTATGGGAACCATGTTTGCCTTGCAGTATAATAAAGACAGTAACTATGCCTCGGAACTGTTTGTGATCTCGACACTGCTGTCACTGGTGACGATTCCTGCGGTGATATTCCTGGCGGAGGGGATGATCTAGGCGGACCATTTCCTGCTGCGGCCCTCCCCTGGTTCCAAGGCGTACCCCTCAAAACCCCCGTAAAAAGTAAAAATTATGCTGACTTTATAGAAGAAACCTCTTGCATTTGGCATTTCCTGGTGCTATAATACATATGATAACATGATAGACGACAAACAACAGAGTGGGCAGACGTCCACTCTTACTTTTTGGTGTGAGGAGACTGCGGTGAGGCGGTGCCGGACTGTGGTCAGCAGGGAAAGGTGAGGTGACAGGATGGCAAGAAGAGAGGAGTACGAGTCCCGAACAGAACATTTTTTGCTGCCGCTTCTTAAGAAGCACCAGTTTGAGCTGGTGGATGTCGAGTATGTGAAGGAAGCGGGGAACTGGTATCTGCGGGCCTATATAGATAAGGAAGGCGGCATTACTGTGGATGACTGTGAGGTGATCAGCAGAGCACTGAGCGACTGGCTGGATCAGGAGGATTTCATTGATGACAGCTACACGCTGGAGGTCAGCTCACCGGGGCTTGGCAGACCGCTGAAGAAGGATAAGGATTTTGAGAGAAGTCTGGGAGAAGAGGTAGAGATCCGGCTTTATAAGCCGCGGGAGAAGCAGAAGGAATTTGCCGGGGTTTTAAAGGCATATGACAAAGGGACGGTAACGATTGAGACAGAGGATGGCCGGGAAGAGGTATTTACCCGCTCGGAGATCGCATTGATCCGGCTGGCATTCGACTTTTAGAAAAGGAAAGAAGAGGAAGTATCATTAGGAGGAAAATATCATGAACAAGGAACTGATTGAGGCGCTGGAGCTGCTGGAGAAGGAGAAGAATATCAGCAAAGCGACTCTGCTGGAAGCGATTGAGAATTCTCTGATTACCGCCTGCAAAAACCACTTCGGCAAGGCAGATAATGTTAGGGTAAATATTAATCCGCAGACCGGGGATTTTGCCGTATTTGCGGATAAAGAGGTAGTGGAAGAGGTAGAGGATCCGGTCTTGCAGGTGAGCCTTGCGGAAGCGAGAATGAAGGATCCCAAGTATGAGCTGGGGGATGTGGTTCATTTTCCGATCGAGTCTAAGTCGTTTGGACGGATTGCCACCCAGAATGCAAAGAATGTGATCCTGCAGAAGATTCGCGAGGAAGAGCGGAGCATGCAGTTCAATGAGTGGTACCAGAAGGAAAAGGATGTGGTGACCGGCATTGTACAGAGAAATCTGGGGAGAAATGTAAGCATCAATTTAGGACGGGTGGATGCTGTTTTAAGTGAGGCGGAGCAGGTCAGGGGCGAAGTGTTTAAACCCACGGAACGGATCAAGGTATTCGTTCTGGAGGTGAAGGATACGCCCAAGGGACCGCGGATTTCCGTTTCCCGAACTCATCCGGATCTGGTGAAGCGGCTGTTTGAGGCAGAGGTGGCAGAGGTGAGGGACGGTACGGTGGAGATTAAGGCGATCGCCCGTGAGGCCGGCTCCCGGACCAAGATTGCCGTGTGCTCGAATGATCCCAATGTGGATCCGGTGGGAGCCTGTGTGGGAATGAACGGCGCCCGTGTCAATTCGATCGTGAATGAGCTGCGGGGAGAGAAGATCGATATCATCACCTGGGATGAAAATGCGGCGTTTCTGATTGAGAATGCGCTGAGCCCGGCTAAGGTGATCTGCGTGGTGGCAGATGAGGAGATGAGGGAAGCACAGGTGATCGTGCCGGATTACCAGCTGTCGCTGGCCATCGGCAAAGAGGGGCAAAATGCCCGGCTGGCAGCACGGCTGACCGGCTATAAGATTGATATTAAGAGTGAGACCCAGGCAAGAGAGATGGGGCTGTTTGAACAGATGGGTATTGATGACCAGGAGGAAGGCGTATATGATGATTTTCCAGCGGACTTCGGACTTGGGTCATTGGAGGAAGAGCCGATGAGCGAGGAGTCCGCGGATGCCGGACTGCCGGATGAGATTTTGGAAGAGTCTCCGGATGAGAACTACCCCGTAGAGGATTACGAAGAGCAGGAAAATGAATAACGGCGTATGACAGATAGGGAGTGAGGAACTGGTGAGTACAAAGAAGATTCCGCAGAGGCAGTGTATCGGCTGTGGTGAGATGAAGAGCAAGAAAGAGATGATTCGGGTATTGAAGACTCCGGAAGGGGAATTTACACTGGATGCTACCGGCAGAAAGAACGGACGTGGAGCTTATCTGTGCCGATCCATGGAGTGTTTCCGGAAAGCGGCCAGAGGAAAGGGGCTGGAAAGGTCTTTCAAGATGGCGATCCCCCAAGAGGTCTATGAGACTCTGGAAAAGGAGATGGAGCATCTTGGATAACAGACAGAAAGCTTTGAACCTGATTGGGCTGGCCACAAAGGCGGGGAAGACTGCCAGCGGAGAGTTTTCAACAGAGAAAGCGATAAAGACAGGAAAAGCGCACCTGGTGGTGGTTTCGGAGGAAGCATCTGATAACACTAAAAAAATGTTTATGAATATGTGTACTTATTATAAGGTTCCTATCTGTTATTTCGGCGGAAAGGGCGAGCTGGGACACGCGATGGGCAAGGAGCTGAGGGCATCCTTAGCGGTCGTGGACGAGGGCTTTGCCAGGGCAATCGTAAAACAAATGAATACAATCGGAGGTAGTGAGTATGAGAGTGAATGAGCTTGCAAAGGAGTTAGGAAAAACCAGCAAGGAGGTTTTGGAAATATTGCAAAAGCAGAATCAGGATGTGAAATCACATTCTTCCAACATCAACGAAGACCAGATTCAGATGGTAAGGCGGGCTGCAAAGCCGGCAGCAAATGCGGAGACAAAGTCGGTATCGGGAGGCAAGAGCGGGATGGAGGCGAAGCCTGCGGCGGGCGGCTCTCCGGCAGAGATGAAGGCGGCGGCAGGCGGTTCTGCAGAGGCGAAGCCTGCGGCGGCAGGTGGTTCTTCGGCGGAGCCAAGGCCTGTGGCAGGCGCTGGTGCAGGTGCGGCAGCTTCAGCGAAACAGGCGGCTGCGGGAACACAGGCAGCCGCGGCCGGAGCGCCTAAGAAGAAGATCGCGGCCGTATATCGTCCGCAGAATTCCCAGCAGAGACCGGCACGTCCCAAGACACAGCAGCAGGGACGTGGTGCGGCTTCGGGCAGAACACCGGGTACAACAGGAACTGCAAAGCCGCAGGCCGGCCAGGGTGGCACGACGTCCGGAGCAGCAAGGCCGCAGGGACAGGGGCTGACAGCCGGAGTGGCGAAGCCCCATACGTCTCAAAGCCAGAATGTGGCAGCGCGGCAGCAGCCGCTGACAGGCACAATGTCTGGCAAGACGCAGAGCGTTCCGGGGACTGCGGGATCCCAGCCGGCACAGACTCAGACAATTGTCTCCGGAACCGTGAAGCCCCAGGCTGCTTTGAATCCGAATTCCGCTCAGTCGTCCGCAACTGCAAAACCTCAGGCCGTTCAGACTCCGGATCCGTCTCAGAGCCAGGGGCAATCATCCGGAACCGCGAAGTCTCAGACTACTCAGAATCCGGGAACCTCATCAAGACCTCAGGGACAGACGGCGGACTCT
Organism: Lachnospiraceae bacterium; assembly: GCA_910575255.1. GTDB lineage: Bacteria > Bacillota > Clostridia > Lachnospirales > Lachnospiraceae > Brotaphodocola. The sequence continues at coordinate 73,447 of CAJTEM010000007.1, read as the reverse complement.
CAGAATGGCACCAGATCCCAGAGCCAGTCCTTCCGTGACGTCGGCAGACCTCAGGGGAGTGGCCGGGAAGGCGGCCGTGATGGAAACCGTGGCAGCTACGGAGGCGGCCGGGAAGGGAACCGCGGAGGCTACGGCGGAAACCGGGAGGGAAGCCGTGACGGGAATCGCGGAGGCTACGGAGGCGGCCGTGACGGAAACCGCGGACCGGGAGCGGGCCGTGACGGGAACCGCAGCGGTGGTTTTGGAGGCAATCGTGACGGAAATCGCGGACCGGGAGGACAGGGCCGTGACGGAAGCCGTGGATCGGGCTTTGGAGGACAGAACCGTGACGGGAACCGCGGCAGCTACGGAGGCGGCCGTGATGGAAACCGCGGACCAGGAGCAGGCCGTGATGGGAACCGCAGCGGCGGTTTTGGCGGCAATCGTGACGGGAACCGCGGGCCAGGAGGACAGAGCCGTGACGGCCAGAGAGGCCAGGGCTTTGGCGGGAATCGTCCGGGAGCAGCACGTCCCGGCCAGAGAGATTCCGGTTCCAAGAGCTTTGACACACCGATTCAGGCAAAGCCGACCAGTAATCGGAAGAATAACAATAATAACTATAAGAACGACCGTTATGATAAAAAGAATGTGAATGAAGACGGCCCGAGAAGTAAGGGAGGAAAGGTTTCCAGGCATAATCTTTCCATGCCTCAGAAGACAGCCCAGAAGCAGGCGGAGGAAGTGGTAAAGGTTATCACCCTGCCGGAGGTGCTTACCATCAAGGAGCTGGCGGATAAGATGAAGATGCAGCCTTCCGTGATCATCAAGAAGCTGTTTTTGCAGGGGCAGGTAGTGACAGTGAATTCGGAGATTGATTTTGAGAAGGCAGAAGAGATCGCCATGGAATACGAGGTCCTCTGTGAGAAGGAGGAGAAGATCGATGTCATTGCCGAGCTTTTAAAGGAGGATGCAGAGGACGAGGCAGATATGGTGCAGAGATCTCCGGTTGTCTGTGTCATGGGCCACGTAGATCACGGTAAGACCTCGCTTTTGGATGCGATCCGTTCGACCAATGTGACCTCCCGTGAGGCCGGCGGCATTACCCAGCATATCGGTGCTTATACCGTAGAGATCAATGAACAGCAGATCACGTTTCTGGATACTCCGGGACATGAGGCATTTACTGCCATGCGTATGCGAGGCGCACAGTCTACGGATATTGCGATTCTGGTAGTAGCTGCAGATGACGGTGTGATGCCGCAGACCGTAGAAGCGATCAACCATGCCAAGGCCGCAGAGGTAGAGATCATTGTGGCAATTAACAAGATCGATAAACCCAGCGCCAATATTGACCGGGTGAAGCAGGAATTGTCCGAGTATGAGCTGGTTCCCGAGGACTGGGGCGGCAGCACCATCTTTGTGCCGGTATCTGCCCATACGAAGGAGGGCATTCCGGAGCTTCTGGAGATGATTTTGCTGGCAGCAGAGGTGAAGGAACTGAAGGCGAATCCCAACCGGAAGGCCAGAGGCCTGGTCATTGAGGCGGAGCTGGACAAAGGAAAAGGCCCGGTGGCAACCATCCTGGTGCAGAAGGGAACCCTGCGGGTCGGAGACAGCGTGACAGCAGGAGCCTGCTATGGCAAGGTGCGGGCTATGATGGACGACAAGGGACGCAGGGTAAAGGAGGCTGGTCCTTCTCAGCCGGTGGAGATTTTAGGATTAAATGATGTGCCGGGGGCCGGAGACGTGCTGATGGCGACAGAGAACGAGAAAGAAGCCAGAAGCTATGCAGAGACCTTCATTGCCGAGAGCAAGAACAAGCTGCTTGAGGACACCAAGTCCCGCCTGTCTCTGGATGATCTGTTCAGTCAGATTAAGGCCGGTAATGTAAAGGAACTGCCAATCATTGTGAAAGCAGACGTGCAGGGATCCGTGGAGGCTGTGAAGGAGAGCCTGCTGAAGCTTTCCAACGAAGAAGTGATGGTCAAGGTGATCCATGGCGGTGTAGGAGCGATCAACGAGTCTGACGTGACACTGGCATCCGCTTCGAACGCCATTATCATAGGGTTTAACGTAAGGCCGGATGTGACGGCAAAGTCGATTGCGGAGCGGGAAAAGGTGGATCTGCGGTTGTATCGGGTGATCTATCAGGCGATCGAGGATGTGGAGGCTGCCATGAAGGGCATGCTGGATCCGGTTTTCGAGGAGCAGGTGATCGGCCATGCCGTAGTGCGTCAGCTGTTCAAGGCTTCCGGGGTGGGAACCATTGCCGGATCCTATGTGACCGACGGAAAGTTCCAGCGGGGCTGTTCCTGCCGGATCACTCGCGGCAAGGATCAGATATTCGATGGTCCTCTGGCTTCCCTGCAGCGGTTTAAGGATGCGGTAAAAGAAGTTGCGACCGGTTACGAGTGCGGACTGGTATTTGAGAAATTTAATGATATTCAGGAGGACGATGTCATTGAGGCCTATATCATGGTCGAGGTTCCGCGCTAAAGGACGCATACGGTCAGGAAAGGATATTTTATGCGGAAAAACAGCATTAAGAATATAAGAATCAACGGAGAAGTGCAGAGAGAGCTGAGTGAGATTATCCGCACAGAGATCAAGGATCCGCGGGTAGCGGGAACAATGATCAGTGTGGTATCGGCGGATGTGACACCGGATCTGAAATACTGCAAGGCTTATATCAGTGTCCTGGGCGGCGAGGATGCCGCTGCCGAGGACGCTCTTGCAGGACTTAAGAGCGCGGTAGGCTATATTCGCCGGGAGCTGGCAAACCGGATCAACCTGCGCAATACTCCGGAGATCAGTTTTATTCTGGATCAGTCCATTGAATATGGTGTGCATATGTCGAGGCTGATTGATGAAGTGACGAAAGATCTGAAAGAGGAAGATAACGGTTCGGACACAGGGGAACAAGACGAATAAGCGTCAGCCTCATAACCATACAGGCCATGACTAATCAGCGAAGTGATTAGTCATGGTGTGAACAGTAATGAATAGGCTCATACTAGGAGGTGATTGCATGAGCAGATTGATGGAAATGGCAAGGGAAGCGGATACCATTGCGATCCTTGGACATACACGTCCGGACGGGGATTGCGTGGGATCCTGCCTGGCTGTCTGCAACTACCTGCTGGAGCAATATCCGGAGAAAACCGTCCAGGTTTATCTGGAGAAGCCGGCGGACAAATTTTGTTATCTGAAGCGTTTTGATACCATCAGCCAGGATGCGCAGGCCGGGCAGGATTATGATTTGTGTATCTGCCTGGACAGTGGAGACAAGACACGTCTGGGGAGCTTTTTGGGATACCTTGATAGGGCAAAGCACAGCATTTGCCTGGATCATCATGTGACCAATCGTGGCTATGCGGAGGAAAATGTGGTTCTGGCGGATGCCAGCTCCACCTGTGAGGTGCTGTATCAGTTCCTGGAAGAGGAGAAGATCAGCACATCGGTGGCAGAATGCCTGTATACAGGAATCATTCATGACACGAATGTGTTTAAGAACAGCAATACCTCAGCTTATACCATGGAGATTGCCGGAAAGCTGATGGCAAAAGGGATTCCTTTTGGAAAAATAATTGATGATACTTTTTTTAAGAAGAGCTATGTCCAGAATCAGATTCTGGGGCGGGCTCTGCTGGAAAGTATTTCCTTTATGGATGGGCGCTGCATCTTTGCGGCAGTGCGTCAGAAGGATCTGGATTTTTATGGTGCGGATCATACGGATCTGGAGGGAATCGTGGATCAGTTGCGGGTGACGGACGGAGTGGAATGCGCGATCTTTCTGCATGAGACCGAGAACCATGTGTATAAGGTCAGCATGCGTTCGAACAGTCTGGTAGATGTCAGTAAGGTGGCTTCCTATTTCGGCGGCGGCGGGCATATCCGGGCGGCGGGCTGTACCATGAACGGAAGCGTCCATGATGTGATCAATAACCTGTCCGTACATATCGCGGAGCAGCTTCCGGAAGAACCAGCGACAAAGGAAGAGACGGCCCGGAAGTGACAGGGGGAGCTTGCATGGACGGAATCATCAATGTTTATAAGGAAAAGGGATATACCTCTCATGACGTGGTAGCGAAAATGAGAGGTATTTTGCGAATGAAAAAAATCGGACACACAGGAACCCTGGATCCGGAGGCGGAGGGGGTATTACCAGTCTGTCTTGGCAAAGGGACAAAGCTGTGCGATCTGCTGACCGATAAAACGAAGGAGTACCGTGCAGTGCTGCTTTTGGGGCGGGAGACCGATACTCAGGACCTCACAGGGAGGGTTCTTGCAGAGCAGGAGGTGGAACGGTCGGAGGAGATGGGGCAGACGGTAACAGAAGCTGTCATGAGCTTTTTAGGACCATACCTGCAGGTGCCGCCGATGTATTCTGCCTTAAAGGTCAACGGCAAAAAGCTTTATGAGCTGGCGCGTGCCGGTAAGGAGGTAGAACGGCAGCCAAGGCCGGTGGAGATTCTGGAGCTGGAAATCGAAAAGCTGGAGCTGCCGCGGGTGACCATGCGAGTCATGTGCTCAAAGGGAACCTACATCCGGACGCTCTGCCATGATATTGGCAGGAAGGCAGGCTGCGGGGGCTGTATGGAGAGCCTGGTGCGCACCCGGGTGGATCGGTTCGGCATCCGGGAAAGCCTGCGGCTGAGTGAGATTGAGAGACTGCGGGATCTGGGAGAGCTGGATCGATATGTGTGGCCGGTGGATGCGGTGTTTGCCGGCCTTCCGGGACTTGTGATGCTGCCGGCGGGAGACAGGCTGGTGCACAACGGGAACCCTTTTGGGCCGGAGTTTGCAGAGGCAGACCCGAAGACAGAAGAAAAGGTGCCGAAGGCCGGAGGAAACGTGCGAGTCTATGACAGCAAAGGGGAATTTATCGGAATCTATCGGTATGAGGAAAAAAAGGGGCGGTATCAGCCGCAGAAAATATTTCTGGGAGGCAGCTAAGAGATGCAGGTAATTGCCGGAACAAGAGAATTTCAGATCAAGGAGCCTACGGTAGTCACCATCGGTAAATTTGACGGCCGCCATAAGGGTCATCAGAAGCTGCTGCAGAGGATGTTGCTTTTGGGCAAGCAGAAGGGGTTTCGTACGGCGATCTTTACTTTTGACATGGCGCCGGCTGGTGTGGTGTCAGGGAAGAAGCAGTCGCTGATTACGACAAATGCGGAACGACGGAACAATATGGAAAAAACAGGGATCGATTATCTGGTAGAGTATCCCTTTAATCAGGAGGTGGCGCAGATGCCGCCGGAGGAATTCGTGGAGCGGATTTTAGTAGGCCAGATGAAGGCACAGGCGATTGTGGCCGGAACGGATTGCGGTTTTGGCTATCGCCGGGCAGGAGATGCGGCATTGCTGCAGAGGCTGGCGCCGGATTACGGCTATGAGGCCGTGATTATCGAGAAGGAGCAGGATGAACACCGGGACATCAGCAGCACCTATATCCGCGAGCAGCTGGATGAGGGGCATATCGGGAAAGCCAATGAGTTGTTGGGGGAGCCCTATGCCATTCACGGAGAGGTAGTTCATGGCAATCACATCGGAGCGCCTCTGCTGGGCTTTCCGACTGCCAATCTTCTGCCTCCGCCGGAAAAGTACCTTCCCCGGTTCGGAGTTTATGCCTCCCGGGTGCTGATTGACGGAAAGTATTACGGCGGTGTCAGCAACATCGGCGCTAAGCCAACCATCACCGGAGAAAATCCAGTAGGGGTGGAAACCTTTGTTCTGGGATTGGAGTCAGGGGTCGATCTGTATGGCAAGAATATCGAAGTGCAGCTGCTGGATTTTGAGCGCCCGGAGCAGAAGTTTGCCGGGCTTAAGGAGCTTAAGGCCCGGATCGAGCTGGACAAGCAGTATGCGGCGGAATATTTTGAGAGGCATCCGGAATGGCAACTGGGATAAGCAGCAGGGCTGTCTGATATTGCTTAACAAGTGATATCAGACAGCCCTGCTGTTTATTTTAGTGGTAGATCTTGTCGGTCTCGTAACAGGGTTCGGAGGTCAGCTCCAGCCCCAGCTTGGAAAAGACCTTGATGTCTACAGAGGACAACATCACAGAGGTATGCACCTGGCAGCCGCGCAGTTTGGGGAGCTGCTCTAAGGCAATGCGGGCATTTTCATCTGTGGCTGCGCACATGGAGAGGGCAATCAGCACCTCGTCGGTGTGCAGGCGTGGGTTGTGGCTGCCTAAGTAGCGGATTTTCAAACCCTGGATCGGCTCGATAAAGGCCGGGGAGATCAGATGAATCTGGTCAGCGATCCCGCCGAGCTCCTTGACGGCATTCAGGAGCGCAGCGGCAGATGCACCTAAAAGGGCGCTGGTCTTGCCAGTGACAATACGGCCGTCAGGCAGCTTAAGGGCAGCGGCCGGGGAACCATTTTTCTGAGAAAGCTCATTGGCAGCAGGGACTACGGAACGCATATTTACATTGATTTTCGCCTGCTTCATTAAAAGCTCGATTTTATAGACCTCATCCCGGGTTCCTTCATCCTTGGCCAGGCGGTTGAGAGCCTGATAATAGCGCCGAAGGATCTCCTGGCGGGAGGCCTCCCGGCAGACCTCATCGTCAATGATACAGTTGCCGGCCATATTTACTCCCATATCGGTGGGCGATTTGTAGGGACAATGTCCGTATATGCCCTCAAACATAGCCGCGAGGACCGGATAGATCTCCACATCGCGGTTATAGTTGACTGTGGTAACGCCATAGGCGTCCAGATGAAAGGGGTCAATCATATTCACATCGTTGAGATCAGCCGTAGCTGCCTCATAAGCCAGGTTGACCGGGTGCTTCAGGGGAATGTTCCAGATGGGAAAGGTCTCAAACTTGGCATAACCGGCCTTGATGCCACGCTTATTCTCGTGATAAAGCTGGGACAGGCAGGCAGCCATCTTGCCGCTGCCGGGACCCGGCGCAGTGATGATAACCAGCGGCCGGGTAGTCTCGATATAATCATTTTTGCCATAGCCGTCATCACTGACGATATAGGAGACATTGTTGGGATATCCATTAATGGGATAGTGGCGGTAGACGCGGATGCCCAGCTTCTCCAGCTTGGACTTGAACTGGTCAGCAGCCGGCTGGCCGGCATAGCGGGTGATAACCACACTTCCCACATAGAGTCCCTTATCCCGAAACTCCTGGATCAGACGCAGCACATCCATGTCATAGGAGATCCCAAGATCATGGCGGATCTTGTTCTTTTCAATATCAGCGGCATGGATTGTGATCACGATCTCTGCCTGATCGGCAAGCTGCAGCAGCATCTTCAGCTTACTGTCCGGCTGAAACCCGGGAAGGACCCGGGAGGCGTGATAGTCGTCAAAAAGCTTTCCTCCGAATTCGAGATACAGCTTATTCCCAAACTGACTGATACGGTTGCGGATATGTTCTGATTGTGTGATGAGATATTTCTGGTTGTCAAATCCTGGGTTCATAGTTATCAATGACTCCTTTCCGTAATGAAGGTCTCTTGGGAACAGACAAAATTCCCCTCCATATTCTGGTAATGATTGTAGCACAGACGGGGGAATTTTGCACTGACAAAATCGATGATTTTTGTCATTTGGAGAACGCAATGGGCCGCGGAGTCCTGGCTTGAACCGGGAGGCACTCCTACTTTACGGAATATGTATAGCGGTTGCCATCTATCTTAAAAGAAACCGTCACCGGCTCACTGTTTGTTTCCAGTTCTTCGGGAACCTGGAAGATGCAGTGGATATATTCCGTACACAGCGGAAGGACAACTGCCACATTGGAATAATCTTCAAACGCACTTCTGTTGCTCAGTTCTGTCACACTGACGGCTGCCTCTGCCTGATCCAGATCGGCAGAGACGGCTTTGCCGGCCTCCATTTTCTGTGACGCTCTGTTCGTATAGGCGACGCAAAAATCCAGGAAGATCTTTCCGTCCTCAGCTTCATAATAGTTATAGGCGGTTCCTGGTGACAGCGGCGTTGCCTTTTTCGTGAAGACTGCATGTTCTACATAGAATTCCGCATTGTCCGTGACCACCACATCTTCAGATCCGATCTCTCCGGATGTCTTGTCAGAAATACTGGCGCTTCCACTGGCAGGAACAACCCCCTTCTCGCCTTCCCTCACAATAACGCGGTATTCGTTTTCACATATGTTCATATTCAGTTCCACCGTACGGCTGCTATCCTGCACCTCTTTTGGCACGAGGAAAAAGTAATGTATCTGCATGCTGTCCGAAGGATCCATGTCAAACCAGTGTGCCGGAGATGAAAACAGGCCATCCTCGTCTGTCACCGTGTCATTGCCGCCATATTCATACATCCCGGAATAAATCAGCTTTCCCCTCATGACATTACTTGCATTGACGGTATAATCGGCAAGATTCTGGAAGGTAATACAAAACTCCGCGTATGTCTTGCCCGCATCGGCTTCATAATAAAGTTCTGGGTGTTCTGATATGGCCACATAGTCTACATGGAACTGACATTCACCAGAAATCGTTACTGTTTCCCCCTCCTTCAGCAGCGGCGCATCGCTTTCCGGGAGAAGGGCTTGGGTCTGGGACGGGGTCTCTTCCGTCGGGGCGCTGCTTTCTGCACATCCCGTAAGGGAAAAAGCTAACAGGATTATAGCGGCAAGTTGTAAGTGTTTTTTCATTGTTTGGCTCTCCTTTTTTGTTTTGCAAATTCCGATAAGCTATATTATAAGCCTGTGTGTGAAAAAATCAAGATAGGAAGTTCCCGATCTCCGTCCAGGAAGCGGAGGGTGTTGCTTTTCCGAGGGGCTCCGAAAGGTTCGCTCTGGAAAAAATCTTCCCCGGACCTCGGGTTTTATGCATCCTGCAAACGCAATCCGGTATCAGAGGGGTCAAAAGACCTTTTGACCCCAACATCATAACATAGCAAGAGGGAGGGGATTCTCAAGAGCAGAAAATCATATTGTCTGCTGAAATGGATGGGAAAAGTGGAAGAAATGTGACGAAATATGTATTTTAATCCTGGAAAAAGCATCTTTTTTTATGAAAAGTGGGAGAAACAAGCCTAAAATTTTGCTATTTTCTGGAAGGTGTGGTATAATGTACACGAAAGCAAAGAGCAGTGCGGAAGCGAGCGCACACTGCGGAGTCGCCCTTGCAATTGCAAGCGAAACACTTCGTATGCTCCGGCACCATCAAAGAAAACGGCAGTACAGGAAAACGCGAGGAAAGAGAATCATGAAGAGAAGCAAAATACTGCTTTTCGTATGTCTGTTTCTCCTGACCGGATGTGGAAGATTGAATGATATGAATGAGATTGCCACCACGCCGGCGCCCGTAGTAGTAGGGCAGGGACAGACGGCACCAGGAGAGAGACCGGAGAGCGGCAGGGAAGATGAGACAGAACCTGAATTGCAGATCGGAGAGATCGTGATTGATTATGAGCCGGAAAGGAAACCGGTAAAAGTGAAGGGAATCTATATTTCTGCATATGTGGCAGGAACTCCCAGCATGGTTGATACCCTGCTGGAGGAGATTGATAAGACAGAGATCAACACCCTGGTGATCGATTTAAAAGATGATTTCGGGCGGGTGTCCTGTGAGGTAGATTCCCCGCTGATCCAGGAACTGGGGTCCGTCCGGGTTCATATCCAGGATATGGAAGGCTTGATGAATAAGCTGAGAGAACGTGACATCTATGCGATTGCCCGGATTCCTGCTTTTCGGGATGCCTGGCTGGGGACCGTACGCCCGGAGTGGTGCGTCCAGTATGCGGACGGCTCCGTATTCACGGATAAGGACGGCAATTCCTGGGTGAATCCTTATCGGGAAGAGGCCTGGGATTACCTGGTGGAGATCGGCATACAGGCAAAGAAGCTGGGTTTCCAGGAGGTGCAGTTTGACTATGTACGTTTCTGTACCGAGAGTTCCATGGAGGATGTGGTATTTCGGGAAGAGGATACCCGGGGACGTTCCCGGACGGATGTGATCTGTGAATTCATGGAGTATGCCTACAGGAAGCTGCGGGAGCAGGGACTGTTTGTGTCCGCAGACGTGTTTGGGGCGATTATCAACAGTGATGTCAATGCCAATGCGGTAGGTCAGATCTATGGAGAGCTGGCCAAGCATGTGGACTACATCAGTCCAATGATCTATCCGTCCCATTACGGAGACGGATATTATGGGATTGATTATCCGGACATGCATCCCTACGAGACGATTACAGCGGCACTGCAGGCATCCCGCAAGGAGATTTATTTTGCCAGAGACGGACAGGAGCATATCGCAATCGTGCGGCCATGGCTGCAGGATTTTACCGCCTCCTGGCTGATGCACTATATTCCCTATGGGGCGGATCAGGTCCGGGAGCAGATTCAGGCGACCTATGATGCCGGGTATGACGAATGGCTCTTGTGGGACGCATCCTGCCGCTATGACTGGGACGGCCTGCTTTCCCCGGAGGAGGCAAAGGCAGAGGCGGACTGGATCGCCCAGTCAAGGGCTGCATTGCCGGAGAGCACCTTTGTCGCGGATACGGTCGGAGAAGCGCCGACAGAGACAGCACAACCGTCGGCCGGGGCCCAGTATACAGGACTGGAGGCAGGGCCGCCCGTGCCTACCGGATCGGCAGGGCCGACGGTAGGGGCTTACATGGGAGAGGATTGAATAGCAGGCACATTTTCCGGCTTCTTCCCTCTCCCTTTTCCAAGGCTGCGTATTCTTTGAGCTAAACTAAATGACATGAGGATTGCGGGAGCACAAAGTGCGGAACAATTCGGTATCAGAGGGGTCAAAAGACCTTTTGGCCCCAACATCATGACATTGGCTGATAGGGTAATGTCGTTTGAATTGGAATGACGGTTTTCTTAACTGACATTAAGCATAAACAGTAATGAATCTGTGAAATAATTTTAGTTAATTTAGGGGAAAGGGATATTCAGCCTTGGAACCAGGGGAGGGCCGCAGCGGGAAAGGGTCTGCAGATGTTGACTTCGCAGACTCTTTCCCGCTGCGGCCCTCCCCTGGTCCAAGGCGTACCTCCCGGAATCCCCGCCCTGTAAAAAAGGCAACCTCTGGAAAAGAAAAACCAGGGACTTGAAAAATCGGAAGGTCTTTTGTATGATTACAGAGAAGGAATCGTCTGGCGGAGGAAATGAATCTTCGGCACGCGCTGAGACAGGGAGGAAGAAACGGATGGGAGATTGTAAGGAGAGGGCCGTATGTCCGGGTGAAATTTACCGGCATTTTAAAGGGAATCTGTATCAGATCGTGGCAATGGCTGTTCATTCGGAGACTGCGGAAACGATGGTAGTCTATCAGGCGCTGTATGGAGACTTCCAGGTGTATGTCAGACCATATGAGCAGTTTGCCGGCAAGGTGGATCGGGCGAAATATCCGGATGCGGCGCAGGATTACCGGTTCGAACGGATGTCGTCCCCGGCAGAGAGGTTTGGCAAAGCAGCGGACAGCCGAAAAGAAGAAAAACCGGGACCGGAGAGAAAACCGGAACCAGAGAGAAATCCGGGACCGGAGAGAAAACCGGAACCAGAGGGAAAACCGGGACCGGAGAGAATGACGGAACCGAAAAAGGAAGCCGGGCCGGAACGAAAGCCGAACTGTCAATTGATGGCTTTTTTGGAGGCGGAGAATCTGGAAGAGAAGATTGTATGTCTGCGGGAGATGAAGGGTTCTGTCTCTCAGTCAGATCTGGACAGCATCTATGTGGTATTGGATATGCAGGCAGGGACAGGAAGCGTGGAGAAGCAGCTGGATGAGGTGATTCGCCGTCTTTCGCTGCAGAAGCATTATGAGGGGGGAAGGCTGCGCTGACGGTCTGTGGAATTGTCGGCCGGGAAGGAGAGGAGACTGCGGTGTTCAACATTGAAGAGGAATTAAAAAAGCTTCCGGCTCAGCCAGGAGTCTATCTTATGCATGATAAGCATGATGAGATCATATATGTAGGAAAGGCAATCAGTCTCAAAAATCGGGTGCGGCAGTATTTTCAGAGCAGCCGCAATAAGACGGCGAAGATTGAACAGATGGTATCGCGGATAGCCAGGTTTGAATATATTATTACCGATTCAGAACTGGAGGCCCTGGTTCTGGAGTGCAACCTTATCAAGGAGCACCGACCACGTTACAATACCATGCTGAAGGATGATAAGGCCTATCCCTACATCAAGGTGACGGTGGCTGAGGAATTTCCCAGGGTATTGTTTGCGAGAACGATGAAAAAGGACAAGAACAAATACTTTGGGCCATACACCAGCGCAGGGGCAGTGAAGGATACGATTGACCTGATCCATAAGCTGTACAAGATTCGTACCTGCAATAAGGTGCTGCCAAGAGATGCGGGGAAGGACCGCCCCTGCCTCAATTATCATATCAGACAGTGCGAGGCCCCCTGCCAGGGAGGAATCAGCAGGGAAGAGTACGGGGAGAATATTGCTCAGGTCCTGGAATTTCTGAACGGACATTACGGCAAAGTGCTCTCTTTGCTGGAGGAGAAGATGCGGCAGGCTTCTGCAGAGATGAATTTTGAGAAGGCAATTGAGTATCGGGAGCTTTTGGGCAGTGTAAAGAAGGTGGCTCAGAAGCAGAAGATTACCAGCAGCAGTACGCAGGACCGGGATATCATTGCTCTGGCCCGGGACGAGGAGGATGCGGTGGTTCAGGTCTTTTTCGTGCGGGAGGGCAAGCTGATCGGACGGGAGCATTTTCATATGGTGGTAGCCACGGCAGAAAATACGGCGCAGATTCTTTCGGGATTTGTGAAGCAGTTCTATGCCGGGACTCCGTTTCTTCCCAGGGAGTTGTGGATGCAGACCGAGCCGGAGGACAGCGAGGTGATCTGCCGCTGGCTTACCGCCCGCAAGGGGCAGAAGGTCCATATGACAGTTCCGAAGAAGGGGGAGAAGGAGCGTCTGGTAGAGCTGGCACAGAAGAACGCGGCGCTGGTTCTTTCTCAGGACAAAGAAAAGATCAAGCGGGAGGAACTGCGGACGATCGGAGCTATGAATCAGGTATCGGACTGGCTCGGGATCGGCCGGGTGCGCCGGGTGGAGGCATTTGATATCTCCAACATTTCCGGATATGAGTCTGTCGGATCCATGGTAGTGTATGAGGATGGAAAGCCGAAGCGGAACGATTACCGCAAGTTCCGGATCCGGACCGTGACTGGCCCGAATGATTATGCTTCCATGCGGGAGGTGCTTTTAAGACGGTTCAGCCATGGACTGGAGGAAAAAACCCGCCTGCAGGAGAACGGAGTGGGGGAGGAGCTGGGGAGCTTTACCAGGTTCCCGGATCTGCTGATGATGGACGGAGGAAGAGGGCAGGTGAATATTGCTCTTGAGGTGCTGGAAGAACTGAAGTTAAAGATTCCGGTCTGCGGGATGGTGAAGGATGATAATCACCGGACACGGGGACTCTATTATCAGAACGTGGAGATTCCGATTGACCGGCATTCGGAGGGCTTTCGGCTGATCACACGGATTCAGGACGAGGCACACCGGTTTGCGATTGAATATCACCGGAGCCTGAGGGGGAAGAGCCAGGTGCATTCCTTGCTGGATGATATTCCGGGTATTGGCAAGACGAGGAGAAAGGCCCTGATGAGGCAATTTAAATCCCTGGAGGCGATCCGGGAGGCAGAAGTGGAGGCATTGGCAGAAGTGCCGGGAATGAATCACAGGGCGGCAGAACAGGTTTATGAATTTTTCCGGACGTCCGCAGCAGAGAAAGAACATAATGACAATCAGCGGCAGATGTGATAGTATAAAGAAAAGATCCGCATGCCGGATGCGGATGTCATGCGGCAATGTGAGAATACAGGCAGCTGTCGGACGGCTGTTTTCAGGATACAGGAAGGAGCAGGAAAAGTCATGTATGGTGTGACGATTACGGAGCTGATTCAGAAGATGAATCTGAAAAATATTATTCCGGAGATCGATACGGATAAGGTGGTGCTGACGCATCCGGATGTGAATCGTCCGGCGCTGCAACTGGCGGGATTTTTTGATCATTTTGACAAGGAGCGGGTGCAGATTATCGGTTTTGTGGAGCAGGAGTATATCAAGACGTTGTCGCGGGAGCGGAAGGTGGAGAATTATGAGAAGCTTCTGGCCAGTGAGATTCCCTGCCTGGTATACAGCCGCAGCATGATGCCGGACGAGGATATGCAGGATCTGTGCCGCCGTTATCAGGTGCCCTGTCTGGTGTCGGACAAGACGACTTCTGCTTTGATGGCAGAGGCGACCAGGTGGCTGAATGTGAAGCTGGCTCCCTGCATCAGCATTCACGGGGTGTTGGTGGATGTATTTGGTGAGGGAGTGCTGATCATGGGGGAGAGCGGCATCGGGAAAAGTGAGGCTGCACTGGAGCTGATTAAGAGAGGACACCGTCTGGTAACGGATGATGTGGTGGAGATCCGTCGGGTCAGCGAGGATACCCTGATCGGAAGCGCACCGGATATCACCAAGCATTTTATTGAACTTCGGGGTATTGGCATCATTGATGTGAAAGCCCTGTATGGTGTGGAAAGCGTGAAGGAGACCCAGTCGATTGACATGGTGATTAAGCTGGAAGACTGGAGTCGCGACAAGGAGTATGATCGCCTGGGGATGGAAGATCAGTATACGGAATTTCTGGGCAATAAGGTAGTATGTCACAATATTCCGATTCGTCCGGGCAGAAATCTGGCGATCATTGTGGAGTCCGCAGCAGTGAACTACCGGCAGAAGAAGATGGGCTATAATGCGGCAAAAGAGCTGTATAACCGTGTACAGGCCAATCTGGGGAAAGCATTGTCATAAGTCAAAGCTAACAGAAATCGTGAGGGATGGATGAGTGATTTTCGGCAGTTGTTGGGACAGGTGATGAGGTCAGGGAGATGCCTGGCGGATGAACCGATGAGCCGCCATACTACGTTCCGGGTAGGTGGTCCGGCGGATTATTATGTGGAAGCGGAGAGTGAGACAGAGCTGGCAGACGTGCTGGCGCTTTGCCGGCAGCAGTCCGTGCCTTCTTATATTGTGGGCAATGGCAGCAATCTGCTGGTGGGAGATAAGGGCTATCGCGGCGTGATCGTGGTGTTGGGGAAGCATTTCTCTGAGGTGAAGAGAGAAGCTGACGGCAGGCTATGGGCAGGTGCGGGAGTATTGCTGGCTGTGGTGGCCAAGGCGGCGCTCAAGGAGACTTTGACCGGGATGGAATTCGCTTCCGGGATTCCGGGGACCGTAGGAGGGGCAGTGGTAATGAATGCCGGCGCCTATGGTTCGGAGCTGGCGGATGTTTTGGGAACCGTGAGGATTCTGGATCCCAAGAAGGGAGTCTTGGAGCTTGCGGCAACAGAGCTGGCCTTAGGATACCGGACCAGCAATATTCCGGCAAGAGGCCAGGTGGTGCTGGGTGCCCGGTTCTGCCTGAAGCCGGGGACGGAGAGTGAGATCCGCAACCGGATGGAGGAGCTTGGCGCCCAGAGGAGAAATAAGCAGCCTTTGGAATATCCCAGCGCCGGCAGCACCTTCAAGCGTCCGCAGGGCTATTTTGCCGGGAAGCTGATCGAGGAAGCGGGTCTGCGGGGATTTACTGTCGGCGGTGCCCAGGTGTCGGAGAAGCATTGCGGGTTTGTGATCAACCGGAAAGAGGCAACTGCGGCAGACATTAAGAAGCTGTGTCATGAGGTGCAAAGGCGCGTACGGGAGCAGTTCGGGGTGGAGCTGGAGCCGGAAATAAAGCAGCTGGGAGAATTTTAAGAGTACACAAAGAAAAAGCGGGAGGGAGGAACCATGAAGCTGGTGATCGTGACAGGAATGTCCGGAGCAGGAAAGACGATTGCCCTTAAGATGCTGGAGGATCAGGGATTCTATTGTGTGGATAATCTGCCGATTCCTCTGCTGGAGCCGTTCGCAAAGCTGGCAGTGCAGCAACCGTCTGGTCATGAACGGATCGCGCTGGGGATCGATATCCGCAGCGGGAGGGAATTGCCGCAGCTATTGAATGTGCTGGAGGAATGGAAGCAGAATGAGATGCCCTGTCAGATTCTCTATCTGGATGCCAGTGACGAGACGTTGGTAAAGAGATACAAGGAGACCCGGCGCTCCCATCCCCTGGCCGGGCGGGGGCGGGTGGACAGCGGAATCCGCCTGGAGCGAGAGCGTCTGGAATTTCTGAAAAGGAAAGCGGATATTATTATCGATACCAGCCAACTGCTGACCCGGGAGCTGCGCCAGGAACTGGAACGGATTTACACGGAGGATCAGGGCTACGGCAATCTGTTTATTACCGTGCTTTCCTTTGGTTTCAAGTACGGAATTCCGGCGGATGCGGATCTGGTATTCGACGTGCGTTTTCTGCCCAATCCTTATTATGTGGAGGAGCTGCGTCAGCATACCGGGGAGGAAGCTATGGTGCAGGCTTATGTCCGGCAGGGGGGGACAGCGGATGAATTTCTGGAAAAGCTGTGTGATATGCTGGAGTTTTTGATTCCGAATTATGTGTTGGAGGGGAAGAATCAGCTGGTGATTGCAGTGGGCTGCACCGGAGGCAAGCATCGGTCTGTGACGATTGCCGGTGCGCTTTACCAGCATTTAAGCCGGCATGAGGAGTTTGGGCTGAAGATTGAGCACCGGGATATCGAGAAGGACCGGATCCGGAAGGAACAGGGGTGAGAGCTTGTCATTTTCGTCAAGGGTAAAGGAAGAGCTGTCCCGGCAGCTTAGCACGGCCAGGCACTGTCAGATCGCAGAGATTGCGGCGATTATCAGCCTCTGCGGGCGGATACAGATATCAGAATATGACAGATTTTGTATAAAAATCCATACAGAAAATGCAGCAGTCGCAAGAAAGTACTTTACATTATTGCAAAAAACATTTAATATAAATACTGATATTTCTATTCGTCAGGGTATGGGAACTCGCAGAAGCCGGATCTATACTGTGGGGATCCGCCGAAATGAGGATGCTCTCCGGGTGCTTCGTGCAGTCAAGCTGCTTGATCGTAACGGTGAGATTGAGGAGAATCTGTCTCTGGCGCAGAACGTGGTCATTCAGCAGAACTGTTGTCGGCGTGCGTTCATCCGGGGAGCGTTTTTGGCCGCTGGTTCCATCAGTGACCCGGAAAGGTTTTACCATTTTGAGATTGCCTGCGCTTCTTTTGCAAAGGCGATTCAACTGCAGGGTCTGATTCGTTCCTTTGGTCTGGATGCCAGAATTGTACAGAGAAAGAAGTACTCTGTGACCTATATCAAGGAAGGAAGTCAGATCGTAGATATCCTGAATGTGATGGAGGCGCCGGTTTCCCTGATGGAGCTGGAGAATATACGGATTCTCAAGGAGATGCGGGGAAGTGTGAACCGGCAGGTCAATTGTGAGACTGCGAATATCCATAAGACCGTGTCTGCGGCAGTCAGACAAGTGGAGGATATCCGGCTCATCAGAGACAGGATGGGTTTTGATGTTTTACCGGAGAATCTAAGCGAGATTGCCAGACTGCGTCTGGCAAGGCCGGAAGCAACATTGAAGGAGCTCGGAGAAGCTCTAGATCCGCCGGTGGGAAAGTCGGGCGTGAATCATCGGCTGCGTCGGCTGAGCAGCCTGGCGGAGAAGTTACGAAGCGGTGGACCAGCTACAGAGGCGTGAGGATGCGCCTGAAGAAATGAGGAGGATTATTATGCTAAAAAAGACAATCACGATCGGACTCTCATCGGGATTAGAAGCCAGACCGGTAGCCATGCTGGTACAGATTGCCAGCCAGTATGAGAGCGCCATCTACGTGGAAAGCCAGAGTGCCCGTGTCAATGCGAAGAGCATTATGGGCATGATGACGCTTGGCATGAGAAGTGGTGAGGAGCTGACCATTTCGGCAGATGGAATTGATGAGACAGCTGCGGTGGAAGGAATTGAGGGTTATCTTTTGGGTGCGAATTGATCGCTCGTCCTGCCCGGGGTGTGGGCAGCTATTGGGGATGACGTTGAAAAATATAAAGTAAAGCAAAAAACATGGCGGTCAGTAAAATCAAGACCGTCATGTTTTTTTGCATATACATACAATTTTCTTATAAAATTCGTCACGAATAAAATTGACAATGTGGAAGATAATGGTATAATTTAGATAATTGACAGACAAGATCTAGTATAACCCACACCATTTACCATTATGTTTCGCGCAGGATAAATTTTCATCCTGCAAGGCGGAGGAGGGAGGCGATGCGGTGGCATCGTTGACCGACGACAACGAAGCAGGGGGAAATTTAGACAAGCGAAACATATGGTTAATTGGTGTGGGTCATACTAGTACAGCTTTGCCTAAATTTCGGTGAATCAATCACCTGCTATCAGCGCCCTTTGCACGTCTGCGAAGCTAGACGTAGGTACCACTACGCCGTCGCTTCGCAGACGCACAGATGACACCGATATCAAGCAATTGATTCACCGAAATTTAAGCAATGCTGTACTAGTGGTTTTGTCACCCGAGTTGGCAGGTGACGCGAAGCGGCGTGTGCCGTTATCAAACCAGGAGGAAGGATATGGTTAAATTTTCGATGTTCAGTGACAGTGGGTCAAGGGATAACAACGAAGATAATATCGGCATGTATCAGGACGGAGAGAGCTATTGCTTTATTCTGGCGGATGGCCTGGGAGGCCATGGAAAGGGAGAGGTGGCATCGCAGATTGCTGTGGAATCTTCCATCCTCAGATTTGCAGAGATGAAGGATCGGGAGGATTTCCTCGGAGAGGCGTTTGAGCATGCGCAGGCGGCGATTACCAGTTGTCAGGAGAGGGATCGTTCCTGTGCCGATATGAAGACGACCCTGGTGGCGCTTCAGATCGACGAACACGAGATCCGCTGGGGACATATCGGGGACTCACGGCTGTATTATTTTCAGCGGAACAAGCTGAAGGAGCGGACGCTGGATCACAGTGTTCCGCAGATGCTGGTGTCGGTAGGAAAGCTGAAAGAGAAGGAGATTCGTCATCATCCGGATCGCAACCGGCTGCTCAGGGTGCTGGGAATCGAGATGGATGAGGTGAATTATCAGGAATCCGGGAGACTGGAGCGAAGCGGACAGCAGGCATTTCTGCTTTGTACGGACGGCTTCTGGGAACTGATCGAGGAGAAGAAGATGGAGGCGCTTTTGAAAAAGGCGGATACTCCCGAGCAGTGGATCCGGCTGATGCAGGAAGTGATTCTGAAGAACGGAAGAAATACCGATATGGATAATTATTCGGCAATTGCCGTATGGCTGGAATGAATGCGGCGGGGGAACAGGCAGGATAAAAATACGGAATGGGAGGAAAAACATGGCGATTGTAAAATGCAGCAAAGGACATTTCTATGACAACACCAGGTATTCTCAGTGTCCGCATTGCGGAATACTGGCGGATGAGGATGACGCGGTCACAGTCTCGATGCCGTCTCAGAGCAGTCAGAGCGACGACGATAAGACGGTGGCGCTGAGGCCGGTCGGGCCGGCGGGCGCCGGGGGTTCAGCGATAAAGCAGACGGCCGGTATTCCGGCAGAGGAGGATGACAAGACGGTTCGCCTGTACACAGAGGAAAAAGGAGCAGATCTGATCGTCGGATGGCTGGTCTGTATTGTCGGTGAGGAGAAGGGAAGGGATTACCGCCTTCATCAGGGTTTTAACCGGATGGGAAGAGATTACCAAATGGATATTCCGGTCATGGATGACAAGAGCCTGGGCCGGGAGCCGGTCTGTGCAGTGGTCTATGATGACAGGACCAACAAGTTTTTTGCCGTACAGCAGCAGGGGAATGTGGCTTATCTGAATGCAGATGTTCTTCAGGGAGCGGTCGAGCTGAAGACCGGGGATATCATTTCTGCCGGCAAGAGTCAGTTTGAATTTATTGCATTTTGCAGAGAGGGGAGAGCATGGGAAAACGAATAAAGCTTTTAATAGCAGGTATTTTTTTGATGGCTGGTGTTCTGGCAGGGAATATGGGGGTTCTGGGAGAGGAACCCCCTTCGATTGAACAGGTTTATGTGAACCTTCCGGAGGTGACCGTGTATGGATCCGGGTGGCCGGCTGAGGAATTGGAGGCATTTTTGGGACAGGAGCAGCTGTCTTACATAGAGAGAACCACTTTTGCCCAGACCGGGGAACCGATCTATTATTATATTCTTCTGGATGTTTCCAATTCGATGCCGAATGCCTACTTTCAGGCAATCAAGCAATCGATTGTGAATTTCGAAGGCTTATTGAATGAGCAGGACCGGATGGCTCTTTATACCTTTGGCGAGACGGTGGAACTGCGTCTTGCCGAGGAGCACGCGCCTGAGGATACTGCGGCAGTGATGGAGTCTGTCACGAATACGGATAACCGTACTCTGATGTTTGAGGCGATCCGTGCGGCTTCGGATCGTGCCGGACAGCTGGGACCTGAGGTCTGCAAACGAAAGGTAATCCTGGTGATTTCCGATGGAGAGGATTTCAATATCGGAAACACCGGGGTGAATGAAGCGCAGGATTGCCTGAGAAAGAGCGGGATCCCGGCATATGCCTTTGCGCTGAAGGATACGGCCCGGGAGAATATCAACAGCTTCGGTGAATTCGCCAGAACCTCCGGCGGAACACTCACGGTATTTGATGTGGAACAGGCAGGGGTTTTGCTGGATTCGTTTCCGGGGATGATGGCAGGGAGCGATGTGCTGGAATGGCAGAGCGGGAATAATCTGGAGACGAACCGTCTGGAGACCTTTTCTGTCCGGACGGCTGCCAATCAGGGAGCCAGCCGTGAGGTGATGGTGTCCCGCCATATTAAGGACGAGGAAGCACCGGAGCTGACACTGGTGGAGCAGCTGGAGGATGCGCAGATCGCGGTGGAATTCTCCGAGCAGGTGGAAGGCGCAGAGAATTCTTCGAATTATGTGATTACCAGAAGAGATCTGGACAAGAAGAAAAAAGATAAAGATAAGGACAAAGATAAAGACAAAGATAAGGACAAAGATAAAGAAGACGAGGACGAAGAGGAAGAGACAGAAGCCGGGGAGACCGAGGAGGAGACCGGGGAAGAGGAGACAGAGAAGGAAGACGAGGACGAGGAAGAGGACGGAGAGAGCGAGATCATCACTGTTCTGAGTGTCAGCGCGGATAAGGAGATTGCCAACCGGATGGTCCTTTCCTTTGCCGATGATTTAAAGCCGGGTCGGTATACCGTCAGCTGCGTGGGAATTACGGATGTATCCATGGAAAAGAACCCGGTGGAGAATGCGATCCGCTTTGAGGTAGATCAGCTGCCGCTGATGACCCGGATTGGGAACTGGATTAAGAACTGGTACTGGATTGGGCTGATTCTGGCGGTAGCGGCGCTGATCGTGGTGATCGTACAGGGTGTGCGCAAGGTAAAGCAGGGCCGTGGTGTCGTATATGTGGACGGCAAGCCGGTAATGGCTTCGGATGTCGAGATCCACAAGCACATTGCGATTCAGGAACAGGAGGGGAAGGCATTTTATCTGCGTATCAGTGTAAAGGGCAATCGTCCGGAGGAGATGACCCTGCACATGAACGAAAGCTTTATTGTGGGAAGAGCTCAGATGTGCAATCTCTATTTTGATGACAAGCGGATGTCGCGCCAGCATTTTGCGCTGGAGTGGGACGGCCAGAACATGTACATTACGGATCTGGAAACCACCAACGGGACCTTTATCAATAAGGTGCAGATTCATGGAAGAAGAAGACTGGAACAGAATGACGTGATTTCCGCCGGGTCTGTGGAATTTACCATACGATGGTAGGGAGGGGATTATGGCAGCTACCGATATGAGTCTGTTATGTCCGGATTGCTTTTCCTTCCAGTTTGTCAACGGAAGCTGTCAGCGGTGCGGCTATGTGCAGCTGCCGGATATGGCGGGGGCCAGGACACTGCCTTCCGGAACCCTGTTAGGAAGCCGCTATCTGATCGGAAAGGTCCTTGGCATCGGTGGCTTCGGGATCACCTACAAGGCTTTTGACAATCTGTATCATGAGATCTGTGCCATTAAGGAATTCGCTCCTTCCGGGATGACCTATCGAAATCCGAAAGAGACGACACTGCGGCTTTCCAGCCAGTCGGAGAAGGAGCATTTCGAGCACGGCAAGAAGCGCTTTATGGATGAAGCACAGACCTTAAAAAGACTGCAGAATATCCCGGCAGTGGTCCAGGTCAAGGAGTGCTTTCAGGAGAACCAGACGGCATATTTCTCTATGGAGTATCTGGACGGTACGAATCTGAAAAAGGTGATACGGGCGACCAATGGCAATATTGCCTACAAGGACGTGACGGATATCATTGTAAAGATCGGGGCAGCGCTGGATATCATCCATAAGACCACCGGGATTCTTCATCGGGATATCAGTCCGGAGAATATCTATCTGAAGAGCGACGGCAAAGTGAAGCTGATTGATTTTGGCAGTGCCAGGCAGCTGACACGGGATGAGCGCTGTGATTTTTCGGTGGAATATAAGCATGGTTTTGCACCGCCGGAGCAGTATACCCGGACCGGGAACCAGGGACCGCACACGGATGTGTATGCCCTGGCCAGTACCTGTTATTATGCCCTGACCGGGGTGATGATTCCGGATGCCATGGATCGTCTGGGGAACCGTACCTATACTCCTCTGTGCCAGCTGCGCCCGGAGATTCCCAGGGAGATATCTCAGGCCGTGGACCTGGCTCTGAAGCTGGACTACCGGGAGCGGACTGCGAGTGCGCAGGAATTCATTCAGGGATTGACGCAGTCGTCGCAGGTGGTGGTCTCCCGGGAATTGCCGGGAAAAAGGAAGGGCCGTCCTTATATGGAGATTCTGACAGGCAGCCACGCAGGAGTGAGGTGGAGCCTTCCGGTTAACACGCAGGTGAGCATCGGGCGCTCCGTGAGGCTGAGCAATATTGTCATTTCCGGGGATTTGTCGATCAGTAAGGAGCATTGCCGTCTGCGGTATGACGAAGAGAGAAATGAATTTTTATTGACAGATGTATCAAAAAATGGTGTTTATGTTCAGAACCAGCGGTTGACGCCGAATCAGCAGTATCGCTATACGCCGAATCAGCAGATATCGCTGGCAAGCAGCATGTGCACCATTCTATTGGGAGTGGCAGATGAATAGTGCAAATGTGATTTCTATCCGGAAAAAGGGTTTTGGAGGACAGATTTCGGCAGCCGTGGACAGTATTATCGGGACCCGCAGGGAGCAGCAGGATTTTGCCGGCCTGATCGTAGAGGAGGAGCAGGTGCTGGGCGTGGTCTGTGACGGGATGGGCGGCCTGGAGGGCGGCTCGGTTGCCAGCAGCAGTGCAGTGCAGCTTCTTCTGGATGATTACAGGGAGATTAGGCCGAAAGCCGCCTTTTCGGATTTCCTCTGCCGGGAAGCGGTAAGAATGGATCAGTGTGTGCTGGCCAAGACCGACCGGGAGGGGAATCCTCTCCGGGCCGGCTGTACCCTGGTGGCAGTTATGATCGCAGGGGGAAGGATGGACTGGGTGTCGGTAGGAGACAGCCGGATCTATGTGCTGCGGGAGGATGCGATGGTTTCAGTAACCAGGGACCACAATTACCGCCGGGAGCTGGAGGAGGCTCTGGAGCGGGGAGAGATCAACCGGGAATTTTTTGATAACGAGATTCAGACAAAGCGTTCGGATGCCTTGACGAATTATCTTGGCATGGGCGGGATCCGCCGCATGGAGCGGAGCGTTCAGCCTTTGGAGCTGATGGATGGCGACATGGTTCTTTTGTGCAGCGACGGATTGTACAAGCGTCTGGATGAGGATCAGATCAAGGCAATGCTGATCGATAATCGGGTGAGTGCACAGGTTGCCGTAAAGCGTCTGAACCGGATGGTGATGCAGAAATCCCTCAGAAGCCAGGACAATACAACCGTGATTCTGATTCAGTATCACAGATTACAGGAGGAAAAATGACATGGCACGGTGCTATCAGTGTATGAAAGAATACCCGGACGGATATGATATCTGCCCACACTGCGGCTATGATCAGACCAGTGAGGCGGAAAATCTTTATTATCTCCCGGCCGGGACCGTGCTGGGACAGGGGCGTTATCTGGTCGGAAAAGCAGTGAATGCCGGCGGCTTTGGTATCGTGTACCGGGTCTGGGATCAGACCTTCAGCAAGATGGTTGCGATTAAAGAGTATTTCCCAAGCGCAATTGCCACGCGGATTCCGGGGACAACAGAGGTCCGGGTGCATTCGAACAAGAACATGAGAGAATACGAGGTCGGTAAATCCCGTTTCTTAAGTGAGGCACGTCGGGTTGCCAAATTCCAGACGAATCCGAACGTGGTGGATGTGTATGATTTTTTTGAGGAGAATGAGACCGCTTATATGGTTATGGAGTTTATGGACGGGATGACCTATAAGCAGTTCATCCGCTCTCAGGGAGGAAAGGTAAAGCCGGATCTGGCCTGCCGGGTAACTCTGGCGGTACTGGACGCATTGTCGGAGGTTCATCGGGAGCGGATCGTTCATCGGGATATCAATCCGAATAATATCTTTATCTGTCAGGACGGCAAGGTTAAGCTGTACGATTTCGGAGCGGCACGTCTGGAGACGACGGATATGACTACGATCCTGACGCCGTGCTATGCACCTCCGGAGCAGTACATCACCAACGGCAAACAGGGATCTTATACGGATCTGTATTCGGTCGGGGCAACCATGTACTTTGCTCTGACAGGGGTCAAGCCGCAGGAGTCAACAGATCGTGTCCAGAAGGATCAGCTGACGCCGCCCCATGAGATCGATGCGGAGATTCCCGTGGATATGAGCAATGCCGTGATGCGTGCCATGGCGGTGAAGGAGGAGATCCGTTTTCAGAATGCGGAGCAGTTTAAAAAGGCGCTTACCGAGGGCAAGGTGCTGGATGTAAAACGAGAGATTGCCCGTCGGCGCCGGGTGCGCCTGATCCAGATCGCTTCCATGTTTCTGGTACTGCTGGCGGCCGGAGGCGCGGCGGCCATGCGGATCAAGTCACAGAGGGAGGCGTCCTCTCTGAAGCCGGCGGACATCCAGGTCTGGGTGGCGGCTGACGAGAATGACTCGGCGGATGGGATTTCGGCGGAGGAGCGTTTTCAGAATATGACGAAATCCTTTCAGGAGGACTATCGAATCCGCTGTGACGTGACCGTGATCCCGGCTGACGAATACAAGCAGAAGCTGAATGAGGCAGCGGCCGGCCACGCGCTTCCGGATGTGTTTGACAGTACATGTTTGGATGCGAAATATCTGGATCAGCTGGAGCCGCTCGATGAGACCTTGCGGCTGATGGAGGATGTTTCTGCCTATTATTACCTGGATGAGTATGAGAAGCTGTTTCCGGACAAGAAGCAGCTGCCGCTTTGTTTTCAGCTGCCGCTGATCTTTGAGCGGACTGACCCGAATACGGCCCGGGAAGAGACCACGGCCGAGTTAAGCTCTCTGGAGGCGCTGACGGATTCAGAGGGCAGGTATTCGTATGCCATCCGGCCGGAGGATCTGGCGATATACCAGGAGGCCTTCGGTGAAGACTGCATAAAGAAATACCGGGAACAGTTTCCGGATGCGGAGGGACTTGGAGAAGCCTGGCAGGATTTCCTTAAGGGGAAGGTGCAGTATTATTTGTCGGATACCAGTGATTATCAGCTGCTGTATGAGCAGATACCGGGACAGTTTCAGGTAGCTTATCCGGAGCAGGGAGCGGTCAGAGGAAGGCTGGATCATCTCTGGAGCGTGAACGGAGAGTCAGGCAGAGACGAGAAAAAGGCGGCGCAATGGCTCATCTATTATATGCTGTCAGATACGGCGCAGAATGAGCTGTCGGTCAAGAGCCTGGAGGGAGTTCCGTTAAACCGGACGATTTTTACGCAGGTATTTCTGGAGGCCTATCGGGGCAACCTGCCGGAACTGGACGGACGGATTCAGACGCTTTCGGTAGGGGACGGCAAATCGATTCAGGAAAATTATAAACTTTGGGATACATGGGGTAAGTGATGGAAACAGGAGCAAACAGAATACAAAATGTACAACAGCAGGAAGGGATCCTGCTGGTGATTACCACCAATGGAGGCGTGACAGATTATCCCCTGAGCCGTTTCCGGAAGAATCAGATCCAGATCGGGAGGGATGCACAGAGCTGCGATATTGTGCTGGACAGCAAGATGGCCTCGCACAGACACGGCCAGCTGACGATCGCGGGAAGAAGCATCCGTTATCGTGATCTGGAGAGCAGCAACGGCACCTATGTCGATATTCTGAAAAATAAAAAGTACTTAAAGAACAGCACGGCAGAGGTAGAGCTGCGGGATGGAATGGTGCTGAACATCGGAGGCGTGGGGAAGAAGGATGCCATATATATGATGTATTCCCTGTGTCTGCCCACCGAGGCCTGGAAGAGTATCAATATCAACCGGAAAAGACTGTCCATGGGCCGGGCCTCCGGCAATGATATCGTGCTGGCGCATCCGGCGATTTCCAGGACGCACGCGGCGATAGAGCCAGCGGAGGACGGGTATGATCTGGTGGATTTAAGCGGGCGGAACGGGACGCTTTTAAACGGGAGGGCGCTGCGGGGAAAAACCCGCCTTCAGGAATGTGACATCATTCAGATCCTTACCTACCAGATGATCTATATGCAGGGGACTATCTTCTATAAGACAACCTCAGAGGGTATCAGCCTGGTGGTTCAGCATCTGGGAAAGACGGTCGGCAGCTCCGGCCGTCCCAAGGAGCTTCTGCATGATGTCAATCTCCAGATCGAGAGCAATGAATTTGTGGCCATCATCGGCGGCTCAGGGGCCGGAAAGACTACACTGATGAATGCCATCAGCGGTTTTGACCGTTCGATTACCGGCAATGTCTACTGCAATGGTATGAATCTGAGGGACAATTTTAAATACCTGAAAGCGATTATCGGATACGTGCCGCAGGAGGATATCATTTATCAGAATCTGACATTGCGCAGGATGCTGGAGTATACGGCAAAGCTGAAGATGCCGGATGATGTATCGGCACAGGAGAGAGAGAAGCAGATTGACAGCGTTCTGGAGATGGTGGAGCTGAAGCCGCAGGCAGACACCTATATCCGCAAGCTGTCCGGAGGACAGAAGAAGCGGGCAAGTATTGCAGTGGAGCTTTTAGGGGATCCGCGGCTGTTCTTTTTAGACGAGCCCACCTCCGGCCTGGATCCGGGTACCGAGCAGAATCTGATGCGGACCTTAAACCGTCTGGCAAAAACGCAGAAGAAGACGATCATTATGGTCACGCATACGATTCAGAATCTGGATCTCTGCGACCGGATTATCCTGATGGGAACCGGGGGCAGATGCTGTTTTTCCGGTACGCTGGAAGAGGCGAAGATGTTCTTTGACACCAAGAATCTGGCAGATGCCTACAATGTGGTCTCAGCGGATTCCAAGGTCTGGGAGCGGGAGTTCACCAAATTTCAGAAAAAGGATTACGAATTGCAGATATCAGAGGCCAAAGATACGAATATCATGAAAGGACAGGCCAAACGCTCTTCTGCGATCCGTCAATGGATGATTCTGGTGCAGCGTTATATCGAGCTGATCAAGAATGATGTGATGAGGCTGGGAATCCTGATTTTGCAGCCGGTCATTATCGGCATTCTGCTGTATATCGTGTCGGATGAGAATGTATTTGACGTGTATGAGAATACCAAGACCATGATGTTTTCCCTGTGCTGCTCCGGCATCTGGATCGGGCTGTTCAATTCCATCCAGGAGATCTGTAAGGAGCGGAGTATTCTGCGCCGGGAATACATGACGAATCTGAAACTTCCGGTCTATATTTTCAGTAAGTTTTTTGTGCAGGCCATTATTGGTTTTGTGCAGGCAGCGCTGCTGTCGGGATCGTTTTTGATTGCGGTGGCAAAGGACGGAAGCGGGATCTTTTTGGACAGCTATGTACCGGAGATTATCTTTACCATCTGGATCGTCATTCTGGCTTCTGAGGCACTGGGATTTGTGGTGTCGGCCAATGCAAAGTCCGGGGATAAGGCAATGGTGGTAGCGCCGTTTCTGCTGATCGTGCAGCTTTTGTTTTCCGGAATTCTGTTTAAGCTGGAGGGAGTGGGGGAGTACATATCCTATGCCACAGCCAGCCGCTGGACTGTGGAGGCGTTGGGAAGCATTGTGGATCTGAATGAACTTCCGCTGCGGATGCAGGAGGAATACCCCATGATTGAACATGAGATCGAGGATTTCTTTGAGGCAACCGCGGGCCATGTGGAAAAATGCTGGGGAATTCTTGCCGGCATGGCGATTCTGCTTCTGGTTGTCAGCGTGCTGAGCTTAAGGCGGCTGCCGAAGGATTCCAGGTAAAGGAGTGCGGCTATGAAAAGATGCTTGTATTGCATGTCGGATATGGCTGAGAATGACGAGTTCTGTGCAGTATGCGGCTGGAGCGGAGAGGATAACGAAGCAGGATGCCTGCCGGTGGGATTTATCCTGCAGAGACGTTATATCATCGGCGCCTGCCGGAGGATCCGCAGTGCGGATATTCAGTATATTGCCTGGGATGCCCTGTTTTCTCAGAAGGTGTTTGTGATGGAGTATTTTCCGGAGCAGATCGCCGGACGCTTAAGCGACGGCCAGGTACAGGCGGAGGAAAAAGACCGGGAGCTTCTTAAGCAGGGGATTCGATGCTTTCTGCATGAGAAGGATAAGCTGATTCTGATGGACGGAATTCATGGCCTTCTGAATGTACTGGCCGGTTTTGAGGAGAATAATACCGCTTATATGGTACTGGAGTATCCGGGAGACCGGACCCTGACAGAGGTTCTTGAGGAGGAAGGGCCGTGGAACCTTATAAAGGCCAAGAAGCTTTTGAAGAATCTGGTGAGTCCGCTTGCGGCTGCTTATCAGAGCGGAATCCTGCATGGTCAGCTGTCTGCGGATTGCTGCTATCTGACCGCGCAGGGGAATTTTAAGGTAGGCTTTTTTAATGAAGCTTTGTTTGTAACGGATCGGGATCCGGATTATCAGGAAAAAAAAGCGCAGCAGTCGATCGACTGCTTTGAGCTGGCGCATATTGTGGGCGCCGCCCTGGTGGGGATGGACGTCTGGCAGAATCAGCTGGTGGATGACAGTCTGGAGATGCTGGAGGGAAAGCTTCCAGAGTGTGCTCTGGAAACCCTGGTGGATGCTTTGAACGCGGATTTTTCCTATCGGATTTATTCTCCGAAGCAGTTTTTGGATCGCTTCCTGGATGAAGTGACCGTGGAGCTGTAGCTGTCGGATGCTTTCCTGACGGCTGCAGGATGAAAGTGCAAATCACGAAAAGCGGTTCAGAGATCGGCTTTTCTGATAATAAAAAACAAGGAGTGGGAGTATGAATTTAACAAAATGTAAGAATGGCCATTATTTTGATGCGGACAAGTACCCAAACTGCCCTCATTGTGCGAGCAGCGGCAGCGCCGATGATGATGTTACGGTGAATATGGAGCAGACCGGCTACCGGGGAGGCGTTTCTTCCTCCGATGATCAGACCGTGGGCTTTTGGGAGGCTGCACAGCCCTCGCCGGCGCCGGCAGGACCGGCAGCAAATGTTGGCGGGCCAAGGGCAGGCGGCGGGCCGGTGTCTCTGATGCAGGCAGTGAATGCGGCTTCTGCCGCTCCGGCGAATCTGCGGGTGGAAGAGGACAATGATAAGACTGTCAGCTATTACGGCGGTATCCTGGAGACCGAGCCGGTGGTGGGATGGCTGGTCTGTGTGGAAGGGAAGATGCTGGGCAAGGCATTCGAACTGAAGAACGGCAAGAATTTTATCGGCCGTTCCTCACAGATGGACGTAATTCTGGAAGGGGACGCCAATGTGTCCCGTGACCGTCATGCGATCGTTACTTACGAGCCGCGGGGAAGAGAGTTCTTTGCCCAGCCGGGAGAGTCCAGAGAACTGTTCTATGTGAACGGGCAGGTGGTGCTGATGAACGTTGTCCTGAAAGCACGGGATATTATTTCGGTCGGCAAGACGGATCTGATGTTTATCCCCTTCTGCGGAGCGGATTTCTCCTGGGATGAGATCAAGAAATAAGCCGTCAGGGAGGACAGGTCATGAGACAGCTATGCTTGGGCTGCATGGAACAATACAACGACGAGTTTGAAGTCTGCCCGTACTGTGGTTTTATCAAGGGTACTCCTTCGGAGGAGGCGTACCATATGGATCCGGGGGCAGTGATTCATAACCGTTATCTGGTGGGCAGGGTGATCGGATCCGGCGGATTCGGAATCACTTATCTGGGCTATGATCTGACATTGCAGAAGAAGGTGGCGGTCAAGGAGTATTTTCCGGTGGAATTCGCTACCCGGATGCAGAACCAGACGATGGTTACAGTCTTCTCCGGAGAGAAAGAGGAGCAGTTTATCACCGGGATGAAGAAATCACTGGATGAGGCCCGCAGGCTGGCGGAATTCCAGCAGACGCCCGGCATCACACAGGTATTTGATTTTTTTGAGGAAAACAATACTGCCTATATTGTGATGGAATTTCTGGAAGGTGAGACGCTGAAGGATAAGCTGAAGCGGGACGGCGTCATGACAGTGGAGGAAGCGCTGCCGGTCATTTTTGCCGTACTCGGAGCGCTGAAGACGGTGCATGTGAAGGATATTATCCACCGTGATATTGCTCCGGACAATATCTATCTTTTAAAGAGCGGAGAGGTGAAGCTGCTGGACTTCGGCGCTTCCCGTCAGGTGACGGGAACCCACAGTAAGTCTCTGACCGTAATTTTGAAGCCGGGATATGCTCCGGTGGAGCAGTATCAGAGCGGCGGCGACCAGGGACCCTGGACCGATGTCTATGCGCTGGCTGCTACTTTTTATAAGATGATCACCGGAAAGCGGCCGCCGGATTCCACGGAGCGCTGGAAGACGGATGCCTTAAAGGAACCCTCTAAGCTGGGAGTTAAGATTAACAAGAATATTGAAAATGCTTTGATGAACGCACTGCATGTGAGAATGGAGGACCGTACCAAGAGCGCAGCCGAATTTGAGGAGGCGCTGCAATCGGAGGAGGTTACAAGGACACAGGCTACCATTGAGAAAAATGATATGGGGCGCTGGCCTTTGTGGGCCAAGATCCTTGGACCGATAGCCGGTGTGGGGGTTCTGGTTCTGGTGATTCTGACTGCTACCGGGGTTCTGGAATCTCCGATATCCCTGACCAGCCGCCTTTTGCAGACGGAGGGCAGCGTGTGGGTGCCGAACTTGATCAATATGTCGCAGGCAGACGCCAAGGAACGGGCAGAGGCTTTGGGGCTGCAGTTTGAGATCGGAGGCACCGAGGCTTCGGATACGGTTATGAAGGGCTATGTGCTGCGTCAGACGGATGAGGACGGGAATAAGGTGGGTCCCGGAGATTCGCTGAATGCCGGGGATGTCATCAAGGTCACGATCAGCTCTGGTAACGGTATGGTGATTGTGCCGGATCTGCTGTGGATGCAGAGTGACAGTGCACTGGAGCAGTTGGAAGAGTTGGGCCTCATTGCAGTGAATGTGGAGACGGATTCCGAGACCTGGGCGCCAGAAGGAGTGGTCACCAGTGTCAGAAAGGATGGAGAAGCGCTGCAGCTGGACGGGGAAGAGAGCGTTACGGTGGAAGAGGATGCCGTGCTCACTCTGACTGTGGCTGCCGGAAAGACGGCAAACGGAAGTGAGGCAAAGGAGATACCGGATGTGACCGGCGTTTCCCAGCAGGAGGCCTATGAGACCTTAAAGGAGCTTGGCCTGTTCCTGGAAAAGACTTCTTATGAGAATAATCTGGAGAATCCCAAGGGACAGATCATGAGCCAGGATCCGTCTGCGAAAGAAGCTGTGCCGAAGGACGGAATCATCCGGGTAGCCGTGAGTGCGGGACCGCGCAGGGTGATGCTTCCGGATGTGGTGAATATGACCGGAGAGGAAGCCAGAGAGCTGTTAGAGGCACAGGGACTGGCGGTTACGGTCAGCGAAGCCTATAGTGATACGGTGGAAGTCGGACGTGTAATCTCCCAGAGCGTGGAGTCCGGTGAGGTGGATGAAGGAACCGCGGTCACGCTGGAGGTCAGTCTGGGCGAACAGCCGCCTGAGACGACCCGGGCAGCGCAGCCGACCAGACAGAACCCGACACCGAATCCCAATCGTAATCCGTCGGCACAAACTCAGCCTGCACAGACACAACCGGCACAAACCCAACCGGCCCCGACGCAGCCGCCGCAGACCCAGCCGGCCCCGACTCAGGCGCCGGAGACAGCAGCACCGTCCGGAGGCGGTTCCGGCAATCCGTTCGTGGATTTCCGGAATGATGCGATCAATAATAATCAATAAAAATAACCATAAAAAGAAAAGGAGATTTTGTCATGAAAAAGAAGACAGCGATATTGCTTGCAGCAACAGCATTATCTGCACTTTGTGCGTCAACCGTCTGGGGAGCCGGATGGGGCCAGGATGAGAGAGGCTACAGGTATCAGAATCCGACCGGCAGTTATGCCAGAAGCGGTTTCAGTACCATTGACGGTGTTTTGTATAATTTTGATGCCGACGGCTATATGCTGACCGGCTGGGCCCAGTCTGACGGGAAGTGGTATTACTTTACTCCTGGCAGTGGTGCACAGGCTTTAAACTGGACGCAGATAGACGGAAAATGGTATTATCTGGATGCCGGCAAGGGCGGAGCCATGCACACCGGCTGGAAGACAGAGAATAACAAGACTTACTATTTCGGCAGTGACGGCGTCATGTACCAGGCGACCGCCGATCAGCGAAAGATCTTCTGTACCTGTTCCACGGACGGAAGCGGCGGCGGATATATGTATGAAGCCAGCCTTGACGGAAGCATTATCAAGAATAAGAACGACGATGTCTATAAGATCATTTACGATGAGCAGGGCCGTGTAAAGATGAAGGACTCTCTGAGTGTGGCTTCCGGCGTGGCCAGCGGAGAGGATTTCTACCAGTATCTGATGTGTGAGCATTATCAGGCGCAGAGTGTACACAATCAAAAGGAGAATGTGCG
Source organism: Lachnospiraceae bacterium (assembly GCA_910575255.1). GTDB lineage: Bacteria > Bacillota > Clostridia > Lachnospirales > Lachnospiraceae > Brotaphodocola. The sequence continues at coordinate 40,502 of CAJTEM010000007.1, read as the reverse complement.
CAGCGCACTGGGAGAGCATATGGAGAATTACGCGGAGAAGTATGAGGATGATGTAAGAGGGGCACGCAAGTATGCGGAGAGATTTGCCGAGTGGAAGGAAAAGCTTTTAAAGGGTGCCCAGAAGTATGTGAACGGCACGGTATATGAGGAGGATTTCAAGTCCTATATTGATGCCGTGGTGCAGGGAACGTTTGAGAATGCGGACGAGTGGGTAGACGGACTGCCTCTGTATTATTTCGAGTAAAAGAAGCGGCTGTAACAAAAGAAGATGTGGCGGGACCGGCCGATCCGGCCGGTCCCGTGCAGGAGAAGAGGAGGGAATCCGTTGAGTATATTAGGCCTGCTGGCGATGCCTGTGATTTGGATCTGCCTGATCGGGGCAGCGGTGGTGGTCGGTGTGGTGGTGCTGGTCGTGGTTTTGGTTTCGGGAAAAGGAAATTCCGGGGGAAGCCAGCAGTTTGAAGTGCTGCCGGATCCAAGACCGGAGACACCCCCTAAGCCGACGCCTCCGGTTCCGCCGCAGAATTATGAAAATGACCTCACGGTGAAATTATTTGACCATAATGCGTTCGGCTCTTCTTTAAAGAGCTATGTACTGGAGATTCATGATTTGAGAAATCCCGGTCAGGGCTACCGGGTGAATGTGGATGACAGGATTACCATCGGACGAAGTTCACAGTGCACGGTCTGCATTCCGAATAAGACCTTATCCGGCCGGCATTGCGAGATTGCACTGGAGAATGGAAAGCTTCTTCTGCGGGATCTGCAGTCACTGAACGGAACGTATCTGAATGGGAATCCCAACAAGGTAGGGGAAGCGGCTCTGGAATCCGGCAGCATTATACAGATCGGCTCAGAGAAGCTGCAGGTCTACCTCAGGGAAATCAAGGTTTGATCAGGGAGAGGGATATGGTATACGGGATACTTGCGGCCGCTGCCGTTGTGGTGGTGTTCATTGTGATTCAGATGAACCGTTCCAGGAAAAAGGAAGAGAGGCGGCAGTATGAGCAGAAGCTGAAGGATCAGGCGCTTACCGAGTCCTTAAGAAACAGCAGGGGAAAGAAGAACGGATTTTCCGAGGATCACGAGGCCTGGTCCATGGATCAGGTGATTGAGAGCGAGCGTCTGATTGAGCGGAACCGGAGGATTGTGAGACTGACGGTTTCCGGAAGAAAAAACAGCGATTATATATTAAGCCCGGAGAAGCATATTCTGATCGGAAAGGCTCCCGGGATGAATGAGATTGTTCTGGATAGTGAGAACATTGCCAGACAGCAATGTGATATCTTTTTATATAATGACCAGGTATATATTAAAAATATGGTTCCGACGGTTCCGGTGATACTCCGGCGCGGGAGCAGCCAGATGACCTTGGCCAATCAGGCGGTGCGGATACTGACCGGAGACTGGATCCAGATCGGAGGCAGCAAAATTACGGTTTCCATCATGGATTATATAGGAAATACGATACAAGGGTAAAGGGGACAGATATGGGAATCATTTTATCAATCTACACGCAGCATGCGTATAAGGAATTTCAGCTGCCGGTATCGAACTATGAAGACTATGACCTGGGGCTCTCCGGACAGCTGTTTCATCTGCAGGAGGATCTCACTCTGCGTCTGGAGGCAGTGAAGGGCAGCTGGCGGATCCGGCACAGCCACAGTTATACGGCAAAGAAAAAGCAGGGAGAGCCTTACGGATATTTTCAGAAGGATGACATCATTCAGATTCTTACCTCTCATGGGGAACCGCTGTCGATTGTGGTCAACCAGACAGAAAATGTGTTCTCCGTGCTGAAGAAATATGATGTTTCCAGGCTGTCGCAGATTACCATTGGCAACGAAGCAGGCAATGATATTTGCTACAGTTTTTTAAACCTGGTATCCCATAAACATGCGCTTTTAAGCCGGAGGGGTCAGCAGTGGTGGATCAAGGACACCAGCTCCAACGGCATTTTTCTTAATGAGAGGAAAATCGAGGGAGAGGCCCAGCTGCAGATCGGGGACTGTATCGCCATCTATGGCCTGAAGCTCATTTATCTGGACAATAAGCTGGCGATTCAGGCAGTGAATGATTCTCTGCGGATTGCCGGCAATATCCTGCCGCTGCATTATATGGCGGACAATACGTCCAAAGAGGAGCCGGCAAGTGACTTTGTGCAGAGACGCCAGTTCTTTCACCGCTCTCCAAGAAACATGGCTCCTCTGGACAGGGAGACGATTGCCATCGAGGCGCCGCCTTCTGTCCGGGCCATGCCTAAGAAGCCCCTTTTTATGGTGATCGGCCCTTCCTTTACCATGGCCATCCCCATGCTGTTAGGAACCTTGCTTGCGATGTACAGCTCTCGGGCAAGCGGCGCCGGGAACAGCGCCTTTATGTTTACCGGAATCATAACGGCAGTTGGTTCTGCCATTCTGGGGGTATTCTGGGCTCTGATGAATATCCGGTATGAGAAGAAGCTGACCATTGAGGAAGAGAAAAAGCGTTTTGAAGCCTACAGTGATTATCTGGTAAAGCAGGTCAACCAGATTAAGGAAAAATACGAAAAGACCCGCCAGACCCTTCTCGAACAGTATGTCAGCGCCTCGGAGTGCGTGGCATATGACCGCTATCACGCAGCCTTGTGGAACCGGAACCGGGGACATGAGGATTTCCTGATTCACCGGCTGGGCCTGGGGAATCTTCCTTTCCAGGTTCCCATTGATGTCCCCAAGGAGAAATTCACCCTGGCTGACGACTCACTGGCGGAAAAGCCGGGTCTGATCAAGAAGGAGTATGAGACGCTTTATGATGTTCCGGTGCAGATCAATCTGGCAGGGCATCCGGTGGTCGGCCTGATCGGCGGAGCTGGCAAACGGGGAGCGCTGGATGTGATGCACACCCTGTCCGCACAGATTGCGGCCAACAATTCCTATACGGATGTGAAGCTGGTATATATTTATGACGGGAAGAACAAAGCAGAGGAATGGAGCTTTGCCCGCTGGCTTCCGCATGTATGGTCAGAGGATAAAAAGACACGTTATGTGGCCTCCAACAAGGAGGAGGCCAGTGATGTTTTCTACGAACTGGTCAAGATCTTCCGCCTGCGTTCTGAGGAGGAGCGCAGCAGGAAGGAGATTCTGCCCAAGCCCTATTACATCATGTTCGTGGCCGATGCCTCCGTTCTGGAGGGGGAGCTGATCACAAAATATGTCTATGAGGGACAGGCAAACATCGGCCTGACCACGGTTATCATGTCCGAGAGCTACGAACAGCTGCCAAATCTCTGTGAGATGGTCATTCAGAAGGATGAGAGCTTTGAAGGCTGCTATCAGCTGTCCGATGCCGAGCGCACCCGTGTCCGTTTTGACCAGGTGTCTGCCCAGGAGATGGAAAAGATGGCAAGAACCCTCTCAGGCATTGAGGTGAAGGAGGTAGAAAAGGGAGGAGATCTTCCCAATTCCCTTACCTTTTTGGAGATGTTCCATGTCAATCGTCCGGACGAGCTGAATGCGGAGGAAAGGTGGCGCAAGAACCGCAACTATGAGAATATGAAGGCAGAGGTAGGGGTGAAAGCAGGCGGAGATATCTGCTATCTGGATGTGCATGAGAAATACCACGGCCCTCACGGCCTGGTAGCGGGAACTACCGGATCCGGTAAGTCGGAAACTTTGCAGACCTACATGCTGTCTCTGGCGCTGAATTTCAGCCCGGATGATATCAATTTCTTTATCATAGACTACAAGGGCGGCGGCATGGCCAACCTTTTTGACGGGCTTCCCCATCTCATCGGCCAGATCTCGAACCTGTCCGGCAACCAGATCAACCGGGCGATGGTGTCGATCAAGAGTGAGAACAAGAGGCGTCAGCGCATTTTTAACGAGAATAATGTCAATAACATTAATCTGTATACCAAGCTTTACAAGAATGGCGAGGCGGCAGTGCCGGTCCCGCATCTGTTTATCATCATCGATGAGTTTGCAGAGCTGAAGCGGGAGGAGCCGGATTTCATGAAAGAGCTGATCAGCGTGGCCCAGGTAGGACGAAGCCTGGGAGTTCATCTGATTCTGGCTACCCAGAAGCCGAGCGGTACGGTCGATGATAATATCTGGAGCAACTCCAAATTCCGTCTCTGTCTGCGGGTGCAGGATCGTCAGGACAGCAATGACATGCTTCACAAGCCGGATGCGGCCTATATCACCCAGGCCGGACGCTGCTATCTCCAGGTGGGAAATGACGAGCTGTACGAGCTGTTCCAGTCCGGTTACAGCGGCGCCCCTTATGACGAAAATGCAGGTTCCCTCCGATCCGGGATCGCAACCATGATCTCCACCACCGGCAGGACAGCCTTAATCGGCAGCAATCTCAAGCGGAAGCAGCAGGCAGAGCTTCGCTTTACCTGGATCTGCAACCTGATACAGATCATGCAGCAGACAGCAGCGGATCATGGTCAGACTCTGGCGGAGCTGGCAGCAGCCCCCGGCGCCCTGCATGCGATTTACCAAAAACTTAAGTATTTTGAAATTGATTATCCGGAAAATGAGTATAACAGCCGGAGGCTGGAGGAGCTTCTTCACAGTTATCTGGAGATCTCCCGTCTGGTCAGCAAGGAAGAAGAGAAGCCGGTAGAGGAAGAGGTTACGGAACTCTTAAAGTATGTGAATGAGAATAATATCAAGCTGCCGGAGCAGAAGCTCAAGACCCAGCTCGATGCTGTGGTGGAATACCTGGCAAGGACAGCAGCGTCCAACGGCTATAATCATGAGTTCCAGCTTTGGATGCCTCTGCTGCCGGAGATTCTGCCGCTTGACCAGCTGGCAGGATACCGGGATTATCTGTTCGACGGTTCTTCCTGGCAGGAGGAGCCGGGAGAGTGGAAGCTGGAGGTATTGCTGGGACTTTGCGACGATCCGGTGAGCCAGGCACAGATGCCTTTGAAGGTCAGCTTTTCCGAAGGAGGGCATCACGCCTTCTGCGGTATGATTGTCAGTGGGAAGAGTACGCTGCTTCAGACCTTGTTCTATGCCCTGATCCAGCATTATTCTCCGGAACAGCTGCATCTGTATGCGGTTGACTTCAGCAGCCATATGCTGGCGGCCTTTGAGAATGCGCCGCATGTCGGCGGCATTATCCATGAGGATGACACGGAGAAGATGGAGAAGTTCTTCCACATGATGGAAGGGGTGTTAGAGGAGCGCAAGAAGCTCTTCAAGGGCGGTAACTACAGCCAGTATGTCCGGGCGAACGGCGTGACCGTGCCGGCTATTGTGATTGCCATGGATAATTATGCCAACTTCCGGGAGAAGACGGATAACCGCTATGAGGATGTGATGATGCATATCGCCCATGACGGTGTGGGCTACGGGATCTTTTTGGCCATGACGGCAGGAGGCTTTGGCTCTACAGAGATTCAGACCAAGCTAGGCGACAACATCAAGACCGTGATCAGCCTGCAGATGAACGACAAGTTCCAGTACGCGGATGTGATGCGCCTGCCGCGGGTGGATATTCTGCCGGAAGCGAATATCAAGGGCCGCGGCCTGGCCAAGGTGGGAGAGAGGATTCTGGAATTCCAGACCGCTTTGGCTGTGGAGGCAGAGGATGACTACCAGCGGATGGAGAAGATCTCCCAGGAGTGCTTAAAGATGAGGGAGGCATGGCATGGCAAACGGGCGAGACAGATACCGGTGATTCCGGAGAAGCCTGTCTGGTCCGAGTTCGAGGCTTTGGATGACGTTGCGGCCATGTACGAGGATGACCGCCATCTGCCCATCGGCTATGATATGGACAGCGCGGCAGTCTACGGCATTGACTTAAGCAAGATCTACTGCTACACCATTTCCGGACGCAAGCGTACAGGCAAGACCAATACCATGAAGGGCCTGATCCGTTCTGCGGCCAGAAAGGGCGGGAAGGTCGTGGTGATCGAGTACGGTTCCGACGAGCTGAAGTCCACGGCCACAAAGACGGAAGCCACTTACATTGACACGCAGAAGGCGCAGGGAGAATTCTTCCGTGACCTGATTGAACCCATCAAGGCCCGGAATGTGATAAAAAAGGCATTCATTGAGGAAGGAAACGAAGAGGGGATCTACGATGCCTTAAAGAAAGAGGAGCGGATCTGCATCTTCATCGCCGATGTGGAGAGCTTTATCCAGGCAGTACATAAGCCGGAGGAGGGGGCTTTGAATATCCGTCCCTTCCTGGAGAATATCACCGAAAAGGGAAAACAGCTGAACGTGTATTTCTTCCTGGGGCTCAATCCGGACACCTGCGCTTCCATCATCGGGCTGCGGAGCTTCGAGAATATGACAGGCTACCGTACGGGTATGCATTTTGGCGGCAATGTTTCCAACCTGCGGTATATGGACTTTGGATATCTCAGTTACACCGAGCAGTCCAAGACCCTGAAGAACGGAATCGGCATGCTGCCGCTGGGCAATGAGGAAAGTGTGACAAAGGTAGTAGTACCTCTGGTGAAGGGATAAGAGGAGACCGGCCAATGATTTCGATATTGGTATATGATTCTCTGGCAGAGGAGCTGGAGATGATGAAGCACATCATTCCCAGAGCCGCTGCCAGGCTGACGGATGAAAAGTGGCGGATGGAGTATTTTTCAGACAGAGAGCAGCTGCTTGGGTTTATCAGGGAGCAGCCCCTGCTGGATCTGACCTGCTATGATGTGACAGAGAAGGGCAGTATTGAGGATCTGGAGCGGATTCGGGCAGATTATCAGCAGGCCAGGCTTCTGGTGATAGCGGATTCTGCCATGTCCCCTTTGGAGTATATCCGGCCTACGATTCTGGTGTCGTCCCTGCTGCTTCGCCCCTTTACCCCGAACCAGATATGGGAACGGATCGGAGAGCTTCTGGGGCAGATGCAGAGTGCTTCGGCAGACAATGAGGAGAAAATGGTAATTGATACCAGGGAGGGACGGACCTATGTACCGTTTTCCCAGATTTATTATCTGGAGGCCCGGGAGAAGAAGATCTATGTGCGCCTGAAACGGCAGATCCTGACCTTTTATGACACACTGGACCATCTTGAAGAGTCTCTGCCGGAGGTGTTCGTGCGTTGCCACCGGGGCTTTATCGTAAACCGGAGCCGGGTGCAAAGAGTGATGCTTTCCAGAAACACGCTGGCTCTGGAGGAGGGGATGGAGATTCCTTTGTCCAGGAAATATAAGTCGGATTTTAAAAAGCTGGCAGGAACAGGCGGGGAAATGCCATGATGATAATTTTGGATCTTTTGGAGTTTCAGATTCTGGCGGCAGCGAAGGGGATGGAAAGCTATTATGGAATCTCGGAGGGAAAAAGCTACCGGCAGGAGGAGATATATTATGCGGTTCATCAGATGCTGCAGGCAGGTATTCTGCAAAAGGAGGAGGATTGCCTGAAAGTACAGTCTCCTCTGTCCCGGTATCTGGATTGGATGCAGAAGGGAAAGTGCGTTCTGGTGATAGAGAGGAGACCGGGCGCTTATCCAAGGCAGTGTCTGTATGGGACGTCTTCCGGTTTTCTGTGCCTGGAATGCAGTACGACTGACAAGGATCGGGTGTTTTTGTACGAGATCCGGAAAGAAGAGCTGCCAGAGGAGCTTGGCAATGCAGGGCAGCTGCCGGAGGAAAAGCTGACAAAGAATATCGGATCTTATGATTTTGACTGCTATTGGGAACAGCACATGGACGGATCTGTCCGGGAAATGCTCCAGAAAAGCGAGGAGACAGGGACAAAAAGCTTTTGGGAATGTCCGCAGGCATACAGTGTTTTTTCCCTGCATGAAAAGACCACCGGGGAATTGCAAAAGCGCCTGATCCTTTGGGAGCTGCCTTTGGAGTATTGCATGGTGCTCTGGGAGATGGGAGGAGAGCTTCGCTTCCAGCGATATGAGAGGGAGAAGGCAAGGAAGATAATAGACAGTTGGTGGAGGGAAGAAACATGATCTTAGTAGATATCTATGTGCCGGGCGTCAATCAGACTTATGATTTCAATCTGGATGAGAATGCCAGGATCGGGCTTTTGCTGGAGGAGATCAGCGGCATGATCTGCCAGAAGGAGCAGTGCAGCTTAAGCGGCAGTGTGAAGGAGCTGATGCTGGTAAGTCAGAATCAGAGAAAGCTGCTCAGCGAGGAGCTTTCTCTGGCCCATTACAATATTTCACAGGGGGATCGGCTGCTGCTTGTATGAAAACAGGTCGTTCAGGCAGAAAAACAGGTCATTTATCGGAAAATGTGCAAAATCAGATCAGAATGTGATAGACTTCAACCATCAGAAAGGAGACGGCGATGTTCACAGTAAGAATGCGGGCCATGGCAGAGACCGCACAGAATCTGCAGCAGCTGGCAGGAAGGCTGAATCAGCAGATCGATGAAGTGGAAGAGATCATCCTCCGCCTCCGGAGAATCTCGGAATACGACGAGGTACGGCATGTCTTAAGGCTTCATCTGGAGAACATGCAGTCAGAGCGGTACCGGCTGATCGAGCTTATGGCGGCCCTGAATGATATCCAGCGGATGTATGGCCTGGCAGAACGGAATATAACCGATTATGGAGACCAGGTTTATCAGATGAATCAGAATCAGGATATGCAGGTAGTCCATCTCGGCAGTATCCGGGAGACGATCGAGGTATATCATATCAGATAAGAGGGAAGAGAGATGGCAGATATTATTGAAGTCAATATCAATACGTTAAACAGCGATATCGGCAATATGCAGTCAGAGTTAAACGGTCTGCGGAGTGAGATGAAAAAGGCATTTACCGCAGTGGCCGAGCTGGATCGGATGTGGAACGGTCCGGCGAACGATGCATTCAACAAGGCCTTTCAGGATGACAACCAGTCCATGGAGGAGATGTGTAAGATCATTGACCGTCTGATTGAATATATGACGAACGCCAGGGAAGAGTACCGGAAATGTGAAAATGCAGTATCGGCGGAGATCGATGCAATCCGTATTTAGGGGAGGAGGAGACCATGGCAATCATCGGACAGGTAGAGCTTCTGGTGACACCGGAGGTTCTAAACCAGAAGGCCGGAGAGGTTGAAAAGCTTGTGGCAAATATGCGCACCCGGTTTGAAAACATGAAAACGCTGGTGGACAAAAGCAGCGGATACTGGATCGGGGAGGCAGGAGAGATGCACCGAAAGAATTATGCGGACCAGAAGGATAACATTGATACCATTCTTCGTCGTCTGTCAGAGCATCCGGGTGACTTAAGGGCTATTGCTCAGACGTATACGACGGTGGAGCTAAAGACACAGGAGATTGCAGCCAATCTTCCTGGCGATGTTCTGTAAAGGAAGGGTGGTGAGTACATGGCAAGAAGTCTTGGTGCAATCCGGATGGATTTTGCAAAGGCGCTCCGGCAGGCGCAGCAGCTGGAGGAGGTGTCCCGGAATATGAGGAATCTGGCAGAGCGAAAGCTGGAGGATACCCTTCAGGGCCTGGGACAGAACTGGACCGGGGATAATTCGCTGAAATATATCGGGAAGGGCCGGCAGCTGGAGGAGAAGATCACGGATACTTCCAGGTCTCTGGCGGATATCGCCCGGGCAATCCGGGAGATTGCGCAGAACGTATATGACGCGGAGATGCGGGCGTGGGAGATTGCGCATAACCGGGATTAAAAGGAGCAATTCCTGTGGGGCTGAGAGGTGCGGGGGGAGGGTACGCCCTGGAGGAAGGGGGAAACAGGAGTCTGCCTGTTGGCGCTTCTTCCGGTTTCGGGATTAAGAATCCCTAAAGCTTCTGAATTTTGCTAAAGGCGAAGCGAAAATACCCAAACTCGCTTCGCTCAGACAGTGGGTATTTTCGTTTCAACGCAAAGTTCAGAAGCTTAAGGGCTTCTAAATCCCTGCAAAGTCAGAAGCGCCGACAGGCAGGCTCCTGTTTCCCCCTTCCTCCAGGGCTGGGTATTCCTGGAACTGCAGGAAATGATGGAATTGCGGGAAACAGTGAAACTGAGGGAAACGATGGAACTGTGTGAGTGATGTTTGGTTGGAACAGAGTTGGTAAGGTGTTGGATGTGTTAGATATAGCTATGCTATCAAAATAAATTAAATTATCCCAAGGAGGAAATGAATTATGGCATTAATCAGAGTAACGGCGGCGCAGGTGAAGAGTACGGCGGATCAGCTTCGTCAGTATGACAGTCAGTTTAAGAGTCAGGTGGATAACTTAGAGACTCATGAGCTGAATCTGAGCAGTATGTGGGAGGGCCAGGCAAAGGATGCTTTCCATAATGCTTTTAATAATGATAAGGAGTATATGAATCAGTTCTATGTGCTGATCGAGAAGTATTGCCAGGCTTTGGAGCAGATCGCCCGGTCGTATGAGGAGGCTGAGGCAAGGAATACGGATACGGCTACGAAGAGGAGCTTCTAAGCGTAATCCCCGGAGGAGCTGTCTGGCCGGCCAACTCTGAGAATAAAAAGGGAAGGCTGAAAGAGAAGAGACAGGATAAAAGCCAGAACAATGGCCGGAACAACGGTTTGGAAAAGAAAGCAGGTTTAAAAGCCGGGAAAGGGAATCCCGAGACAAGCATATAAGGAAAAGGAGATAGAAAACTATGGCTATGACAGGTAATTTATTGGTAACCCCAGAGAAACTGATTGAGACTTCGAGCGAATTCAGCTCCTGCATGAATCAGGTACAGTCTTTGACCTCCAGCATGATGGATTTGATCAAGGCAACCTCCAGCTTCTGGGAGGGTGAGGCGGCAAGCTCTTATGTGAACAAATTCAATGAGCTTTCCGATGATATCGCAAAGATTCATACCATGATCAATGAGCATGTGAATGATCTGAATGAGATGGCACGGATTTATCAGGATGCCGAGAGAAAGAACCAGGAGATCAGCAGCGCACTGTCTGGGAATGTGCTGTAAAGGACCAGAATATGGCAGACAGTGGGGATTCGCTGTCTGCCATATTAAATAGACAGAAAAAAGGGAGATAGAACATGGAAAACGTAGAAAGTATGGATAATCAGAAAGAAACGGCAGCGGTTCCGTTCCTGCCGATCGGTTCCGTAGTGCTTTTGAAAAACGGAAAAAAGAGAGTTATGGTATATGGAAGAAAGGTAAAGGCCAACGGGGAAGATAAAATATACGATTATTTGGGCTGCCTGTACCCGGAAGGAGCTCTCAGCAGCAATGATGTTATTTTGTTTGACCATGATCAGATTCAGATTGTGTATTTTATCGGATTTCAGGATCTGGAGGAAATCATTTTCCGTAACAAATTAAGAGGCATAGAGGGAGAATGATATGCTAGGGGAATTTCGTATAGAAACCGCAAGGGTAAGGAATTGTGCCAGTGGTTATCAGGATATTTATCAAAAAATGGAACAATGCGGCGGTGAGCTTGAGGATGTTCTTCAGGGCCTGAGAGATCATGTGTATGGAAATGTTCCCAATGCGCTCAGACGCACTATTGAAAGCAATGAAGCGAATATTCAGGATGTCAGAAAGCTGGAAGAGGCCCTTCTCCTGATTGTGCAGAAATATCAGGAGGCGGAGAAGAGAATTACCGGCGGGGACGTTTCGAAAGAGTGGATGATACCAGAGGAGGCATATACTTCCGCTTCCGAGGGTTTCCTAAACGGCGGCTCCCAGGATGTGAACCTGGAGGAAGAAAGCGAAAATGCCGTATGGGAATATATCAAGGATGCTTTGGGGCAGGCAGCGTTTGGTGATTTTACGGATGACAGCAATCTGCTGGGTATCCTGCTGAGTGTCGGCATCGGTTTTATCCCTTATGTGGGTCAGGCGGCAGATCTCCGGGATCTGATTGCAGATATCTGGAATTTAATTGATGACGGCCCGGAAACGAAGGAATGGGTGGCATTAGGCTTTACTCTTGTTGGGATCATTCCGGGGATTGGTGATTTCTGCAAGCACGCGGATGAAATGGGACCGCTCTTTACACGTCTGGATGATATTGCAGACGGGCTGGGTGATTTCACAAAGGGAGTTATGAAAAAGGGAGACGAGATTTACAGTGCCGTCGGACGGCATTTGGATGAGATCGGTGACTTTGTAGATCAGCGTCTGCTGGGCGGAATTACCGACAAAATCGATAACTTTACTGTCGGAATTACCGACAAAATCGATGACTTTATTGACGGAATTCCCGGAGCAGGGGATGTGGTAGACAAGGTTTCCGATATCTGGGAAAAAAAGATAGGCAAGAGTACCATAGGAGATGCGATATCAGACGTGACGGACGGAATTACCGGCTTCACGGATACGGTGCAGGAAGGGCTGGCAGATACCTGGGATTTTCTTACAGGCAAGAAGAAAGAGGAAGTGGGAAGCGGTGTGATTGTAAGCAATGGCTTTTCCTATGCGTATTAGATTTTCCTGAGTAAAGGATGAAAAAGAGGAACGTGATGATTTTTGCAGGAGTATTGATTATTGCGGCAGTTTTAGTCTTGATTCTGGTAATATCAGGAGATATGAAATCGGCAAAAATGTACCAGAATGCAAAGCGCAGCAGAGGAAGGGTTGCAGGGAGGCGGGAGGATTATACCATTGCTGCTTATGGAAGCGGCCCCGCTGGCGTAAAGAGACGGAGATATTACCAGTACGAGGTGGAATTTGAGGCGGAGGGAAGAAAACACAGAGGCGTTATCCAGACAAAGGAAAAGGGGTTAAAGACAGGGGATTCGGTTGAAGTACGGTATCAAAAGGATGAAAGAACCAATGAGATTGTGGTGGTAACCAGAGTGTTTCAGGACAGGCTGAGGGAACTGGTAATCGGAGGTGCTCTGGGGGTGATTTTATCTGCGGTTATCCTATATTTGAAAATTACAGGAAGGATATAATACGGCGTAGCAGACGAAATTAAGAAGCGGATACACGGAGGAGTCGGGTATGGAACAATTTCGGATTAATCTGGCAAGAAGTACAGCGGGCGCATATGAAATGGAAAAAATTGCCGTAGGAATCGGAAGGGAAAAGGATGATCTGGATTCTGTTATGAACAACCTGCGGAGAATGAATTCTTTCGACGGTGTTCGGTCAAAGCTGAGAACCCTGTCCCGGGAAATGGAAGAGGAAGAAAGGCGTGTCCGGACCATGGGGCAGAAAATGAATCAGATAGTGAGGCTTTACCGGAATGCAGAAAACAAAAATGTGGGAAGGGGAAATACTACGGCCGCAGAGGCGAAGGCGATTGCCGCTGCTATTATCGAGACATTTCGCAAAATTGTGAAAGATGTGATAGACTGGCTGGGTGATCTGTTTGGGTGGAACCATTCCTCCGGCGGGAATTATGAGGTTGATTCGATCGTATTTGATGACGATGGAAGCTATGGCGGGGACCAGGGGAGCCCCCGGAAACAGCAGGGAGAGCGAAAACAGGAACTGTATGATACGATCCGGAAATATTACCCCAACATGTCGGATAAGGAAGCGGCAGATTACCTGAAAAAACTGAACAGCGAGGGCTGCGGGTATACAGCGGTGATCAACACAATATTTGCCGCTTATGAAGGACGTGAAAAGGAATTTGAAAAAAACTTTGGTTTCCCGATGTATCACAATGGAGATCTGAATTATGACCGACTGTTGGTGGATTATTATGCAGCTACGGATAACCATAAGAAGGCCTGGTGGGGAGGAGATGTGATCAAATCTTCGGAAGATGAAAGTGCAGTAAAAGGAAACGGAACGAATGCCGATTCCAGAAAGTACAGAACAGAGCTATATCTGTCAGATAAGAATGTGGATGTATCGATTACAAACAATAAGAAGGTCACACCGGATAATTTTGAAAAATTGTCAGAGGACGGATATGTCATTGTTTCTTTTCATGACGGGAATCTGGAAAATGAAGACGGTTCAACAGCCCAATATATCCATGGACATGCGATGACCATTACCGGGGTTACGGAGGATGGCAGGTATATCGTTTCTTCCTGGGGAGAAACCTATTATATCGATCCGAATAAAAACACAGGACAGGATGGCGCCAAAACAAGTCTTTCCTATGCATATTACCAATATGAGTGATGATCCTTAATAAGCTGGTTTTAATGGGGAAAAGAGAAAGGAAGGACAGGAAATGATAGATAAATTCTGGAATCAAATGGAAAATATGGCGCTTCCTACAGCTTCTGAACTGGAAGATTTGAATATAATAGAACAGAGATCCTCTTCTTTACTGTTCCAGGATGGAAAGATTACTGCTCAATATCAAAAGATCTGGCAGCTGTATCATTGTCTGTTTGGATATTATGTAATTGCAAAAAGCGGACTGGACCGGTTGGCCGGCCGGATGGCAGAACAGGAAATTCCGCCTACAGAAGAAGACGACAAGGATTTTTATCAGAAATACGATACCATGGAGCTTCCGTATTTTTATCTGCGAAGCTTCCTTCATATTGAGCGTCTTTCGGAGGAGGAGATTCGCTGCCTGATCCGCTGCCTGGAGCAAAAAGACAGTGAGGCTGCGCTGAAGGAGGCAGGAAAGGTGGTAGAAATTACTTATAAAAAGGTGGCAGCCGTAAAGCCGGAAAGCGGAGAAGGTCTGGTGGAGCTGTTTTCTTCCGTGTATGGAGAGGGAAATGTGCCCGGAGAAGCAATCGCAATAGGAATAGGAAGCTCAGGAGAATATGACGAACATGGAATGCTGGCGGATGCAGAAAAGGATAAAAAGAGGATACGGATTTTATATTCGCTAAAGGAACAGCTGGAGCCGGTATTGTCTCGCTGTCTGGGAACAAAAACAGTAGTAATCCTGAATATAGGGTAAGGAGAATTCATGATAAAGTTGAAAATCATTTTCTGTCTGGCTGTCATTACTATTCTTGATTTGCAGCTTTGTGCCTGTCAGCAGGCAGAGGCAAAAGAAAATGAAAGCGTGGCAGAGATTCAGAAGGAAGAGGAAAAAGAAAGTAAGGCTCCGACCTCTGTATGGGAAAAGGCCGCCGATGCCATGGAAGAGGGGAATTGCTATGAAATTACGGAAAATTCCTATATCGAAGGAATCGATTTTGATTTTTCCCAGGAGGATATTCAGCAATTGAGGGGGATATTGGAATCAAAAGAGATGGAATATTCCGAGATAACATATGAACCGGAAAAAGCGAAGTATATCATGAACTTTTATGACAAGGATGGGAACGCATTGATCAGTTTCGTTCAATTGGAGGATGGCAGCCTTTATATGGATGGCGGATATCAGGTGAGCAGCAAGGCGTTGGAGGAATTATTCAACAGCAGGATCAAAGAAAAGCAAAATCTCAAAAACGGGAAATCATAGAAGAAACGATGCAAAGAATTCAAAATTTGTCAAATTTTTGTTATATTTATACTTGACGTCTGTTTGAAATACCAGTAACATAGAACTGACATCAAGGATTCGGACAGATACCTGTGCGGATCCAAAAAAGAAGAAGCGAGGAATGGTTTATGTGGACAATCACAGAGGTTAAGAAGCGGGCCTGGGGAGGGCTGAAGAATTATTACTGGAAAGCGGTGGCATTGGACTTTATTGTGGGATTTATGTCAGGGCTCTCGGTGATTCCGTGTGCATTGGCAATCGGCGTTGTTTTTGTATGTCCCTGTCTTTCGCCTATATCGCCTTTTATAAGCATGATTGTAACCGGTTTTTATACGAATATTATCGGTGTAGGAGGCATCAAATATTTCCTCCACAGCATCCGGAATGGAGAATCCGGTCCGATTTCCATGGTGTTTTCCGGTTTTTCGACAGGGCACTACGGCAATTCGGCTAAGATCTTGACTTTCCGGAATATATTCCAGTTTTTATGGTCTCTGCTGTTCTGTATTCCGGGAATTATCAAATCTTATGAATATTGGGCAATTCCTTATCTGATCGCGGATTATCCGGAAAAAACGCAGGATGAGATTTTCAGCCTGAGCAAGCAGATGACAACAGGCAACAAGTGGAGAATCTTTGTATTTCAGTTATCCCTGATCGGATGGTCTCTGTTGGGAATGGTTACTTTTGGGCTGGCCTTTTTCTTTATCTCGCCCTATCTGGATGCTGCTTTTACGGAATTATACCTGGCAATCCGCGAAGAGCGTCTGGGAATCCCCAGAGATGCGGCGCAGAACGGCGGCAGCGGTTCTGGCAATGGTTACAATAGCAATTACATCGGCAGCAGCGACCACGTAGTCTACCAGCCTCAGAACCAGAACCTTCTGCCTCAGAACGGCATGGTAGATGATGATGCTCCTACCGCAGATATCTACGGCGGTTCGAATCCGGTTTACGGCGGATCTGCTCAGGCTTTCGGCAGACCGACCCTGGTAGGTGTTCAGGGCGAGTATGCGGGGGCGAGTATCCCGATTGAGCCGGGGCAGAAGCTTATTGTGGGAAGGGATGCAACCCGGTGCAATGTGATCTTAAGCTCGCCTCAGGTTTCCCGCCTGCATATGACCGTGGAATACGTGGATGGCAAATTTATTGTTGTGGATTATTCCACCTATGGAACCCATGATCTGAATCAGGGGCAGCTGCCTAAGGAAACTTCTGTGAGCGTTCCGGCAGGGACCACTCTGCGTCTGGGTAACGGAGACGAGGTGTTCCGTCTGGAGCTGAGATCATAAATGCAGGACGACAGCTTTTCCAGAAGTATTTATTACATAGGTATGGCAGTGATCGGATATTCGATTGCCGGATATCTGATCCTGCGATGGCTTCGGGTGGATCCGGCAATTTTGTTTCCTCCCTGCAGGCTGTATCAGCGGACAGGATATTATTGCATGGGCTGTGGGGGGACCAGAGCCCTGCGTCTGTTTTTTCAGGGGCATTGGATCCGGAGCTTTTATTATCATCCGGCTGTGGACGTGGCGATGCTGTTTTTATGCGTGTTTCTTCCGTCCAATACCCTGGAGGTTCTGACCAGGGGAAGGATCCGGGGGCTGCGAATCCGGCCGGTTCATCTATGGATTCTGACAGGAATCATGGTTGTGCAGTGGTTAATCAAAAATGGAGTTTTCTTTTTTACCGGCGTGAATCTGATCTGATACCGATCGAATGATGGCCGGTAGAAATTTATTTCCGCGAGCGATGAGCCAGTGGCGCAAGATCAGCACCGACCGAAGCGGAGCGTAGACCAAATACCCCGCAGCTTGCTGCGCTGCAAATTTGATGCCCCGTTGCAAGCAGCGGGGTATTTGACTTCCGTAAGGAACAGGCAGATGTTATGCCGGCACAGGCATTTGGTCATGTTGCTAGTATAACCCGTTTTAAATAACCTTCCGTTTCGCCAGTCTGCTTTCCCGATAGCACAGAGGGAAAATGCTCAACGTAGCCCCACTACGCCTCCGCTTTTCCCTCTGCACTCTCGGAAAAGTATCCTTGCCGAAACAGAAAGGTATTTAAAATGGGTTATACTAGTACATCGTTGCATTAACCGGAACAAAAACAGGACAGGAGTTGTGTAATGAAAAACAGAGATCACAAGACAAGATTTGGAATTTTGCTGCTGACGGTTTTCTGGCTGGGGATGTTTCCCGCCAAGGTTCGTGCGGAGGAGAATGCGTACACGGATCGGGATCTGATGGTGGCAACGCAGATTGCCTACTATGATTTTACGAAGGAGCAGCTTGCAGAGCGGGGAGGCAGTGCCACGGTCCGTGAGCTTTTGAATGACGGGACAGAGTTTCGCGAGCTGGAGAGCAAGGTGAATCTGGCGGAGGAAGGGCTGAAGAGGATTATGGCAGCAAAGGATCTGGAGCTTTGCGAATCGATTGCGGGCAGCGGTTCCCGGTATGGGGACTGGAAGATCCTGGATGTGAAAAATACCAACGAGGAAACCGGATTTTACGCGGTGCTGCTGGAGACGGATTCCGGGCATGCGATTATTGCTTTCCGCGGTTCGGAGTCCAAGGATTATAATCAGGTGCTGAAGGACTGGATCAATGCAGATTTCGGGCTTCTGATGGCACGGGATACGGTTCAGCAGAAGAATGCCGCGGATTATATGGCGGAGATCAATCAGAAATATTCCTACCCCTATTATGCCGTGACCGGCCATTCTCTGGGAGGGAATCTGGCGGAGCATGCGGCAATTGCGGCTCCGGATGATATGAGGGGGCGGATTTATCAGGCGGTCAGCTTTGACGGTCCCGGGTATTCGGGAGAATATATCGAGAGAAACAAGGATTTGATTGCCAGAGTGGCGCATCCGGTCGTACATTACCGCTGGTCACTGATCGGGGCGCTGCTGACGCAGCCGACGTGTGCAGTATCGCGGGTGATCCAGGTTACCGAGGATATCCGCAGCAATACGGATAAAGAGGCTCTGTATATGCGGCATGGGACTCCCTTTATTGAGTGGAACGGGGGAGAGTCCGTAGTAGATGGTACCGAGGATCTGCTGGCATTCGCCATGGGGAAATGGTCGCTGAAGGTGGATGAGACCGTAATGAAAAAACGGAGAGAGAAAGAATGAAGCGTTGTTTCAATTGCATGAATACTTATGCAGAGGAATATGAGGTCTGTCCGCATTGCGGATATGTCCACAGCGCACAGCCAAAGGAAGCGTTTCATCTGTACCCGGGGACGGTTCTCCATGAGCGGTATGTGGTTGGCGCCACAGTGGGGATCGGCGGTTTCGGTATCACCTATCGTGCCTGGGATCAGGCGCTGGATAAGCAGGTAGCGGTCAAGGAGTATTTCCCGAACGGGGTGGTGAACCGTGTCCCCGGGAATCCGGAGGTGATCGTATTTTCCGAGGAGGCGACAGGAGAGTTCCAGAAAGGGCGGGTGCGTTTCCTGGCAGAGGCAGAGAACATGGCCAGGTTCAATGCCCATCCCAATATCGTGGATGTCTATGACTTTTTCGAGGAAAACCATACGGCCTATATTGTCATGGAGTTTCTGGACGGCTTGTCTTTTAAGCAATATCTTTCCTTGTATGACGGCGTGATCCCCTGGCAGAAAGCAGTGGAGATCGTCAATCCTGTGCTGAAGGCCCTGAAGGAGATTCATAAGAAAAAGATCGTCCACCGGGATATCAGTCCGGATAATATCTATATTTTGCCTTTGGATTCTCAGCTGGAGCATTTTGTGGTAAAGGTCATTGATTTCGGAGCGGCAAGGCTGTCGGACGGGGAGGAGGAAAAGACCCTGTCTATCATTTTAAAGCCGGGCTTTGCGCCGCCGGAGCAGTATGAGAAGAAGAGCAGGCAGGGACCATGGACGGATTTCTATGCGGTTGGGGCAATGCTGTATCTGGCGATTACCGGAGTGAAGCCGGATGAATCTCTGAATCGGATGATCAAGGATGAGCTGGCTGGTCCGTCGGAGCTGATTCCGGATCTTCCCCGGTATCTGAATGATACGATTATGCGGGCCTTGGCATTGAATCCGGAACTGCGGTTTCGGAATGCGGATCAGTTTCTGGAGGCATTGAATCAGCAGGCAAGGGTGCTTACGGTCAGTCAGAAGCGGCTGCGGTACCGGATGATCCGGATTGGGGCGGCTGTCGGAGCCTGTGTGCTCATCGGCGGTATCGGGCTGGTGTGCAGCCGGATCTATTCCTACCGCCAGGAAATGCTGTATCATGTGGAGGCGGACATTTCCGTGCAGATGCCGGATATCAACCGTGAGAAGCAGGAGGATATCCGCAAGGCACAAAAGTCCGGTAAGGCCGGGGAGGAGCAGCTGCAGCCGCGTCAGACCTCAGAGGAGATGCTTGAGGGAATGCTTCAGGAGTATGGGGAGAGCTTTCAAGGGGTAGAGATCCGACAGGAAAGGTTCCGGAGTCCGGGGCAGTATGGCGGGTATCTGAAGGAGCAGGCGGAGAAGAACAAGCTGCCGGATGTGTTGGAGACCACAGGAATCACCCGGCGGGATTCCGAGGTCTGGGAGAGTCTGGGAAGCCTGGAGGATACCTTTGATGCCCTGGATAAGAAGGATTTTTATTTTATAGGCGACAAAGAGTTTTCGGACTGCTTCGGAAAGGAGAAGAAGCAGATACCGGTATCCTTTTGTGCGCCGGTTTTGTATGTCAATACTTATCTGATCCCGGATCCGGGAGATCTGTCCGGAATTACCAGCCTGGAAAGGCTGACCTTAGACGGCCATCCCAGCTATTGTGTCGGTTCTGAGGATCGGGAAATGTATTGTCAGGCTTTCCAGGCCAGGGAGGATGACGAGGCATTTGCAGAGGATGCCGGCGGCCAGGGCTATGAGCCGTTTCTGAGGCGGGAAAAGGCGTACTATCTGGGAACTACGGATGACTATGAGATGATTCAGGCCGGTCTGGGCGGCATCTATCGGATGGTGGTGCTGGAGAAGCTGCAGAAGGAAGGAAAGGTGAGGGGACGTTTTACTCATTTATGGAGTATTCGGGATTCTCTTACAAAGGACGAGCGTACAGCGGCAGATCATATGGTGTTCTATCTGCTGGGAGAGCGGGCGCAGGATATTTTCAATGTTCAGAATGGCAATGGACTGTCTCTGAACAGAAATATTATGGAAGTATATGTGAATAATAATGAGGAGTTCCGGCCGGTCATCGATCAGCTGGAGGATCTGAGGATGGAGTACGGGAATTGAGATGAAACGATTATGCATGGGCTGTATGCAGGAGTATGACGACCGTTATGATATTTGCCCGCATTGCGGGTATCCGGCGGATGCAAAGGCGAGCCAGGCCTACTATCTGTCGCCGGGATATATCCTGAACAAGCGTTATATTGTGGGCAGGGTGCTCGGCGCGGGCGGCTTTGGAGTCACCTACATTGGCTGGGATTACCTGATTAAGCGGCGGGTGGCGATCAAGGAATATCTGCCCAGCGATCTGGCGACCCGGATGCCGGGACAGGAGGCGCTGACTATATACGGGGGCGAGCAGGAAACACAGTTTCGGGACGGTGTCAGGAAGACCATTGATGAAGCCAGGCATCTGGCACAGTTTTCCTCTGTTCCGGGAATCGTCCATGTCTACGATTGCTTTGAGTGTAACCGGACAGCCTATATTGTGATGGAGTATCTGGATGGCATCAGCCTGAAAACATATCTGAAGGAAAAGGGAACCATGGCGGAGAGCCAGGCGATCCCTGTGATCCTTCAGCTGGCGACAGCGATGGATGCTGTGCATAAAAGCGGTCTTCTGCACCGGGATATCGCGCCGGATAATATCTATGTGCTGAATCCGGATGAACCGGATGCCCTGAGAGTGAAGCTTCTGGATTTCGGGGCAGCACATTTTGCATCGAATACCTACAGCAAAAGTATCTCCGTGATGCTGAAACAAGGCTATGCCCCGGAGGAGCAATACCGAAGCCGGGGAGACCAGGGCACCTGGACGGATGTCTATGCTCTGGCTGCTACTTTTTATAAGATGCTTACCGGAGTGACTCCGGAGGATGCCCTGGAGCGGAAGGTTAAAGATGAGGTGAAGAAACCTTCCAAACGGGGAATCCGCATTTCCAAGCCCGTGGAGACGGCGCTGATGAATGCCATGAATGTCCGGATCGAGGATCGGACCCTGACGATGGAGAGTTTCACCAGTGAGCTGATTGCGGCAGAGGTCAAGGCGCGGGACGTGACAAAAGATCCGGATCCGAAGCGGGTGGTGCCGCGCTGGTTCTGGGCAGTGGCCGGCGCCGGCGCCGGAATTCTGACGCTGGCGGCAGTGCTCCTGGCTACAGGTGTGATCCGGCTCCATGTCAATACGAGGAAGACCAGTCTGGAAGAGAATATGGTCCGTGTGCCCAATGTGGTGAATCAGGATGCGGAGGATGCGGAGAAGCTTCTCATCGACAGGGAGCTGCAGATGTCACGTGACAAGATGGTCTATTCTTCCGAGGTGCCCTTAAACCGGATCTCCGCACAGGAGATTGCGCAGAATACCGTGGTGGAGAAACAGACAACGGTAGTGGTCTGGATCAGCAAGGGGGAGGAAAAGGCTGTGGTTCCCGCAGTAAAGGGATTGCAGCAGGAGGAAGCAAAAGCACTGCTTTTGGAGCGTGGCTTTGAGAACATTACAATTCAGGAGAGTAAAGATCCCGGTGTCTATCTGTCGGTACTGGACATGAGCGTGGAGGCGGGGGAGAATCTGCCTCTGAG
Source organism: Lachnospiraceae bacterium (assembly GCA_910575255.1). GTDB lineage: Bacteria > Bacillota > Clostridia > Lachnospirales > Lachnospiraceae > Brotaphodocola. The sequence continues at coordinate 18,464 of CAJTEM010000007.1, read as the reverse complement.
CCAGGAGATTGTACTGACCGTCTGTGTTAACGAGGAAGGGCAGACAGGAGATGCGGGAAAGGTGGTATCCATGCCGGATGTGAGCGGTCTGACACGCGAGAGGGCGCAGGAGGAGCTGGAAAAGCTCGGGCTGCTTGTCAGCTGGGCGGAGGTGGCGGACGATTCGCCGGCCGGTACGATCCTTGCGCAGGATCCGCAGGCGGGAGCATCCGTCAATTCCGGAAGCTATGTGACCATACGGATCAGCAAGGGAGCGGACCGTATTTATATGAAGAATGTCGGGTTGATGACAGAGGCAGAGGCAAGGTCCGAGATCGGGAAGCTGGGACTTGCGGTCGGAAGGATATCTGAGGAATATCACGATACGGTTCCTGAGGGAAAGGTAATCTCTCAGAGCATTGCCCCGGATACGGAGGTAAAGCGGGGAGACCGGGTGAATCTGGTAATCAGCAAGGGTAAGGATCCGGCCCGCAGGCAGGGAACGGAACCTGCGCAGACATCCGGAGCAGATGCGGCAGAAGCATCCCGTCAGGCAGCCGAAGCGCGGCGCCGGGAAGAGGAGGCGCGTCAGGCAGCAGAAGAGGCCTCTCGTCAGGCGGCAGAAGAGGCCTCTCGTCAGGCAGCAGAAGAGGCCTCTCGTCAGGCGGCGGAAGCAGCCTCCCGCCAGGCGGCGGAAGCAGCCTCCCGTCAGGCAGCAGAGGAAGCTTCCCGCCAGGCGGCCGAGGAGGCAAGCCGGGCAGCAGTAATTGCGGCAGAGAGCCAGGCGATGGCAGAGGACCATGTGGAGGTCTGGGACATGGTCTGGGATCCGGAGGATTCCGTGGCAGAGCAGGTGGCAGATATGGAGCTTACCATGGGCAGTGTTACCAGGGAGTACAGTGATGAGATTCCTGCCGGCCATGTGATGGAACAGAAGCCCAAGGCAGGAAGACAGGTGAAAAAGGGAACGAAAATGAATGTCGTCATCAGTCTGGGGCCGAAGCCGGAGGAGCCGACAGATGCCGGGACACAGGAAGAGACAAATGGAGAGGAGTAGAAGTAGCCGTGGCATTTACACATCTGCATGTTCATACGGAATATAGTCTTCTGGACGGTTCCTGTAAAATCAAAGAGCTGGTACAATGTGCAAAGGATCTGGGGATGGACAGTATGGCAGTCACGGATCACGGTGTCATGTATGGTGTGATTGATTTCTACCGGGCTGCCAGAGAGGTGGGAATTAAGCCGATCATCGGCTGTGAGGTCTATGTGGCGCCCGGATCTCGCTTTGACCGGGAGACGGGGAGCGGCGAGGATCGCTATTACCATCTGGTGCTGCTGGCAGAGAACAATCAGGGCTATCAGAATCTGATGAAGATTGTTTCCAAGGGTTTTATTGACGGCTTTTATTATAAGCCGCGGGTGGATTATGAGATTCTGACGGCTTACCATGAGGGGATCATTGCCCTCAGCGCCTGCCTGGCCGGGGAGGTGCAGCGTTATCTGGCGCGGGGCATGTATGAGGAAGCGAAGCGGTCGGCCCTGCATTACGAGGAGATATTCGGAAAGGGGAATTTCTTTCTGGAGCTGCAGGATCACGGGATTCCCACGCAGCGGACCGTAGACCAGGGGCTGCTGCGGATGAGCCGGGAGCTTGGGATCGATCTGGTGGCTACCAATGATATTCACTATACCTTTGAAAAGGATGCAGCGGCCCATGATATCCTGCTATGCATCCAGACGGGCAAGAAGGTGTCGGATGAAAACCGGATGCGCTATGAGGGCGGGCAGTATTACTGCAAGTCCGAGCAGGAGATGAGGGAGCTGTTTCCCTATGCGCAGGAGGCTATTGACAACACCCACAGGATTGCCGAGCGCTGTCAGGTCGAGATTGAGTTCGGGGTTACCAAGCTGCCGCATTATGAGGTGCCGGATGGCTACGATTCCTGGAGCTATCTGAATCAGCTTTGTTCGGACGGCATGGCGAAGCGTTATCCGGAGGATGACGGCAGGCTGAGAGAGCGCCTGAGCTATGAACTGGGAGTGATCCGGGACATGGGGTATGTGGATTATTTCCTGATTGTCTGGGATTTCATCCATTTTGCAAGATCGCATGATATTATGGTCGGGCCGGGCCGTGGTTCGGCGGCAGGGAGCATCGTGGCTTACTGTCTGGAGATCACGGATATTGATCCGATCCGCTACAATCTGCTGTTTGAGCGGTTCCTGAATCCGGAACGGGTTTCCATGCCGGATATTGATATTGACTTCTGCTTTGAACGGAGGCAGGAGGTGATCGACTATGTGGTGGAGAAGTACGGCAAGGATCAGGTGGTACAGATCGTTACCTTCGGTACGCTGGCGGCCAGGGGTGTCGTGCGGGATGTGGGGCGGGTGCTGGATATGCCTTATGCCCGCTGCGATGCGATCGCCAAGATGATTCCCACGGATCTGGGAATGACACTGGATAAGGCGCTGCGGCAGAGTCCGGATCTGAGGGAAGCCTATCAGCAGGATGATGAGGTCAAATACCTGATCGATATGGCGAAGCGTCTGGAAGGATTGCCGCGCCACACCTCCATGCACGCCGCCGGGGTAGTGATCGGTCAGCGGGCCATGGATGAGTTCGTGCCGCTTTCAAGGGCGCAGGACGGAACCATTACCACGCAGTTTACGATGACGACCCTGGAGGAGCTGGGGCTTCTGAAAATGGATTTTCTGGGCTTAAGGACCCTGACAGTTATCCAGAATGCAGTAAAACAGATCGAGAAGAACTACAAAATCCGTCTGGATATGGGAAAGATTGATTATAATGACAAGGCTGTGCTGGCGTCGATCGGGACCGGGAAATGCGACGGGATCTTCCAGCTGGAAAGCTCAGGCATGAAAAGCTTCATGAAGGAGCTGAGGCCGGAGAACCTGGAGGATATTATTGCCGGCGTGGCTTTGTACCGCCCGGGTCCCATGGATTTCATCCCCCGCTATCTGAAAGGAAAGAATGGCCGTGCCCAGACGACGTATGATTGCCCGCAGCTGGAGCCGATTCTGAGTCCGACCTACGGATGCATCGTCTATCAGGAACAGGTGATGCAGATCGTGCGGGATCTGGCAGGATATACCATGGGCCGGAGTGATCTGGTGCGCCGCGCCATGTCAAAGAAAAAGACAGAGGTGATGGAAAAGGAAAGGCAGAATTTTGTCTACGGCAACCCCGAGGAGGGAGTTATGGGCTGCATTGCCAACGGAATTGATGAGAAGACAGCCAATCATATCTATGATGAGATGATAGATTTTGCCAAATATGCTTTTAATAAGTCGCATGCGGCATGCTATGCGGTGGTGGCAGTGCAGACGGCGTACCTGAAATACTATTATCCGAAGGAATTTATGGCAGCGCTCATGACTTCAGTGATGGATAACAATACAAAGGTGGCAGAGTATATCCTGACCTGCCGCCAGATGGGAATCGAGATACAGCCTCCGGACATTAACGAGGGACAGAGCGGTTTCTCTGTGGCCGGAGACGGGATCCGTTACGGCCTGTCCGCGATCAAAAGTGTCGGACGCACGGTGGTGGATTCGATTATTGAGGAGCGGGAACGCGGCGGCCCTTATGTCTCTCTGGATGATTTTGTGGAGCGTATGGGCGGCAAGGAGATCAATAAGCGGACAATGGAGAATTTTATTAAGTCAGGAGCTTTGGATACCCTGCCCGGCAACCGGCGGCAGAAGACGATGATTGCGCCAGAACTTCTGGAGCAGAAGAATAAGGAAAGAAAGAATTCCCTGACAGGGCAGATGAGCCTGTTTGATTTTGCCGGGGAGGAGGAAAAGCAGCAATATCAGATTACGATGCCAAAGGTGGAGGAATTTCCCAAGGAGGATCTGCTGGCATTTGAGAAGGATATTCTGGGCGTATATGTCAGCGGACATCCTCTGGATGAATATATGGATCTCTGGAAGAATAATATTACGGCCCGCACCACGGATTTTGCCGTGGATGAGGAGACCGGCAGAGCAGTGCTGGCAGATGGCGTGCAGGTGACGGTGGGCGGAATGATCACCGGCAAGGTGGTGAAGACAACCAAGACCGGGAAAATGATGGCATTTGTGACGGTTGAGGATCTGGTGGGCTCCGTAGAGGTTTTAGTTTTCCCCAGGGATTATGAGCGGGGACGCAATGAGCTGATTGAGGACTCCAAGGTGTTTATCCGGGGCAGGGCTTCCATCGGGGACGATACGGCCGGGAAGCTGATCCTGGAACGGGTGATTCCCTTTGATTCACTTCCTAAGGAGCTGTGGCTGCAGTTTTCGGATAAGGCGGAATATGACGAAAAGTGGCAGCAGGTTTTGGATATTCTGAGGACGGAAGAGGGTCAGGATACGGTTGTGATTTACTTAAAAAAGGAGCATGCGAAAAAAACCATGCCGGCAAACTGGAGAGTATGTGCAAATAAACCAATGAGAGAGCGTCTGTACCCGTTGCTTGGTGAAAATAATGTCAAACTTGTGGAAAAGGGATTGAAAAGATACGAGAAATGATTTAAAATAAAAACAATGCAAGCAGGCAGTGTTTGGGGCGGACAGGCAGCGTCCGGCCGCGTGCCGATACTTATTATGCGAGGAGGAGTAGGTTATGGCAAAACAGGTTAAGACAATAGGCGTTCTCACAAGCGGCGGAGATGCACCGGGTATGAATGCCGCTATCCGTGCGGTAGTCCGGACTGCCTTGAATCTGGGATTGAATGTCAAGGGAATCATGCGTGGGTATGCGGGACTTTTGCAGGAGGAGATTGTTGACTTGAAGAGTTCCAGTGTATCAAACATCATTTATCATGGCGGCACGATCCTCTATACGGCGCGATGCATGGAGTTCATGACAGCAGAGGGACAGGAGCATGGCGCGGAGATTTGCCACAAGCATGGGATCGACGGGATCGTGGTAATCGGCGGTGACGGTTCCTTCCGGGGCGCAGGCAGGCTGGCGGCGCTGGGGATTAATACGATCGGTGTGCCGGGAACCATTGACCTGGATGTGGCGTGTACGGATTATACGATCGGATTTGACACGGCGGTGAACACGGCGATGGAAGCCATCGACCGGGTGCGGGATACCTCCACCTCTCACGAGCGATGCAGCATTATTGAGGTTATGGGACGGAATGCCGGCTATATCGCATTGTGGTGCGGCTTTGCCAACGGTGCTGAGGATGTGCTGCTGCCGGAGCGCTATGATGGCAACGAGCAGGTTCTGATCAACCGCATCATTGCCAACCGCAAGCAGGGCAAGAAGCATAACATTATCATTAATGCCGAGGGAATCGGGCATTCGACCTCTATGGCCAGACGGATCGAGGCGGCGACTGGTGTGGAGACGCGGGCCACGATTCTGGGCCACATGCAGCGGGGAGGAACCCCGACTTGTAAGGACCGGGTATACGCATCCATCATGGGAGCCAAGGCGGCGATGCTGCTGGCAGAAGGCAAGAGCAACCGTGTAGTGGCTTACAAGCATGGTGAATATGTGGATTTTGATATTCAGGAAGCACTTCAGATGAAGAAGGATATTCCGGAGGATCAGTACGAGATCTGCAAGCTGCTGGTTCGGTAAGGCAAAAAGAATGTTTTGAGATATAGGGAAGGAACGGGAGTGATCAGATACCCGGCAGCCAGGATACAAGGACTGCCGGGTATTTGGCTTGTTCAAGGAAAGGAAGAATGAGATGGTACTTTGCGGTTCTAATGGATATAATCGGAAATATTATTTTAATGAAGAATTCTCCAGCCTGCCGGAGGCAGTGCAGAAAGAGCTGCAGATTATGTGTGTGTGGTTTACCGAGGAATGCGGCGGGATACTGACCATGGAATTCGGTGAGGACGGGGGACTGGAGTTCAAGCATACGACATCCGAATATGACGGATATTATGATGAGATCGGAGCTGATTTAAAGATTAAGCAGTACCGGGAGGAGCGAAAGGAGCTGCTTAACGGGCTGGAGCTGTATTACCGGATGTGGTTTCTGGGCCAGGGAGCAGAGGATAGTACGGAAGAATAAGGACAGCAGGAAGAGCGAAGCGCAAGAAGCGGGAAAAGACATGTGGAAGGTGAAGCCAATTATGTGGGCGATCTGAACTGCTGCGAAAATATTGTCTGGTCTGTGAGGAACAGGGAAGGGAGGACCGGAAAATGATGGCTGGCCTGTGAGGAACGAGGAAGGGAGGACCGGAAAATGACGGTTGGCCTGTGAGGAACGAGGAAGGGAAGACCGGAAAGGATGGTTGACCTGTGAGAAACGAGCAAGGGAAGACGGGAAAGGAAGGTTAACCGTACTGTGGATGAGAGGATATGGAGATGAGGTTGCGAATAGGAAATGTGGAACTGGAGAATAATCTGATACTGGCGCCAATGGCAGGGGTGACGGATCAGCCGTTTCGAAAGCTGTGCCGGGAACAGGGCTGCGGGCTTTTGTATACCGAGATGGTCAGCGCCAAGGCAATCCTTTACCATAACCGGAATACACAAAAACTGCTTGAGGTGGATCCGGCAGAACGGCCGATTGCAGTACAGCTGTTTGGTTCGGATCCGGAGATTGTCAGTGAGATGGCCGCGCAGATATCAGAGGGACCTTATGACATCATTGATTTTAATATGGGCTGCCCGGTTCCCAAGGTGGTCAACAATGGAGAGGGATCAGCACTGATGAAGAATCCGGGGCTGGCGGAGCAGATCTTGTCAGCCCTGGTGCGAAAGGTAAAAAAGCCGGTGACAGTGAAGATCCGCAAGGGCTTTGACGAAGATCAGGTAAATGCGGTGGAGATTGCCAGAATCGCGGAATATTGCGGCGTAGCGGCAGTAGCGGTGCATGGAAGAACCCGGCAGCAGTTCTATTCCGGAAAGGCAGACTGGGATATCATCCGTCAGGTAAAGGAGGCAGTGCGGATTCCGGTCATCGGCAATGGCGACATTTTTACGCCAGAGCATGCCGTGCAGATGCTTAAGGAGACAGGCTGTGACGGGCTGATGCTGGCCAGGGGGGCACAGGGAAATCCCTGGCTTTTTGCGGGAATCCAGCATTATCTGTTAACCGGTGAGATGCTTCCGGGCCCGGACCGCAGGGAGATCAGCCGAATGATCCTGCGGCATGCCCGGATGCAGACGGAGTGGAAGGGAGAACTTCTGGGAATGAAGGAGATGCGTAAGCATATTGCCTGGTATACGGCAGGGCTTCCTCATTCTGCGACTGTCCGCAGAATGTGTAATACGATCGAGAGCCTGGCAGATCTGGAGGAGCTGCTGGCGCAGTTTCTGTGAACCAATATTATGATGTTGGGGTCAAAAGGTCTTTTGACCCCTCTGATACCGGATTGCTCCGCACTTTGTGCTCCCGCAATCCTCATATCATTTAGTTAAGTTTTTCCAAGGCAACGTATTCCTTGAGCTAAACGAAATGACCCTATTTGCGGACAGTAATACAGATGAAGGGAAACGCTGAATTTGAACACCTCCATTCTTGACAACCATAGGTCTTTAGGATATAATACATGGAATGCAACGAGCTAGTACATCGTTGCATTAATCTTGAAGTAATCAGTGCTTGATATTTTCGTCATCTGTGCGTCTGCAAAGCGACGGCGTAGCGGTGCCTACGTCTAGCTTTGCAGGCGTGCAGAGGGCGGAAACAGAGAGTGCTGATTACTCGAGAATTAATGCAACGATGTACCAGTACAGGGCAGAGTAGTAAAGAAGGAAGGAAATGAGCAGCATGGCGGAGAAGAAAAACATTTTAACTTATGCGGGTCTGAAGCAATATGAGGATGAACTTCAGGATCTGAAGGTACATCGCAGACAGGAAGTAGCACAGAAGATTAAGGAAGCAAGAGAGCAGGGGGATTTGTCCGAGAATGCGGAGTACGATGCGGCCAAGGATGAGCAGCGGGATATCGAGCTGAGGATCGAAGAACTGGAAAAGCTCTTAAAGAATGCAGAAGTGATCGATGAAGATGAGATAGATATTAACAAGATCAGCATTGGCTGCAAGGTCAAGGTTTACGATGTTGATTTTGATGAAGAGATGGAGTTTCGGATTGTAGGTTCGACAGAGGCAAGCAGTCTTCAGAACAAGATAAGCAATGAATCGCCTGTTGGCCAGGCTCTGTTAGGCAAAAGCGTAGGAGATGTGGTCGATGTGGAAACACAGGCCGGAACGATTCAGTATAAGGTGCTTGAGATTCAGAGAGTGTCATAAAGAAACTTGTAACTGTTAGCTACAGGCAGGAACCATTTAAGATTACCTGCGGCTGAACAGCTACGATCATTCAACGAAAAGAGGAGCAGAGCATGGGAGAGCAGCAGAAAAAGCAGAATCAGGAGCCGGATTTGAATCAACTGTTAAAGGTTCGCCGGGAAAAGCTGGCGGAGCTTCAAAAGGCAGGCAGCGATCCCTTCCAGATCACGAAATATGACGTAACTGTACATAGTACGGATGTGAAGGAATGCTATGAACAGTGGGAAGGAAAAGAGGTGTCTGTTGCCGGACGAATGATGTCCAAGCGTGTGATGGGAAAGGCATCCTTCTGCAATGTTCAGGATTTGAAAGGCAATATCCAGTGCTATGTGGCGCGGGACGATCTGGGGGAGGAAGCCTATAAGGCCTTCAAGAAGCTGGATATCGGTGATATCGTCGGCGTGGAAGGCATTGTGTTTACCACGAAGATGGGAGAGATCTCCATTCACGCAAAGTCCATGACACTCTTGTCCAAGAGTCTGCAGATTCTTCCGGAGAAGTATCATGGCCTGACCAATACGGATATGCGTTACCGCCAGAGGTACACAGACCTGATCATGAATGAGGATGTGAGGAAGACCTTTGTCATGCGTTCCAGAATCATCAGCAGTATCCGGCGTTATCTGGATGCCCAGGGCTTTCTCGAGGTGGAAACCCCTATGCTGGTGAGCAATGCCGGAGGAGCGGCAGCCAGACCCTTTGAGACTCATTACAATGCATTGGATGAAGACGTGAAGCTGAGGATCTCCCTGGAGCTGTACCTGAAAAGGCTGATTGTAGGTGGTATGGAGCGGGTCTACGAGATTGGCCGTGTGTTCCGCAATGAGGGGCTGGATACCAGACATAATCCGGAGTTTACCCTGATGGAGCTTTACCAGGCTTACACGGATTATTACGGCATGATGGATCTGACGGAGAATATGTTCCGTCATGTGGCTCAGGAGGTTTGCGGGACCACCCTTATTCCCTATGCTGAGGTGGAGATTGACCTTGGAAAGCCCTTTGAGCGTCTGACCATGATTGATGCCATTAAGAAGTACACAGGGATTGATTTTGAGGAGATTAAGACTACAGAGGAAGCGAAGAAGCTGGCGGACGAGAAGGGGGTTCACTATGAGACCCGTCATGTCCGCGGTGATATCATTAATCTGATCTTTGAGGAGTTTGTAGAGGAGCATTTGATTCAGCCTACCTTTATTATGGATCATCCGGTGGAGGTATCTCCCCTGACCAAGAGAAAGCCGGATAAGCCGGAACTGGTGGAGCGGTTTGAATTGTTTATCTATGCAAGGGAGATGTGCAATGCCTATTCGGAACTGAATGATCCCATTGATCAGCGGGAGCGGTTTAGGGCCCAGGAGGCAGCCCTGGCCGCCGGGGATGAGGAGGCCAATACCACGGATGAAGATTTTATGAATGCCCTGGAGATTGGGATGCCGCCTACTGGAGGGATTGGGTATGGAATTGACAGGCTGGTGATGCTGCTTACGAACTCGCCGGCGATCCGGGATGTGTTGCTCTTCCCGACAATGAAGAGCATCGACAAGTAATTAAGCCTGCAAACCCGCATAAAACCTGGAAAGTTGATGTGTGGAAAGCAGAAAAATTTGTACCATTGTACCAATTTTGTACCAATAGAAAAGAGATTTATGAAGGCTTATGAAGGACAGACACCCCGTGGCGGTAAACCACGGGGTTCTTTTCGTATGGAAGGAGGAACCATGGTACAGAAGTGGTTCATATGGCGAGAGAGCAGGAATGTGTCAAAAAAGCTTACTTGATATAGCAGGCTGTTCATGCTAAGATGGTAGTAAATCAGGGGACAGGCTGGCAGGAGCTCGTTGGAAAAGATATAGAGAGGAGCAGGAGAGATGGATAGGAAAGTGAAGCTGCCTATAGGGATTGAGAATTTTGAAAAACTCCGTACAGAGGGATTTTACTATGTGGATAAAACGGGATTGATTACAGAGCTATTGAATAACTGGGGGGAGGTAAATCTTTTTACCCGCCCAAGAAGGTTTGGGAAATCCCTGAATATGAGCATGCTCAAGGCATTTTTTTCGTATGGCTGCAATCCAAAGATTTTTGATGGGCTTGCGATTGTAGGGGAGCAGGAGCTTTGTGAGAAATATATGGGAAAATTTCCGGTGGTATCGGTTACCCTGAAAGGAGTGGAAGCAAAGGACTATAAGGGGGCGCGGGCGATGCTGGCCTCCATTGTGGGGAAAGAGGCATTAAGGCATTCTTTTCTTATGGAAAGTGACAAGCTTACGGATAAGGAAAAAGAATTGTTTTCCAGACTGATTACGGTGGGAAAGGGAGATGAACCGGGATTTGTCATGTCAGAGGATGTGATAAAGGACAGCTTTTTAACCTTGACCCAGCTTCTCAGGAAGCATTACGGCCAGAAGGCAATCCTTTTAATCGATGAATATGATGTGCCGCTGGATAAGGCACAGCAGTTTGGCTATTATGAAGAGATGGTCAGCTTGGTGAGGAACATGCTGGGGCAGGCGTTAAAGAGCAATGACAGCCTCCAGTTTGCCGTGCTGACCGGGTGCCTGCGGATTGCCAAGGAGAGCATCTTTACGGGGCTTAATAATTTCAATGTGTTATCGATAACCAATGTCCGTTTTGAGGAGCATTTTGGCTTTTCCGATCAGGAAGTCAGAGACATGCTGGACTACTATGGCCTGGCGGGTAAATATGGGCAGATCAAGGAGTGGTATGACGGATACCGGTTTGGGAAGATAGATGTGTATTGCCCGTGGGATGTAATCAATTATCTGAATCTGCTCCGTTCCGAGCCGGAAGCATTCCCCCGTGCGTTCTGGATTAACACCAGCGGAAACTATATTATCCGTCAGTTTTTGCGGATGGCCACCCCGAGAACCAAAAGGGAGATCGAGAGGCTGCTTGCCGGAGAAAGCGTGAAGAAGAAGGTAAATCAGGAGCTGACCTACCGGGAGCTGTACCAGAGTATTGACAATCTATGGAGTGTACTTTTTACCACCGGTTATCTGACCTGTAAGGAGGCAGGAGAAGAGGATGTATTCTCCCTCGTGATACCGAACCTGGAAATCCGGAAGATTTTTGAAGAGCAGGTGATGGAGTGGTTCCAGGAGGAGGCAAGGAAGGACGCCCCCATGCTGGACGAGTTCTGCCAGGCATTTGCCAGAGGGGATGGGGAGACGGTGGAGAGGCTGTTTACGGCTTACCTAAAGAAAACCATCAGCATCCGGGATACCAGCGTGAGGAAAGCAAAGAAAGAGAACTTCTATCATGGTATTCTTTTAGGTCTCCTGAGCCACCGGGGCGACTGGGACGTGGATTCCAACATTGAATCCGGAGACGGGTACAGCGATATCCAGGTGGAGATTGAGGAGGAGAGCATTGGGCTTGTAATCGAGGTGAAATATGCGGATAATGGGGACTTAGAGGCAGGCTGCAAGGAGGCGTTTAAGCAGATTGAGGAGACCGGATATGAGGAGAGGCTTAAGGAGGACGGGATGACCCGGATTATCCGATATGGGATAGCCTGCTGGAAGAAAAGCTGTATGGTGCGGGTGGAGAAAGGAGATGCCTGCTGAGTGAATCGGTTTATAAACCTGAAAAAGAAACCAGAATCCATTTATGATTCGGAAAAAAGAGGTGATGGAAAAATGCCGGCAGCAATGGATGACCTGCTCCAGGAATATGTAGAGCAGGTAAGCAAGGTTTACGGGGAGTATTTAAAGTCTGTGATTCTGTATGGTTCCTATGCCAGAGGAGATTTTGGGCCGGATTCGGATATTGATCTTATGATTCTTTTGGATATGACAGACAGGGAGATTAAGGATTTCCGGCATCAGCTGTCCGGGATTACTTATGATTTTAATGAGAAATATGATCTGGATATCCGGCCAATAGCTAAAAGTGAAGCACATTTTAAAAAATGGCTGGGGGCGTATCCGTTTTACACCAATGTGCAAAAGGAAGGGGTGGAACTGTATGGAATAGCCGGATAAGGGTACCGTCAGGGATTTGGTATATTACCGTATAGAAACGGCAAAGAATGATATACGGGTGGCTGATATCCTTTTGTCAGAGAAAGAATACCGGACAGCAAATAACCGGGCGTATTACGCAATTTTCCATGCAATAACAGCGGTGCATGCATTGGACGGAAGAACGTATAAACGGCATAAGGATACGTTGGCGAATTTCAATAAGGATTATATACGGACGGAAGTTTTCCCGAAAGCTTTTGGAAGGAAAATCATAGAAGCAGAAGAAATCCGCCATGCCAGCGATTATGATGATTTCTATCTTGCTACAAAAGAGGAAGCGGAGGAACAGATTGCAACAGCAAAAGAGTTTCTTGCATTGGTGGAAGCTTATTGCTTAAGGCGTATGGGAGAGTAAAAGCCAGCAGAAGATTATCCTAATACCATTAAAACTGACAGATACCGGAAAAGAAGGGAATCACCGATAATCCAATAAAACTGAAAGAAAAAAGGGAATTGATTTACCAATAAAGGGAAGCACAGGGAGCTGATCAGAGAGCCGGGTGCTTCCTTTTTCTATGCAAAAACAGAGAGGAGAAACGAGATGAGAGTTTTATCCCTGATTCATTTAAAGGGCGGTGTGGCCAAGACCCTTTCCAGTGTGAACATGGCCTATATCCTAGCGGCTGTCCATAAAAAGAAGGTACTGCTAATGGACAACGACAAGCAGGGAAATGCCAGCAAGATATTAAACCGCCACAGCTATGACCGGCCCGGGGTGGCAGAAATCCTGACTGGCCGGGACATGGATATGAAGGAAACCATCCAGCACACGGATTATGAGGGGCTGGATATTGTGACGGCCAACATGAACCTGATTTCCGCAAGCTTGGCGGTGATGCTGGACCAGAAGCGCCCCCAGCAGACCCGCTTTAAGAAGGCCTTTGGGCAGGTGGGGGATGCTTATGATTTCTGCATCATTGACAATGCCCCGGATATCAATATCTCCACCATCAATGCCCTGGCCGCCTCGGATGATGTGCTGGTGCCGGTTACGGTGGATGATTTTGCCATTGACGGGCTGGCGGAATTAAAGGAGCAGATCGACTATACCCGGGAGGATTTAAACCCGTCCTTACGTTTCTGCGGCTGCTTTATTACCCAGTATGACCGGCAAAATGAGGCCGATAGACAGGGGATGGAGTATCTGAAAGCCCTGGGGGAATACCCGCTGCTTGAGACTTATATCCGGCGGACGGGTAAGATGAAGCCCAGCACCTTTGCCAGGGAGCCGATTCTCCTGTATTCCAGTCGCTGCGGGGCTTCCCGGGATTATAAGGCACTGGTGGAGGAATATTTAAAAATGTGTCCAAGTTGGACACAGCAGGGAGGGGAGAAGGGAGGAGAAACGAAATGACAAAGGCAAAGCGGTTTAACCTTACGGAGTTATTAAACCAGAGGTCTGTGGAGCAGCCGGAAGAAGGGGAAGGAAGGGATACCGGAGGGACAGAGAGACAGAAGGAAGAGATCGTGCTGGTGGATGTGTATGACTTAGAGCCGTCAAAAGAGAACTTTTACCAGGTGGATGACGGCCTGAAACGGTCGGTGGAGCTGGTGGGAATTTTACAGCCGCTCCTGGTAAAGAAGCCGGAGAATGGAAAATACAGGATTATTGCCGGCCACCGGAGGCGCCTGGCGGTGTTGGCGCTGATGGAGGAGGGGAAGGAAGCGAGGCGGTATGTGCCCTGCGTGTTCAAGAAAGAGGATGTGAGGGACCGCCTGGCCATTATCCTGGCCAACCGTTTCCGGGATAAGACGGACTGGGAAAAGATGATGGAGGTGGTGGAGGCCGAAGGGCTGGCCAGGGAGTTAAAGGAGGATTATCAGCTGGGAGGGAGGACCCGTGAGGTGCTTGCGGAGATGATGGGGATGTCCCAGGGGCAGATCGGGCGTTACAAAGCTATCTATAACCATCTGGATGTGGGGCTGATGGAGGAATTTCGGGAAGGGACCATCGGGTTTTCCGCGGTAGCGGAGCTGTGCGGGCTGCCGGGGGAGAGCCAGCGGGCTGCGGTAAAGCAGGTCAGGGAAAAGGGAGGCATCTCCCTGCCGGAGATCAGGGAGTTAAAAAGGATGGCCGTGCCCCAGCCGGGAAATGGAGAGGAGGGGATGGGGGATTCCGGAACGGAGAAAAGAGGGATGGGGCAGGGAGAGGGGATGATAAAACCAGAGGAACCAAGAGCAGAGAGGCAGGGATTGGCAGGAGAGGAGCCGGAGGCAAAGGAATCAGAAAGGCAGGAACCGGAGGGGCAAAGCTCAAAGAGGCCGGAACCGGAGAAACAAGAACCGGAGAATCAGAAATCAGAGAAGCAGGAGCCGGAGAAGAAAGGACTGGAGAGCCAAAGATCAGAGAAGCAGGAGCCGGAGAAGAGAGAACCGGGAGAGAAAAGAGAGGACCGTCAAAGGGACGAGAAAATCAGAACATTGGAGCAGTCAGGCATAACGGACCAGACAGAGAAGAAGGCGGAAGTCCTTACCAGGCAGGCTGCACAGGAGGAAATAGAAAGCAGAAATCAGGAGTTCCCTGACCGGAAAAGCAGGGAGAGTCTGCAAAAGCCAGAGATATCCGATGAAAAGGAGCCATGCAGGCGGACAAGGCCCATGACAACGAAGGAGCTGTTTTATGAGATTTGTGAAAAGCTGAAAGAGAAAGGGAAACTGCCGGATATCCTGGATTATGCATTGGCAAACGGCAGCCCTGCCCCCATGGAAACCTGCGAGTTCAACCTGAAAAACAATCTTGACTATGGCGGGAACGAGGGAATATACTTGGATTTCCAGGCAGAGCGATTCCCAGAAGGGCAGAGGGAGCTAAAAGGCCTGGGCACCTTCAAAACGTTACGGAGGGATGAAAAAGCCATGCACACCATGGCGGCCTTACTGGCGGATTTTATCATTGAAATGCATGATTATGTGAATCAGAATCTGGATGACTTTACCTGGACAGGCGTGGATGTGCGCCCATTGGATGCTTCCGGAAATCGGCTGGGCTGGGGATACTCCTGCAGCACAAAGGAGGCTGCTTTAAAGAGAAAGGATGAGCTGCTGGAAACATATCCGTGTGTGGTGGTGAGGGAGAATGCCTCCCGCAAGGAAACGGTTTACTCCAGGAACCGGAGAGAAGCCCAATCAAAAAGTTCCGATTGATTTAGCCGGGATTTCGGGGTATAATGGCAGTGAGGTCATATACCTTTCGGGAATGGCTTTTGCGTTTCCTGCCATACAAAAAGGAGGTTTATGGCTGATGGATACGGAAATAAAAAATGCGGTCAGCGCAACAGACCAGGACGCACAGTATGATGATAAGGCAAAACGTCTTTTAGGAAATAAGATCATTCTGGCGCATATTCTGGTAAAGACGGTTGATGAGTTTAAGGGAATGAACCCGAAAGACGTGGTATCCTATATTGAGGGAGAGCCGTTTATCAGTGTGGTTCCGGTAGAGCCTGGGCTGACTAATGTGGAAAAAGAAGAAAACGGGCAGCGCATTGTCGGGATGAATACGGAGAATGCGGAGATTAACGAGGGGCTTATACGGTTTGACATTATCTTTTATGTGCGGATGAAAGACGGTATCTCACAGGTTATCGTAAATATCGAGGCACAGAAAGATGAACCGTCAGGCTACCATATCTTAAACAGGGCAGTCTTTTATGTGAGCCGCCTTGTTTCCTCGCAGAAGGAACGGGATTTTGTGGGGACAAATTTTAACGACATCAGGCGTGTATTTTCGATTTGGGTGTGTATGAACATGGATGAAAACAGCATGGCTTATGTGCATCTTGCGAAAAACGATCTGCTTGGTTCCTATCCCTGGAAGGGCGGGCTTGACCTGTTAAATATTGTCTTAATCGGTATATCAAATGAACTTCCGGAGCATGATGAGAAGTATGAGCTTCACCGTCTGCTGAGTACGTTGCTTTCAATGGAATTAACCGTTGATGAAAAATTAGAGATTATAAAAACCGAGTACCATGTTCCGGTAGATGATGAATTGAGAAAGGATGTGAGCGCTTTGTGTAATCTTTCACAGGGAATTAGGGATAATACTTTAGTAGATGTTATAATGACTATGTATGAGAATAATTTTACGCTTGAACAGATAGCCGTTGCGACAAAAAAAAGCGTAGAGGAAGTTAGTGCTATCATCAAAAAGCGGGAGCCTGTAATGGCATAACCACAGCAACTTAATAACACAAGCAGTAAAGCAGTGAATTTGTTTTTGTTAGAGAAAACAATTCGCTGCTTTTTCTGTTTTCAGGGAGAAAGACAGTCAATCCGATTGTCTTTTTTTCGTGCAAAGAAAGGAAAAACGAATATGGCAGATGCAAAAACAGTAGGGAAAGGAAGAAACAGAGCCGGAAGCGCACAGGAGGAAGCGCAGGACACTTCTGGACATGATGTCCAGAAGTCGGAGCCGGCATTTGAGGATTTAGATGATGAGGACGAGATTATTGACCTTGGAGAGGAAAAAGACCAGGTGCCTGCGCAGATGAAGAAATCCTTAAAAGGAGAACAGGAAACAGAGCTTGCTTTCCGGATAGCAGACCGCTTCATCAGTATTCAGGAGGTTGACGGGGGCTATGATTATTCCGTTATGGGCGTTGACTATAAGGAGATAGACGGGGGCGTATATGACAATCCCGATGTCAGTATCCGAGAAGCCCTTGACGTCATTCTGACGGATTTGAAAGAGAATCCCTTTGACAACGGCACAAGGGGAAATATCCGTCATAATGATGAGCTGATCCCGATTGATTATGATGGATTGATGGAAAAAGTGGAAGCCGCAAACCGTATCGAACCGCAGGAACAGGGAAATGTGGTTGAAAATTTCAAGGCAAAGACCAATGAGCTGTTCCATGAGATCAGTGAAATGAACCCGGCAGAGATTGAAGAAACCGTAAAATGCCATGTTCAGGCACAGTTAGACGAATCCGGCATGGATGCGGAAATTGTGGATGTGGCAGTAGTGGGGAGCCGCTGCCGGGGATTGGAGCAGGAAGGCTCTGACCTTGACGTGGTGGCGGAGCTTTCCACAAACGAGCGTGAAGATATCCTGTTTGACACATTGAACGGGGATGTTCTCCATATCGGCGGCGTGAAAGTGGATATAAACCCGATCACCGCACAGCGGACGGGAACGCTTGAAACTTATCTCCCGCAGGTGGAGGACTATCTGGAGGGAGTGCGTGAGGCCAGGGAAAAAGAGGCGGTGTTCATATCCATACGCCGGGAACAGAGGCATTTGAGGATGTGGGGATTGACATTTTATCCGGGAAAACATTCCTTGAATAATCCATCCGTTTTCTGTATAATAAAATCAGACAACAGAGAATGACAGAAAGGAAAAGGGGAGAAGGGAATGGACACAAAAGACCAGGAGACTGCCATTGCATACCAGAATAAAGACATTGTCTCCAAACTATTCGGAGACCGGATGAAGGGGAAGCCCTTATCGCTGTTTGGTCTGGGGACGGATTTAAAGGTGGTAGACGTGAAGCCAACGAATCTCCCGATTGTACAGGCAAGGGAACTGAGGATGGATAACCTGTTTGAGCTGGAAGACGGGAGCGTGGCGATTTTAGACTATGAAAGTGAGTACAAAAAATCTAATTTTACCAAATATGGCCGGTATATCATGGATGTAGCTGACCGGTATCTGAAAGAAGGGAAAGAGCCGGATATTCATATGATGGTACTCTATACGGCGGATATCGAAAGGGCGGAGACATCCTTTTCCCGGACGGCCTGCAGCATACAGACCGAGGCCTCTTATTTGGTGAAGGCACCCTCTGAGGAATGGCTTAAGGATGTGAAGGCAGGTATTGCCAGCCAGAGCATAACGGATGAGATGATGATGCACCTGGTGCTGCTGCCGTTGACCTACAAGGGGGAGGAAAGGAAGCAGGAGGCAATCAAGGAATGTGTGCATTTGGCAAGGCGGATACCGGACAAGGGGCAGGAGACCTTTGTGCTGGCAGGAATCCTGACGTTTACGGACAAAGTGATCAATGAGAAAACAAGACAATATATTAAGGAGCTTCCTGTATAATTTAAATATAGGAAATTCCAAGAAAGAAGGTTGAGAAAAAAATACCTCAGAGTAAAATAAGATTACTGACTTTAGGCGGTTAGTAAAAATCTTATTGAA
>CAJTEM010000006.1 GCA_910575255.1 Lachnospiraceae bacterium | reverse complement strand
CGCGGGAAATGGTCTGCCGATGTTTCCGGTTTCGAGATCAAGAATTCCTTAAATTTCTGCAAAGTCAACATCGGCAGACCATTTCCCGCGGCGGCCCTCCCCTTGTCCCAAAGCTGAACATCCCTTTCCTCTAAATTAACTAACATAATTTCACAGGTTAGCTCTTTCGATATCGGCAGGTTTCAGCTGTGGAAAGTAAGGATAGTATTATTATCGAAATTATGGTAGAATTACTATATGTCATGATACCAGGGTCAATAGGTCTAAAATCCGATGCAAGCTTGCTTGCAAGAGGATTTTTGAATGTTTTTGAGGGCGCTAAACGTCCGGCAGACGTTTGTTCAGCGCCGACCGCAACGGAGTGAAGAAGCGGAGCACAAAGTGCGGAGCAATCCGGTATCAGAGGGGTCAAAAGACCTTTTGACCCCAACATCATGTCATTAGAAATGGAAAGGGAACTGTGAAAGAAATGCCTGGATAAAGGGCAAAATAAAAAACAGAGATAGTGAGGTTTGGATTATGGACCGACAGGGATTTACCGAAAGGGATTGGAAACTTTTCAGAAGCAAGATCGCTGACTGGCAGGAGGCCTTCATGGATCGCCTCAATAACGAATACATTGAATTGCTCAGCGCAGTGGCGAATCCCTCCGACAAGTTCTGGCAACTGGAGGAGAGAATCAGAAAAGACCAGAAGAGGGCCGGTGTGCAGCTGAGAATGAGCCGTTCCCAGCTCATTCCCAACCTTCTTTCCCTGATTAATGATGGAGTGATTACTCGAAAGGATCTGGAGGGATTCAGTGAGGAATTGCTGAATACCATAAACATCTACCGGATGTAAAAGGGAGATTTCCCTGTGATTGTTTATCATGGCTCGAATGTGTTTGCAACTCATCCGGATACAGAGCATTCCTTTCGGTCCCTGGATTTTGGAAAAGGATTTTATGTGACAACGGTAAAGGAACAAGCTGAAAGATGGGCAAGGAGAAAGGTTGATATCTATGGGACGGATAAAGCAATTGTTACCGTTTATAACATATCGGAAGACTTAAACGGATTGGTTCATAAATGTTTTGAAGATGATTTAGCTGAGTGGATTGATTTTGTATGCAACAGTCGCGACGGAAAAAAAGACTATTTAAAATATGATTTGATCAAAGGAAAAGCAGCAATAGTGCCTGTTCTCTATCGCTATTTTATTTTCACGGAACAGCATTACTTAAATTTCGGTGAATCAATTGCTTGATATCGGTGTCATCTGTGCGTCTGCGAAGCGACGGCGTAGTGGCGCCTACGTCTAACTTCGCAGGCGTGCAGAGGGCGCTGATAGCAGGTGATTGATTCACCGGAATTTAGGCAAGGCTGTACTAGTATAACCCGTTTTAAATAACCTTCCGTTTCGCCAGTCTGCTTTCCCGATAGCACAGAGGGAAAATGCTCAACGTAGCCCCACTACGCCTCCGCTTTTCCCTCTGCACTCTCGGAAAAGTATCCTTGCCGAAACAGAAAGGTATTTAAAACGGGTTATACTAGCTCTACCCAATCACCACCTTGGCATAGCTTGCCATTGCTTCCTCGCTCATCTCCTGCCCGATTCCCGGACGGTCATTCATGTAATATTTTCCGCCAATCGGCGCCCATTCGTATTTTCCGGCCTTCTGATAATTGCTCTGGAAATTGGCACAGTGTTCTTCATGAATGACAAAATTGGGGATCACGGTCTCCACATGGAGCGCCGCTGCGGTGGCAATGGGTCCGCCGCATACGTGCAGCTGAATGCCGATATCGTATACATTCGCCATATCACAGATTTTCTTGACCTCCGTGATTCCGCCTGTATTACAGAGATCCGGCTGGGCAATGCTCAGGGTCCGATCCTCGAAAAACTGCCGGAAGCCCCAGCGGGTATAGCTTCTCTCCCCGGTAGCCAGCGGAATATCGCATTTCTGCTTGATATGCTTGAATACCTCTGGATTTGAGGGCATGGTCGGCTCCTCATAATACATGATCCGGTAAGGTTCCAGAGATTTGCCCAGAATCACTGCCGTATTGGCATCCAGAGTGGAGTGTATCTCTATAATGATATCCAATTCATCTCCTCCTGCCTCCCTGGCTGCCGCAATCCGCTCCACGGCAATCTTCCGAAGCGCCTCGGGATAGGCTCCTTTGAGATTGTCTCCACGTTTCATATAGGCCTGGGAAAAATCCTCTTTGGAAAGTCCCGCAAAACAGGGATCGATCTTTACCGCATCATACCCGTCTGCCATGGCATCCTTGACTGCGTCATAATAATCCTGCGGCTCAAACTGAAGCTCCGACCGATCCAGCTTCGTGATCAGCTTCCGCCATCCCATCTGCAGCTGAGAGGCATAAGCGCGGAGCGAATCGTGAGTCTTTCCTCCCAGAAGCTTATAGACCGGCAGCCCGAGCGCCTTGCCTTTGATATCCCAGCAGGCAATATCGATTGCAGCCATGGCCGCAGATACGGTCACTCCGCCATTCATTCCCCAGAAGGTATGGCGGTGCAGATGTTCATAGATTTTCTCTGTGTCAAAGGGATCCATTCCGATGACCAGCTTAGCAAAATCCTGGCAATTGCCCCATGCCGCATTCTGACAGCTTCCATAGGAAAGTCCTGCCTCCCCGAATCCGCTGATTCCTTCATCTGTGTTTACCTTTACGGTAATAAATGCACCTTTGTAGCATTCCACGCTTGTAATTTTCATCTCAATTCCTCCTAAATAAACCATCCTAAGAATTTGCTGTATCCGTAAGCTATTACCGAAAACGCCACTACCGGCGCCAATGCTCTCACCACAATATCTCCCAGAGTCGTGCCGAAATAATCTGCTGCCACAAAGGAGCACACATGAGTCGGTGAAATCTGCATGGCAGCCCAGGCTATGCTCATAAGCATCACCAAAAACGGAATTCCACCGTCCGGAAATGCCAGAAATGCCATCGGCATACAAAGAGCAATGATTGCCTGCGAACCACTGATTACAGTGCCGGCAAAAAACAGCAGTCCGAACGACATCGTCAGAGAGATCGGGAACTGTGCAAAGAATGACGGCAAAAGGCCAATCACCCCTGTATAAGACAGAATTCCCTTAAACAACATAATCAGATACATATTGCCCAGGAGTACCGGCTCCGCCGAACGCAGCAAAAGCTCTGGCAAATCCCTCAGGCGAAACCGATCCCGCACATAATTGGCTGCAATCACCAGCGGCGCTGCCACGCACACCGAGAGGTTGAATAATATGATAATCAAAAGCACTGCAATCAAAGTCCAGAGATTTCGCAAAAGACTGAGTATCTCCGCCTTTTTGTCTGCGGTCTGAGCAAGCGGAGGCATTGTCTTTGGCAGCTTTCTCAAATGTGTCACATTGACAATGGCACAGGCAGCAATCACCATGGGAATCATACAGATCACAAACATTCCCGCATTCTGACCGCTTAAGGTAAGGCCCAGCAGTACTGCCGGAAAAGTCGGCAGAAACATTTCCGGTATATGCCTGTAATAGCAGGCCACAAAGGTCTTATCCCTGGCATCCAGATAGTCTTCACAGGACTTGTCCACCATATCGGCGCAGATTGTCATCACAGCGGCCGAGGGAAGCAGTCCCATGATCGCCGGGGATACGATCGTATTCATCCTGCGGTTCCTCAGCAGGCAGTGAAATGACTTTCTGGCATTCTCCAGCCGCCCCTTTTTCTCCAGCATGAGCTGGAGAAAGATAATCAGGTAAAAGCTGAGCAGCACATCAATGGTATCCCAGGCTACCGTCTGTCTCCCCAGGATTCTCACGGCCTCTCCCGGACTGATTCCAAATAACAGGACAGCTGCCACAATCCCGCCTGCCATGGCAAGAAACAATGGCTTTTTCATCCATATGATCGCAACGATCACAAGAAATACCATCAGTAGAGATAAAATATCCATATATTACCTCTCGTGCCTAATTAGATGCCGGCTTGTATTCGGTAACCGTTTCCCGCATCAGCGCTGTCTCTATCGCATAATCCGAGAGCTCCTGCCCAAGGCCTGGGCGATCCGGCACCAGATAGCTCCCGTTTACCGGCTGCAGATCATACTTGCCGAGCACATTGATCGCATCCTGCGTGGTGCGGAAGTGATGCTCATGAATACCGAAATTCGGGATTGCCGCCTCAAGCTGGAGGGAAGCCGCGTTGGTAATCACGCCTCCTGCCACATGTACCTGGACACGGGCATCAAACACATGAGCCAGGTCGGCAATCTTTTTCAGCTCCGTAATCCCGCCGCAATTGCAGGCATCCGGCTGAATCAGCTGAATCGAATAGTCCTTCAGGAAGTTATAATATCCCCACCGGCTGTAGATCCGCTCTCCGGCAGCCAGCGGCGTCTTCACACGCTGACGGAGTTCCCGCATCATATCCGGGTTCAGCATTGTCACGGGTTCTTCATAGGCCATCATATGATATTTA
The DNA here is from genome assembly GCA_910575255.1 of Lachnospiraceae bacterium. Lineage (GTDB taxonomy): Bacteria > Bacillota > Clostridia > Lachnospirales > Lachnospiraceae > Brotaphodocola. Next base: position 173,379 of record CAJTEM010000006.1, on the reverse strand, counting down.
TCGCACAGCTCACCAATGGCAATGGCCGAATTCAGATCCGTCTGACAGTGATTTTCCACGATAATATCAAGACTTGGATACTTTTCCCGAATTGCCGCCATTCGCCCCTCCACACGATCCAGCATGGCCCGGTCCACAAAGCCCTCCTTGGCAGAATGCGGAATCCGGCCGGCCTCCTCATCATAGGTCGTGAAATCAATCTTCACCGCGTCATAGCCTTCACTGACCGCATGAGACACGATATCCACATACTCCTGAGCTTTCCCCCAGGGTCCGATCTTTGTCGTCCACCCGAACTGCAGCTGAGAGGCATAGCAGCGCAGCCTTTCCCGGCATTTTCCCCCAAGAAGCTGATAGATCGGTACTCCCAGCGCCTTTCCCTTGATATCCATCAGCGCGATATCGATCGCTGACATTCCGGAAAAGACTATCACACCTCCTCCCTGCCCCCAGAAGGTTCCTTTCAATATCTCCTCCCATATCGCCTCCGTATTCATGGGATCCCTGCCGATAATATGATGTGCCATATCGATAATCATGCCGTAGGCCGCGCGCCAGCCTGTGCCGTAGGCCACTCCGGCCTCTCCGTCCCCGTAAATCCCCTCGTCCGTATAGACCCGGCAGCAGACAGGTTTACGCATTTCCGCCTGTGCCCCCGCATCCAGTACCCACACATCTACTTTCGTAATCTTCATAAATCGCTCTCCTTTTCCCGGATATACTGTCCGAAATTATCCCTTACTGACTTTTCGCCTTCTCCGGCTGCTTTTTCACAGCTCTCCCGGCTCCCCTTTCACGCTTCCCGGCTGCTCTCACATTCCTCCCGGCTTTTCTTTCATGCTTCCCGGACGCCCTGCTTCACTGCCCCGCCTGTTTTCCTTTCACACATCCCGGCTGCCCGCTCCACATCCTCTCCTGTTTCCCTTCACTCCCCCTGAAGCAATCCTCACACTCTGCCGAGCAGCAGCAGAGAAATCGCCGGTACAAAGGCTACTATGAAAAATGCCGCTATCAGTCCAAACAGCAACGGCATCTCTGCCTTTGTGATCTTATCGATGCTGATGCCCGTGAGCGACGAACCCACGAACAGATTCATCGCTACCGGCGGCGTCACAAAAGCAATGGCAAGCGCCAGATCCAGAATGATACCGAAATGGACCGGATCACAGCCAACCTGTGTCACCACAGACAAAAGCGTAGGCGCCAGGATAATGATCGCGGGTGTGGTCTGTATGAACATTCCCACAAAAAACATAATGACAAAGATCATAAACATCACCACATAATAATTGCTGGATATACTGAACATGAAATCTGCAATGGTCTGATTGATATTCAGATAGGCAAACACCGAACCGGTCGCCTTCGCCGGACACATAATAAACATTGTCCCGGCTATGAATGCCGCATTATCCCGGAAAATCAGCCACAGCTTCTGAAACTTCAGCTCCCGGTAAAGCAGAAAACCCACCAATATTCCATACACCACTGCCACGACAGCTGCCTCTGTAGCTGTAAAGAATCCCCCGTAAATACCTCCCAGAATGATCACCGGCATCACCAGCGCCCATTTGGCATCCCACCAGGCACTGGCTGCTGCCTTGATACTGAAGCGGTTTTCTCCTCTCAGATGGCGTTTTTTACAATAAATATAGTTAATCAGAATCAGCGCACCGCCTACCACACAGGAGGGCAGAAGGCCGGCAATAAACAGATCCCCCACCGACTGATTGCAGGTAACCCCATACAGAACCAGAGGATAACTCGGCGGCACAATCACTCCCAGCCCGCCGGCACAGCAGGCAAGCGCTGTCGCATAATATTTGTCATAGCCCTCCTGGACCATCATGGGAATCATGATCGCGCCGATAGCCGCAACCGTAGCCGGTGCGGAGCCAGACACGGCCCCGAAGAACATACAGGCAATCACCGTAACCATTCCCAGAGAACCGGTTACCCCGCCGATAATGGAATTCGCTGCATTCACCAGCCTTTTCGACAGCCCTCCGGTCTCCATGATCGTGCCGGATATCATGAAAAACGGCAAAGCCAGATTGGTAAAGCTCGCAACACCGCCATACGTGGTCTGCGCAATAAAAGAGCTCGTAGTAACCGGATCCAGCTTAATCAGCACCAGCATGCCGATAAACATGGCTACCGCAATCGGAACCCCCAGAAACATCAGTCCGAACATGGTAAGGAACATTACGATAGTTGCCATCAGTTCTCTCCTCCTTTCTCTCTGGCTGCTTTCTTTTCCAGATAAATCCGTTCGCATTCATCCAGATCCATGGCCGGTTTGGAGGAACCAAGATTTTCCTCATTCTCCTTCAGAAGCTTTGCCGTATCCTGAATGATTCTGACGATACTGAGCAAAAGCCCCAGGGGAATAACCGAATACACCAGCTGCTGCGGCAGCCTCAGCAAGGTCGTCTGACTGCTTCCCAGTCTTTGAATAATGGTAATCACCACATACAGCAGATACCCGTCAAAGCCTGCAAAAATCACATTCGAGAGAATCAGCATCCCTTTCTTGACCCGGAACGGAACCAGCTCCAGGACAAAATCAATACGAAGATGTTTTCTCTTGGTCACTGCTGCCGACATGGCAAACCAGATCATCCAGACAAATGCAATCGTGGCCACCTCTTCCACCCAGGCGAAGGAATGACTCAGCACGTAACGGCAGACAACGTTTCCAAACAGCAGAACCGTCAGCACAATAAACAGCAGGGCAGACAAGTATAATTCCACGTTATTGATAAAGATTTGCGGATCAAATTTCCCATCCTTCATATGGCGCTCCCTCCTTTCGCCGGCTGTTATTTCTTTGACTGGTATTCCATCACAAAATCGATCAGCTTCTGGTAGGACTCGCTTCCCATCTGCTCCTCAACCTGTGTCCATACGGATTTCGCTGCCTCCTGAAATACCTTCAGTTCCTCCTCACTCAGCTCAACCACTGTCGTCCCTCCGGCCTGCATTTCCTCGAAAAATCCATCGGATAAATCCCCGGTCAGAGAGCGGACATAAAGCTCTGTTTCCTTCCAGAGCTCCCGGATGAATTCCTGATCCTCTGCCGACAGGGTATTCCAGAATACCGGACTGGCTGCCATAATCGTCGTAGTAAAATTGTGATTGGTCTTCATGCAGTAGCTCTGCATCTCATAAATCTTGGAGGACACGATATTGGAAGGAGGATTCTCCTGAGCATCCACCAGCTTCTGCTGCAGGGCCGTATACAATTCCGCATAAGGAACCGGTGTTACACTCGCCCCAAAAGTCTCCCAGCATGCCATCTGAATCGGATCCACCATGGTCCGAATCTTGATTCCCTTTAAGTCATCCGGGGAATGCACCTCCTTATTGGCTGTCAGCTGACGGAAGCCGATATCTAAATGTGCCAGCGGAACACACTGGGTATCCGCCTGTGCCCTCGCATCCCATTCCTGCCGCAGTCCGGAATCCAGGACCGCATAGGCATCCTCATAATCCATGTAGAGATAAGGAATATTCAACCCTGCATAAGCCGATGTATAATCCGCCCACGAGCCACAATTCAGCATGAACATTTCATAAGCTCCGTTCTGCGCCCCTCCGATATATTCCTGTGTGGAGGATGCCAGCTGCCCGTCGGTAAAGATCTGGGTGGTAATTCTCCCGCCGCTGCGCTCTTCAATCTCCCTGCAGAAAAAGATCATCCCCTTCCCGGTCTGGCTGATTCCCTCACCCGCCACATCTCCGGCGGATGAGTTCGTCGCAAAACGGATTTTAAAGGATTCCCCCTGCGTATGATCCACACTGTCCGTGCCCGTCCCTCCGCCGGAAGCAGCCGAAGCCTCCTTCGATGCATCTGCTCCACCAGCTTCCGCCGATGTACCCGGATTGCCGGCTCCCCCGCCGCCTCCTGCGCCGCCTCCACTGCCGCATGCTGCCAGCGGCAGTATCATGGAAACCGCAATTACCATGGCCATTGCTCTTTTTCCTGTTTTTTTCATCTCAATTCCTCCTTTTATGAAATTAAAACAGCTTTACACTTCTTTCACTTGAAAAAGTTAAAATATCGTCCTATAATAGTTTTACATCGCAAAAACATTTGACTGTTTTATCTAATTTTTATGATTAAATTTAACCATATTTAAGGCATATTTACCAATTACTTTTTTTATCTGAATTCATAACTTTTGGGAATCGGAGTGACAGACTATGAATTATCAACATCTGGAATACTTTTTAAAGGCTGCAGAATATCAGCATTTTACGCGGGCCGCCGAAGCTCTTCACATCACACAGCCGGCTCTCACAAAAGCAATCCTCGGCATGGAAGAGGAACTCGGCGTCCCTCTGTTCCAGAAGCAGGGACGAAATATCGAACTGACCAGATATGGCAATATCTTTTATGATTACGTAAAAGTTTCCCTGGATGGGATCAGTCAGGGAATCTCCGCTGTCAAAAAACAGGCCTCCATAGATCTCAACACGGTGGAGATCGCTGCGCTTTGCTCCATTAATACCTCTTTTTTGCAAAAGAAAAGGGCACAATTCCATATTGCTCATCCGAATTGCACCCTGAATATTACCTTCAAATATACCTCAGCTATTATCAATGATGTACTCAACCGCTCCTGCCCGCTTGGCATCTGTGGAGATTTCCTCGACGAACCTGCATATTCCGATCTGGAAAAAACACTTCTCTACACGGAACCTGTCGTATTTGTCGCCAGCCAAAACCACCCTCTTACCCAAAAAATGCCCGTCGATGTCAGCCTGCTCAAGGAGGAAAGCTTTGCCATTTACAACAGAAGCAACAAAGGCACGAATCAATTGCTCTTTCAGATATGTGATCATGCCGGCTTCCGCCCCCGGAACCTGATCGAATCCTACAACGATTACGGCCTGATCCATGAGGTAATCTCCAATCAATGCCTTGCCATTGTCTCCGGCTTTTTCTTCCGGCAGTTTCAAAGCCTGGGCTTTACCCAGTTAGCGATTGCCTCAGACATCCCGCTGATTCACAAGATTCATCTGATCCGCCGCAGGAATGCCGAACTCTCCTCACTGGAAAAGGCGTTTTGTGAGATATTGGTACACGAGGGTGGTTTCTTCGGGGCCGGCGGATATCAGGTCTGTCAGCAACCCTAATGCTATGATGTTGATTATTCCGATATCGGAATTATCTGGAAATCCAGAGGCAAGACAAAGGAGCAGACCCACATAGGGCAAGGTATCATTCAAGCGTAATGGATATAGAGAATCTCCATTCTGGTCAGGAATTTAAGAATTGCCAGACACATATACAATCTTTATCCTTGAAAAAGATTTTTATGGTCAGGGCTAAGCTGTTTATCCGATTGAGAGAATCAACCTTGCAACGGGTAAATCTTTTGAAGATGGGGAGCATATTCTTTATGTGAATGGTGAATATCGTGATGATTCCGCTATAGGAAAACTCATGCACGATATTAATTGCACCAAGGCAGATGATATGAATTTTGAATTGATGGCAAACCGAACCCGGTATCTGAAAGAGAACCCGAAAGGAGTGAGCGAGATGTGTAAAATTATGGAAGATATGAGAATTGAATCTTTAAAAGAGGTCTAAAACTTGCTAAAAAGCAGAACAAAACTCCTGATAGGTTATTTGAAATCATTAATATTCTGGCAAATGGCGGTGATCAGATGCCAAATACAGAGACCATGACCTAATCGGCAAATATAAAGGTACCCGTGAGTGTCCAGTTGAACCGGATTGGTGCTTGATTTATGAAATTTTTGAGAATGTACTTGTCCTAATGCTTTACCGGCTTGGATCACACTCAGAGCTTTTCAAAAAATAGCTTTTATAAATTTAGTGTTTCATGACCTCATGAACATCCGGAGTTTTCTCCGGGTATTTTTATTTCCGCAAACAATTCTCCCAGACGTCATCCTCCGCTTTCACCGTCAGGACGCCTCCTGATATTCTTCGTCTCCCCCACAATATAGACCGGCCTGTCCTTCAGCTCATGAAAAAGGATCGCGATATACTCTCCCATAATTCCCACAATCAGAAAAAGCACAGCGAACATAAAGCAGTTGAGAATCACAATCGTCGTATACCCGCTGGGCGCTCCCTGGCGGGTGCACAGGGTATAGACCATCACTGCCAGGCCCAGCAGTGCCGCCAGGCCCCCGGCATAGATCCCCAGTTTCAGCGGCAAATTGGAAAAGCAGAGGATAGTATTCACGGAAAATGCCAGCAGCTTCCGGATACTGTATTTGCTTTCTCCGGCGGCTCTTTCTGCCGCCTCGTACTCGATAGCCGCCCGCTTAAATCCGATATTCTGCACATATCCCCGCAGGAAACGGACCTTTTCCCGGTAGCTTCCCCGCAGTACGTCTGCCGCCTGAGCGGACACGGCAAAGAAGTCTGAGGCATTTGCCTCGAATTTCACATCCGACAGGGAATTGATCAGCCAGTAAAATCCGGCTGAGGTAATGTTCTTGATCACCCCGGCTGATTCGTTGCGGGTACGCACCATGGTGATCACCCCGCAGCCCTCCTCCAGCTTTTTCACAATCTCCGGCAGGCAGGCGGGCGGGTGCTGCAGATCCGCATCCATACATACGATCCCGTCCCCGCCGGCATAGTCAATCCCCGCGATCATCGCGGCTTCATGGCCAAAATTCCGGGAAAAGCTCACCACTTTTATCCGATCATCCTCAGCCGCCAGCCGGTCAAGAATCTCCGAACTTCTGTCCTCACTTCCATCATTGACAAACAAAAGCTCATAGTCCCAGGGAAGCCCTTGAAGAACCGGCTTTGCTGTCTCATAGAATAAGGGCAGAGCTTCCTCCTCATTGTATACCGATACCACTACCGACAACTTCTTTTCCATAATTTCTTCTCCCCGCCCAAAAATCAGTCTTTCCATCAACCGGATATACCTGTATCCTTTAGCCGCAGACCGTGTACTGCATTACAGCGATAGCCATCTGACAGATTCACCGGACATCACAGTTCCTCATCATACACCTGGATCTGTGCCGTGGAATGCCCCGGCACCTGCTGCTCCTTGGGCGGAAGCTTCCTGTAATCTCCGTAAATCCAGGTCAGCACCTCATGCCAGTGTCTGGGCACCATCAGCTTTGTGTCGCAAAAAACCATGTCCTCAATCTGTTCACACCACTCCTTCTGCAGTGTCACATACAGATAATCCGGCTGATAATTACTGTAATAGCGCAGATTGCTGCGGCATTTTCTGTCCTTCAGCGCCACCAGACGCTGGAGCCGGAATAACAGCCTCATGGGAATCAGACGCCCGGCCAGAGACAGGCTGCCGACCGCCAGCTTGTGGAACACACTGTATTTCTTAAAATCCAGCTGATAGCGATGTGCCATCGCCATGCCGTATACAATTTTATGCAGCAGCAGTGTCAGGGCCGCGCCGGCCTTTCCCTGCGGCAGCACATCAATTGTAAACAGATCCACCCACAGATGGTTCATCTTCCCTTCATAGTATTGCATCTCCAGAGAATCCTCGTGAATCCGGCTGTTTTTATAATAAATCCGGGCAGTAAAATCAAAGAATGCCTTCCCTTTCTGAAAATCACAGGGCATCAGAAGCTCCATGGTGTCCGGAAGCTCCCGCCGCACCACCTTCATAAATGCCTCGTAATTGTTTCTGGTAAATGCCACATCCGCGTCATCGTCCCAGGGAATAAAGCCCTGATGGCGGACAGCCCCCAGCAGGGTGCCTGCATCCAGCATATATTGAAGCTTATATTTTCTGCAAATCCGGTCAATCTCCTTTAAAATCTTCAGATTGACCTCATGTGCCTTGGTAAGGTCGTATTCATTCCTGTTCTTTGTCATGTTTTCCATTCCTTTTTGTGCGAAGCAACGAGCCAGGTTGGCATAAAGCTTTCTGCCCGGTATCTCATTTCTGTGAAGCCAAAGAATCATGAATCACCTGGGCCATCCGGTCAATCATAACATCCGTCATACCCGGATAAACTCCCACCCAGAAGGTATCCCGCATAATCCGATCTGCTGTCTTCAGATCTCCCACCACCCGGTAACCGCTTCCCTGTTCTCTGAGCTGGTCAAAGCAGGGATGGCGGGTCAGATTGCCGGCAAACAGCATCCTGGTCTGTACCCCCTGTTTCTCAATCTCCTGTACCATGCGATTGCGGTCCACACCCTCCCGGCAGGTAATGAGGAAGCCGAACCAGCTCGGACGCGAATCCGGGCATGGCTCCGGAAGGATCAGCTGATCAGAAAGATCACGCAAGGCCGCCAGCAGACGGTCAAAATTATGACGGCGACGTTCCACAAAGCCCGGGAACTTCTCCAGCTGCGCGCAGCCGATGGCTGCCTGCAGATCCGTTGCCTTCAGATTGTAGCCAAAGTGAGAGTAGACATATTTGTGATCATACCCCAGAGGCAGCTCCCCATATTGGCGGTCAAACCGATGATGACAGGTATCGTCCTTGCCGGATGGACAAGAGCAGTCCCGTCCCCAGTCCCGGAAAGAGCGGATAATCTTGTGCAGCAGCGGGTTGTCCGTATACACAGCCCCGCCTTCCCCCATTGTCATGTGATGGGGCGGATAAAAACTGGAGGTTCCGATATCGCCTATGGTCCCGGTAAAATGCTCCTGCCCGCCGATCGTATAGCGGCTGCCCAGCGCATCGCAGTTATCCTCAATCAGCCAGAGCTTATGGCGGTCGCAAAACGCCTTCACTGACTTTAGGTCAAAGGGGTTCCCCAGAGTATGGGCAATCATTACGGCTTTCGTTCTTTCCGAGTATGCCTCCTCCAACTGCGTCACATCGATGTTGTACTGGGGAATCGTCACATCCGCAAATACCGGCACTGCCCCGTACTGAATCACCGGAGCCACTGTGGTCGGAAAACCCGCCGCCACTGTAATCACCTCATCTCCCCGCCGCACCTGCCGCTCTCCCAGAAGCGGCGAAGTCAGAGCCATAAATGCATTCAGGTTGGCAGAAGATCCGGAATTGACCAGAGAACAGTAACGCACTCCCAGGTATTCGGAAAGCTTCCTTTCAAATTCCTCCGTATAGCGCCCGGAGGTCAGCCAGAATTCCAGGGCACTGTCCACCAGATTGACCATCTCGTGAGAATCGTACACCCGGGAAGCATAAGGGATCCGATCCCCCGGCTCATAAGGCTTTTTCTTTTGCAGATGATATTTCTCACAATAATCCGCCACAAGGTCCAGGATCTCCCGCCTTGCCTGATCCATCGTCTTATCCATATCCTGTTTCTCCTTTATTGTCCATGCTCAATGTCAGCTCGATAAGCTATTCCAAAAGGTACGCCTCTTCCTAAGAAAACGGGAAATTCAGCCAGAGAATAGGGGAGAGACGCTCTAATACTCCCGAATCTGCCGGTCTGTCACCTCCAGCATATTCTCCCCCTCCAGATATGCCCGCGACCAGTCCACGGTCAGCTTCAGGGCTTCGCGGATATGCCACCGGGGCTGCCAGCCGAAGGTCTTCTTCAGCCTCGAACAGTCAAGCTTGAGAAAATGAGCCTCATGAGGACCCCCGTCATGGCGGCTGACCCAATGTGCATCCTCTCCCCACAGCTCACAGAACATCGTCACCAGCTGGCCGGTCGTCACGCAATCCACGTCATCCGGCCCCACATTGTAGTATCCCTGAAAAGCCGGATCCTCATACTGCCTCTGTACAATCTCCAGATAGACAAAGAGCGGCTCCAGTACATGCTGAAACGGACGGATGGAATAAGGATTGCGTACCACGATCTCTTCCTTTGCCGTCTGTGCCCGCACACAGTCCGGAACAATGCGATCTTTGGCAAAATCCCCGCCGCCGATAACATTTCCGGCACGGGCCGTGGATATGGCGCATGTCCCCTCTCCGAAAAATGCCTTTTGATAGCTGTGTGTCACCAGCTCCGAACAGGACTTGCTGTTGGAATATGGGTCATAGCCGTCTAAGGGATCGGTCTCCCGGTAGCCATACTCCCATTCCCGATTCTCATATACCTTGTCTGTCGTGACATTCAGCACGGATCTCGCACAAGAGGATAAGCGTACACACTCCAGCAGATTCACCGTTCCCATCACATTCGTCTCATAGGTATATGCCGGCTCCTGATAAGAATCCCGCACCAGCGGCTGGGCGGCCAGATGAATCACCAGCTCCGGCTGTACCCTCTCGAAGGTCTCCCAAAGATGCTTCCGGTCACGGATGTCCCCGATCACAGAATCTGCCGCCAGATCCGGATCCAGCATCCGATACAGCGCCGGATCTGTCGGGGGCTCCAGCGAATATCCTGTCACCTGCGCGCCTGCCAGTGTCAGGATGCGGCACAGCCAGCTCCCCTTAAAACCGGTATGCCCGGTCACCAGCACCCGTTTCCCCCGATAAAAATGTCTGCATGTTTCTAAATTATACATATTCCATCTCCTGTCATTTCTTCACTGTCATGTCTACGGAAACGGGCCTCTCTTACCCGTACATGTCCCCGGACTGTAATGGTTCAAATATTATTCCCATATCTTCCAAGGAGCTTTCCCCGACTGCCACATTTTCTCCAGAAGCTGCATCTCCCGCTGGGTATCCATACACTGCCAGAATCCGTCATGGAAAAATGACATCAGCTGTCCCTCGGCAACCAGGCGTGTCATCGGCTCCTTCTCAAACACCGTAGTATCATCCTCCAAGTAATCAAAGATATCCGGATTCATCATCATGAATCCGCCGTTGATCACAGCCCCGTCTGTGGAGGATTTCTCCCGGAAGGACCGGATCACATGATCCTCTCCGATATCCAGAATCCCTTTCTGCTGTCCGATATTTACGGTAGTCAGGGTGGCAATCCTGCCGTGCCTCTGATGAAAGCTTACCAGCCCCTTCAGATCCACAGTGCAGACGGCATCTCCATAGGTGAGCATAAAAGGCTCGTCCCCGATATAGGATTGGATCCGCTTCACACGGCCGCCGGTCATCGTGTGAAGCCCGGTATCTACCAGGGTCACCCGCCAGGGCTCCGAATAATTATTATGAACCTCCATCTTATTATTTGCCAGGTCAAAGGTCACATCCGACATGTGAAGAAAATAATCCGCAAAAAACTCCTTTACCACATACTGCTTATATCCCAGACAGATAATAAAATCATGGAAGCCGAATTCCGAATAATACTTCATAATATGCCATAAGATAGGCCTGCCGCCGATCTCAATCATAGGCTTGGGCTTCAGATGGCTCTCCTCACTGATCCTTGTCCCCAGGCCGCCTGCCAAAATCACCACTTTCATCGCATACTCTCCTTTATTCACCCGCAAGCAATAGGCCAAATGCCGTTGCTCCTCTTTCTTCTGTGCTGCTTTCACCTGGCAGATTCCGCAGGTATTTCCCTCAGATAACGGGCTTTTACTGCCTGCCAAACACATTCCAGCCGTTCTCCTTTAAGATGGTCAGTGCATTCCGCACCTTGGCCCCGCTGTCCGCCCTGCTTTTCCGGTAATCAAAATTCTCCCTCAAAACCTCATCATCCAGGCTCTCGAACTGCACTGCCAGCGCCTCGATCCTTCTTCCGTATGCCTCACGGTCCGGCGCCTTTTTTATCTCTACATAATCCGTATAGCCATGTCCCGCCAGAAATACCAGACTAAAAAGGATCGACACCCAACAGTACCAAAGCCTTTTTATCCCCCGATCCTCCCACAGTCCCCAGACCAGCGCCACTGTCAGAAAGAATCCCAGGATTCCTGCCTGATACTGAAGGACATAGCGGGAACTCATGCCATAATTCTCATTGAGAAAAATAAACCGCGAGATCAGCACAATGGCGTGATTCCCCATACCGGAAAATATCAGCATCAGGGGCAGAAGCGTTTTCTGGTACAGCCGGAACCGTATATTCATCCAAAGCGCCAGAAGATAGGCTGCAGCCACCAAAATCCCCATCCCGTATGCCACGCTGTCCGTGATAACTCCCTGCTCCAGCCATCCGTCAATCGTCTCCCCTCCCACCAGCATGGAAGCCAGTGATTTCAGAAGGAACCGCAAGAAAAATCCGGGCGCCGTCACCAAAAGCTCGAGCAATCCGATATCCACTGCCCCCGCATGGTCCTCAACGCCATAGGAATTGCTCCAAAGATAGAGAAGAAGCGAAAGCATCGTTGCGGCAAATACAGCAATCCACAGCCGCTTATCCGCTCTTTCCTGATGTCTGCTCAGCAGCCATGCCGCACCACAGGACAAGAATACCACCACAGAATAGACTGCGCAATACTGCCCTGCGACTCCTAAGATCAACACTGCCGGCAGAACCACCAGCCTGATCCGATCATGCAGCTTCTCCCGCCCGTAAAGCACCCGGTCAAACACCTCATAATGATAATAGAACCCGGCAAAGGCCAGAAAATGCGGCCAGCCTGTGCCGTTGGTCATCATCTCCCATTTGTTCAATCCGAAAAGAAGGAACATCAGAAGTAAAAACCATCCCCTGCCAATCCTCTGTCTGTTACAGAAAATCCCCAGAACCAATCCGGATATCCCCAGCCCCAGGACTCCTAATCCCATGTCAAACATGGTACTGTAACCAAAAAACGTCACATTCAGGATCCGGCCCACATAAGAGACCGGGATCCTGGTCAACACATCCGGCACAAAGAATTTCTCCGGATTCCATACATCCGGCAGATACGTGTTCACCAGGCGGATATAATCCGTATATACGATATCACAGGTGGCTTCCTTCACATACCAAAGGCACAGAAGCACTCCCAAAAGCGGCATTCCGTAATAAACCATTCTCTGCCTGACCTGATTTTCCGCTTTTTCAGCACTTTTTCTCTTCCGTGACGACAGCACAGATTTTCCTCCTGGTATCATAATGCAGCATCCCCCTCACGTTCATTCGGCAACATGCCGTCGGAAGGTATCCTGAAAATGCTTCGCATTTGCCTTCCTCCTTAATCCGCCTTCAAATGCATTATTGCCGCAAGCCTTTGCTCTCCCCTCTGCTCCTGGGCATCCGGAACATAGAAATTCGTTTCCAACTTCAGCTCCACCCTCTCATAGGGGGCGGTCTGCAGGACAATCCTTTTCTCATTTTCGTCAAACTCCAGATAATGCCTGGGTTCTCCGTTCACATAGATTGTCAGCCACTGATCCGGAAGCAATTCTCCGGGGAAGAAAAAACTCATCTCAATCTCACCGGTTTTTCCGGCCATCAGCCAGATCTCTGCCTGCTCATCCATCCACCCATCCCGATAATATCCGTAAATGCTTTTGCAGCGAAAATTCCTCACTGCCTCCGTGATATCCTGGAACCGGTTAAGCTCCGGCTCCTCCTGAAGGATCCGCATATCCTCTGTCACCAGTCCCACATCCCAGATATCCTCGATATGGACGATCTGCGTATTCTCTGCCTCCTGCTGCGGGTCCAATACCCGGAAAAACGTATCCGCCGTAAATTCACTCATTTCATATTCATTGCCTATCACATAGATCGTTTTCCCGAAGATCTCCTCGCCATACGCCCCGTAGGTCTGCTCTGCCAGAGAATTATACCGCTGTTGATTCGGCCAATAATAGAGATTCGGATACAGCTGCCGGTAGTACAGCTCGACCGGTGCCATAACTGCCACATAAGCTGCCATCATCAAAAGGTAGGGAATCGCGTGAAGAACCATCCCCTTTTTGATCAGCAGCTCCGTCATTCCCCCGTACATCCAGGATAAGAAAAGCAGCGCCGCCGCATAGGATACATATACCCAGCGCATCTCCACCCGGATTGTCACGCTGGAGCAGGCAATACAGCCTCCGATAAATCCGATAAACAGCACACAGGTCTCTGACATCCGTATTCTTTTCGCTTTCTGCCGCACCAAATTTATGACAAAGATCAGGACCATGGCAAGCAGAATCAGATCTGCAATTGCCACCAGCAAAAGGATAAAGGCCGGCGACTGCCGGAAATTCTGTCCGTTTAAATGTTCCGGACCGGCATTGATTCCCAAAAGATAAGCAACCTGGCTGAGAGCATAGTGAATGGTTGACTGCAGGGATATCGTATCCTTTACATTGGTTCCGCCGGTTCCTGCCGGCAGCAGCCCTCCGATCGTGAGATAGCGGATAACCTGAACTACACCAAAACCGGCAAGCGGACACATCCACACCCGCCAGTCCCTCACCCGCCGGAACATCAGTACCAGAAGAAAAAGCGGAAGCAAAACCATATAGCGCTCATGGACAAAACAGATTCCCACATACAAAAAGCATGCGGTCACGAAACGCCGGATCCGGGGCTTTCCCTCCTGATTGAGATATTCACAAAGCTGATACAGAATCCCCAGCGCCATCCACAGAGCCATGGTTTCCATCAGACCGTAAAGCTGACCGATCTGGTAATACGCCATTCTTGAAAGCAGAAATGCTGCTCCTGCCAGGGTCCCGATACAGCTGGAATGGCTGAAGCGGCGTGCCATGAGAAACAAGGTAAACGCGATTCCCACATTGAGCCAAATATTGAACGGAACAATCAGCCCGACGTGATTTTTCATCAGCGCCAGCTCCAGCCAGGCCGCCAGGTAATACAAAAACCGGAAGCGGGTGCTGCCTGCAGGAAAGACAAACTCAAAAAACGACTGATCTGCATAGCAGGACCACAGATACAGATCATCCATATAAAGCCCCTTAATCTCCATACCCTGGTTGATCCAGAAAGCAAGGCCTGCCAGCAAAACGAACACCGTGACATCCGTTTTCCATCTGGACATGAGCCTTGTCCAACGGGCCTTTGGCATAAAATCCTCTGTCTCTGTATCCATCTGATCGATCCATCTTTCCATCTTTCCCTGTATCCCTTTCCTTGCTCCTTTATCCTCTTCCTGTCCCTTCTTCCGCCCGTCTGAAATGTTTCCTGCGCCGGATTTGCAAATCCGTGTACCTTTGCCGGAGAATCTACGGATGCTGAACATACCTTGTGTCAAACACCTGTAAGTTTTTCTCCGCTTCCTCCCGGGAGCAGTCTTCTCCCTCCCTGCATACGCTGATGATAAGATTCCCGTTCTCATCCCGCACATCACACAGGGTTCCCTCCTGAATCAGGGTCCGCACAATCTGATAAATCCTCACACTGCTGTCCACATATTCCTTTTCCATATAGAGATAATCCACATCCGCATACCGCAGATACTCCAGAAAATTCGGGGCATTCGCCACCACCTCAGGGTTCCCCCAATATCCGGACACATCCACATAGGACTGAACCCAGCAGGGAAAAGCGAGCACTCCCGGATGCTCTCCCAAAGCAATCACCCTTGTCTTCGGATCCTGCGCCAGAATATCCCATATAGCAGCGCTTCCCTGCATTGCCCGTTTCTCCCTCTCCGCCTGGATGTGAGGATAATACCCCTTGTTAACCAGCCGGATCCCTCCGTTTCCCAGAACCCAGGCCCAGTTGGTCAGCCCGCACAAAAGTATCCCATAACACCACACAGGTATCAGGATCCTCTTTCCCGTCCTTTGCCATTGGCTCCCGCTTTGATCCAGCCAGATACATCCTGCCAATATGACGATGGCATAGGTGAGCATATAATAATTGCCGTCAATCTGAGACAGAGAATACAGGCTTACCAGGTCAATAAACAGAAAAACCGCCAGCAGCAGTGCCAAAAATGTAAGCTCCCCCCCGCTCTTTTGCTTCCTTTCTTCCTTTCCTGCCGTAAGCCGGCGGCACAGAAAAAGCAGGAAAAACACCAGCGGCAAAACTCCCCCCCATGCAATGATGACATGAGCCATATCCTCCCCCTGAGGATTCAAGAGGACTCCATACAGACGGCGCAGCAGAAACCAGAGCTTTTCTCCAAACGCCATACTTCCCCCTGCTGAAGGGAATCCGGACGCATAAAACGGATACTTCACCTCAAATCCCAGCTTCTGAAACATCTGATAGAATACCGAGGTTACCGGCACTCCTACCAGATACCATGTCCTTCCCCATATTCCTGCCAGTGAACCGAATGCAATGACAGGAAAAAGCCAGTACGCCCGAATACCATTCTCGGGCAGGTGTGCATCATTGCCGGCAAGAGTATCCTCTCCATGGAACACGGCGCTGCGGGCTGCTCTTTGCGGATCGGATCCGAATCGCCTCAGAAAAAGCCATAATACTCCCACCCCCGCCAGTGCCGTGGTAAATACCACTGCCGTCGGCTTCATGGCAAGGCTTACCATGCCCGCCGCCACTCCCGGAAGCAAACACTCTGTCGTACCGGCCTTTTCTTCTCTTCCATAGCGCAGAAGAGCCTGCACCGTCAGGATCTGGCAGAACAAAGTCATCATATCCGCCTTTGCCGTTCCCGACATATTCATGATTCCCGGCACAGAGGCCGCCAGAAACGGCGCCCATAATGCCTTTTCCCGATCCAGGCAGAGAGCCGCTGTCTCATAAAGCGCCAGCAGCGTCAATCCGGCCACCCACAGATTCATCGCAGTGGAAAAGCTATACGAGGGCAGCCCTGCCAGAGGAAGCGTCAATACCTCCCACCCCTTCGAGTAGGTATAGACCACCCCCAGAGTTCCCAGATTCTCGTAGATTCCGCTGCCGCTGTCCAGCATCACATGGGACCGAACTCCATACCAGAGGCTGTCAAAATCCACTGCCAAATTCAGCCTGCATGCCTGCAGAAGCAGCAAAACCAGTACAGAGGCCAGCATGGCGGCTGCCTGACTGCCATAAGACCCGCCTCTTTTCAGCGGAAATCCCTTCTGTCGTAACCGCTCAGCTCCCCTTTGAACGGTTATCTTCTGCCTCCACTGACGCCACTCACGAAACAAAAGCAAAACCAGGCTGGCCAATACCCAGAGCCGCAGATTCCGGATACTGCCGGCTTTTATCAGGGAAAGCAGGCAAAACACGAATATGGTCATGGCAGAACCAAGCAGGAACTCCTGACACACGCTGGGCCTCCGGGGCAGCTTTCCTGTCAGCCATCTTCCCACGAGAATCAGATAGGCCACATAGCACCCGCTAAACACCACCGGCAAAAAGATCTCATGACACCAGGCAGTGACTGCCATCAGAGCAGTCATCCCGGCCCAGGCTGATACCGCATTCCTGCCAAACCGGAGCAGGCCAAATAACAGCAGCCACAGAAACAGAAGCTCTGCCATCATCACATGAAATTCTCTCTGGGTGATATGCCAGGACAGCACCCCGGTTCCGATCAGCTTCCCTGCCGAATATGCCGTTATCCCCAGGATAAGAATCCCTGCCGCCCACCTTCCTGCCCTGCTATGTCTTCCCATGCATTACCCCTTTCCCCTGTGAAAGCATTTTATCAGTCATAGGAAGCGTACGCCTTTTGGTAAAAAAACATCCATAATCTTGCTATCGGTTCCGGCCAGATCTTCCGGTACATGGAATACTCCTCCTCGGACCGGTGATGATTCTGAATAAATGCCTTCGTGGTGGCACCCTCATGGATCCGATACCCGATCAGCGGCTTCTCCACACAGACAAACCTCCCCGGCAGTCCCGCCAGCCGCCACAGCGTATCCCAGTCCAATGCAAATTTGCAGGGAGAATCAAAAATCGGAACTCCCAAAGCCTTCTTGTCGTAAGTACAGGAAGGACAGATAACCGGATTCCCGCACATAAGCGCCGCCCTTTTCACCACCCTCCAATGTGCAAGCTTATGCAGGCGCAGCGGCGCCCGCAAGAGCTTTTTGATCAGCAAAAACATCCCCGGTTTCTGAGCCCGTCCGTTTTTTATAATCGCACAGTCTGTGCAAAAAACCGTGGCATCCGCATATTTTTCCCAGCATTCCTGTACATGCTTTGCATAATCTCTGTGATAATAATCATCCTGATGGGCAATGGTAACCAGCCGGGAGGCGGCCATCTCACAGGCAAAATTCCAGTCTGCCTGAATGTCGCTTTCCCCCTCGCGCACAAAATACGGCAGGCCATATTTTCCCGCCATTTCCTCGACATACGGACTGGGGGTAGAGGTGCACACAATAATATCTGTGGGAACCGTCTGTCTCTTTAAAGATCGGATGCAGGTTTCCAGATAAGGGGAATCTCTGTAAGCGCAGACTGCAAACGTATGAGTATTCATATCCTGCTCCTTTTACGGCTGTCCGTCTCCGAAAAATCTCTCCTCCAGCAGCAGACACAGCGTATGATAAACCGGCAGATGCAATTCCTGAATCTTGAAGGTCTCCTGTTCCGGCACAATGACTGCCACATCGGCACGTCTCCCCAGACGTCCGCCGTCTTTGCCGGTCAGGCCGACCACCTGCATCCCCTTGGCCTTTGCCACTGTGACGGCATAATCTACATTTTTGGCATTGCCGGAGGTGGATATCCCCAGAAACACATCCCCCTCCTCTCCGTAGCCGCAGACCTGCTGGGCATAAACCATATCCGCGTCCACGTCATTGGCAAATGCTGTGGAAAGACCCGGATGGCCGTTCAGCGCCAGGGCAGGCAGCCCTCCCTGAAGAGCCGCAGCCAGCCTTGCCCCGTTCTCTTCATCCTCGGCACACAGCCTTTCCTGAAGCTCTTCTCTCAGTCTCCGCGGCTTTAAAAACCCTTTCATAAGCTCTCCGACAATATGCTCTGCATCTGCGCAGCTCCCGCCGTTTCCGGCAATCAGAAGCTTGCCGCCCCTCGCATAGCATGCTTCCAGAACCTCGTAAGCCGCAAGAACCGACTTCTGAACCGGCCTAAGAACCGGGTATCGCGCTGCAAGCTCCTCTAAAAGTTTTTTCTGCTGCTCATTAAAACTCACCATCTGCTCTTTGTCCTCCTGATATCTGTCTGCTCCCATCTTCACTTTCAAGTATTGCACCGGCGGCGTCAATAAGTGATTCGGCGTAAACATCATAGGGAAACCGCCCCCCTTCCTGATATGTCCCCTCCCGGCATACCCCTTTCGGCCCTCCGGTCAGCTCTGATATCCCCTCCGGCGGCCTGTCCATCCACTGCCAGTTTGCCGCATGGCCATCGGATCCTGTCAGCTCCTGATGGACCTCTCTTCCGTAACCCGTTCCCACAAGCACGGTTTTCAGGCCGAAATTCCGGCCTGCCTCCACATCGATCCGTTTGTCCCCGATCATCCAGGAATGCGCTTTATCCACAGGAAAATATTGCTCTGCCATCTCAAACATGCCGATATCCGGCTTCCGGCAATGGCAAAGCTTTTTATACTTGCCGATTCCGTGCTCCGGATGGTGGGGACAATAAAAGAAAGCATCGATCCAGGCGCCCTGCTGCCGCAGCATTTCATTCATAAAAGCATGAAGCTCCTCCACGTCCGATTCCTGATAGTATCCCCGGGCAATGCCCGCCTGATTGGTGACTACTACGATTTTGTAGCCCTTTTCCCGCAGCATGCGGATTGCCTGGGGCACCCCGGGAAGAAGCTTTAAATCTTCCTTTCTGTGCAGATAATGCACTTCTTCATTCAGGGTGCCGTCCCGGTCTAAAAAGATAATTCGTTCCATCTTCGCTCCGTTCTATATGGGAAACTGATACTCCCCGTTGGCCATCTTTACTTTTACCGCGGCATAGTCCCAGCGGTTTTCATCTGCTATCCAGGCCTGGGCGCCCCGAAGCTCAAAATTCCAGTCCGCCAGCTGTCCCCCCACCTGCTCCATCCGTTGCGCCACCTTATGTTTGACATTATAAGGGCAATACATAAGGAGATAACCTCCCCCGCCGGCTCCCAGAAGCTTTCCTCCCAGCGCCCCGGCCTTGATTGCCTCTTCATACAGCTCGTCGATCTGCGGGGTGGTGATCTTGCTGCTCATCCTTTTCTTGCTCTTCCAGCCGTAATCCAAAAGTCTTCCAAAGCTGTGAAGGTTCCCCTTAAGCAGTTCATCCTTCATGGCATAAGCCAGAGCCTTGACCTCACACATAGCATCAAAGGCATCCTTTTTTTCATAATTCTTTACCTGATCTTTAATAATATTCGCTGATACATGAATATTCCCGGTATAACACAGAAGCAGGTTGTACTGCAGCTCATGGATAATGTCCTTCTTAATGCGAAGCGGATTCACCACCACGTCATTGCGCCCATGGAACTCAATAAAATTGAACCCGCCAAAGGTGGAAGCATACTGATCCTGATAGCCCCCGTCAATCTTCAGATCCGTTCTCTCCACCCCATAGGCAAGATCTGCCAGTCCATAACCATCCAGCTCAATACCCCGCCAGCGTGCCATTGCAATCAGCAAGGCCACCATTACCGTAGAGGATGTCCCCAGCCCGGACCCCGGAGGCGCGTCACACTGAAGATAGACCTCGCAGCCCTGGTCGATCTCCATGGCCTTTAAGGCTGCTGTCACCAGATCCAGCCTGCCGTCATACACATAATTCTCTTTGGTATTGTATTTTACAGTCATGTCAAAATCCAGGGAATGAACGATGATCTGGTCATCCTCCCTGGGCACGATCGAACAATAGGCATATTTATTGATCGTGCTCCCGATGATCGCCCCGCCCTGTTCCACGCAGAACGGCTCCACATCCGTACCTCCGCCGCCAAAGCTGATCCGCAGCGGCGCTCTTCCTCTGATCACCATATCACTATCCCCCGCTTCACGTCTTCCATGAACCGGAAGTAATCCTCCGGCACCCCGATATCAATAAAATACCCGTCATTGACAAACCCGCCCAGATGTCTGCCCCCGGACAGCCACTTCGGGATCATATCATTCTCCAGAGAGACCTTTCCTTCCGGAATCTCCTCCAGCAGTTCCCTGCGCATCCGGTAAACCCCGCCATTGATGGTACCTGGCCTGGCCTCTGTTGTCTTCTCATTAAATCCTTCCAGAATCCCATCTTTCAGTATGGCCTGTCCGTACCGCGACACATCCGGCACCTCCCGCAGCACCAGCGCCAGATCCAGATTCTTCTCCTCTTGCATATGCACCAGGCGGCTGTAGTCGATCTGATAAAAGGTGTCTGCATTCAGCACGAAAAACGACTCCTCACTCACCAGCCTCCCGGCATTTTTGATCGCTCCTGCCGTACCCAAAAGCTCTTTTTCATAGGCATAGCGAATCGTCAGCCTCTTCCCGTCCGGCGCCAAAAAACGGCTGCCGTCTCCAAAATAATCCTCCACCATGGAGCCTTTATAGCCCACCGCAAAAATAATATCGGTAATCCCATGGCGGGACAATTCATGTACCACATATTCCATAAAGGGCCTGTCTTCAATCAGTGCCATCGGCTTGGGGCGGTCGCTCACGACACTCCGAAGCCGCGTTCCCAGCCCGCCTGCCAGTAATATTGCCTGCATAAGTCCTCCTGATATCCCACAGCCATCCCGGCTATCCCTGGATGGCGCCTGCTGCGCTTCTCTTATCGGTTCCTGTGGGAATTATAGCATTTTCTTTCCAAAGATTCCACAATCTTCATAAAATAGTAAATACTTGTAGCAGCTTCGCTTATCCCCACTGTTACAAGTATTCTTAAGTATAGCGTATTCTATTTGATCTGTCCAATATTTTCTGTCCTTATCACGTCCTTATCATGTCAGCAAAAAATCCGTCAGCCTTACTATTTTAATCCCATCCTGTGTAACAGGATTGTCACATTCCCCTGTCAGGATCACCTTCTCATAATTATCCCTGATTTTCCGAAGGGGAGTCAGCTCCCGCTCCCTTGTGGATGGCTCATTCATGGATTCTGTCACCTGGAAATAGATCTTTTCCCTGGCATTTGTCGCTATGAAGTCCACCTCTCTTTCTCCAATCTTGCCGATTGCCACATCATAGCCCCTCCTGAGCAATTCCAGATATACTATATTCTCAATACCATGTCCGATATCCACATCCCGAAAGCCCAGAAGATAATTTCGCAAACCCATATCTACTATATAATACTTCCCCAGTGTCCGCAAATATCCCTTACCTTTGATATCAAACCGCTTGATTTCATAAAAAACATAGGATTCCAGCAACGCCCCCACGTAGGCCTGTATGGTCTGCACCGCCGGCCTGCCGTTTCTCTTATCCGTATCAATCAACCTTTCATTTACCAAAATGTTCCCAATCGAGGTGACCGAGGTGTTATTGCCGATATTGTCTGCCAGAAACATAATAATTTTCCGCAGCAATTCCGGATCTGTTATCTGTCTCTGGCCGCGCCTTCGCTCCCTCTCCAAAATATCCCGTACCACTACCGTGGAATAGATCCCGTCTAAAAGCGCAAGGACTTTGTCCGTATCCAGGCCAACATCTGCAATACCAGGCATGCCTCCAAACTTCATATAGGCTTCCAAAAGCTCCTTCGGAGCATAGCTCTCCCCCTCCGCATCATATATCCGTTTACGAAGCTCTCCGCCAGGCCCCTGCTTCTCCCTCACCTCATAGCCGTGAAAATCAAGAAATTCCCGAAAAGACAAGGGCAGCATCCGGATCTCTACACAGCGTCCTGCCAGATAAGTGGCATATTCCGAAGAAAGCAAGTAAGCATTGGATCCCGTCACATAGATATCACAATCAAAATCCACGCGAAACGAATTGACCGCATCCTGCCAGTCCGGAATCCTCTGAATCTCATCAAAAAACAGATAGGCTCTTTTATCATCCGGCAGCCGTTCCTGCACATATCGGTAAATATCCTCTGCATTCATTCTCTGAAACTGCATGGATTCAAAATTCATCTGAATCACCTGCTCCTGCCCTACCCCGTTTTCCTCCAAATGCCGGACCATCAGCTTCATCAGACTGGATTTCCCGCAGCGGCGAATCCCGGTAACCACTTTGATCAGCTCCGTATCCTTAAAAGCAATCAATCTTTCCAGATAAAAATCACGTTTTTTCAGCCGTGCCTCCTGTTTAAGCATTCTGCCACCTCCGGATTCATCGTAGCACAAATTCTACTTTTTTGCAAGTTTTTAAATATCCATGACACAAACTTTGTTTTTTCTTTATTTTATATTATAAATATTAAAAACAAGCACTGTCAATATTGACACAGCGCAAAAACACTTATAAAAAATCCTTCCCCCAAAGAACATAGTTGGCCAAAAAAAGGGGCGGCCGGATTACCCGTCCACCAAAAAAACAATTAAACAGGCTGGTGATCTTCTGGATCAGGGTGGGCAGGATCGTGTCCTTGAACAGCGTGTACAGCTCCGCCAGCCTCGCCTTGGCCTGCATCCCTGGAGATTGCCGAACTTAAACGGCATCTGGAACCATTCCTTAAATTTGATATTCAGAAACACCTCTTATCTTGGGTAGATATTTCTGCCAAATTCATATGCTTCCTGCAAATGTGCCGTCTTGTCAATCTGCGGCCTGCCATTGGTATCCCCGCATCCACCGGCAAGCACCATGCCCTTGTCATGAAAGCCGATATAATTGACCAGCCCAAACCGATAGTAGGATACCGCCTGCTCAAACGTCCAAAAAAAGTCATCCGCTGATGTCATCAGCAAGGCGCAGTCCTTTATGGGGTACTTCTCATACCTGCCAAGCGGCGGGTTAGGATCTTCCTCTGCAATACAGTCTGTATCCTTCATCTTCGGCACAAGGTCATTAAAAGCGTCCTTCTGGATACAGGGCTTCCCGTAACGGCAGGCATTGCAACCCAGGCAGTGTTTCCCTTCGCCCTGCCGCCGCCCTGTATCACAAGTATCTTCTTCATCCGCATTTCCTCCGGTTTCTGGTTATCTGCCCTTAAGTATAGCACAGATCCAGACCTGCATGGCCTTTAAGTCCTCTCTGGTATGTTTCAACCGCCAAATACCTGCCTTTCACTGTAATCTTCCATGGTCATTTTCTTTCTCAGGACGTAGAGAATAAAGCAAATCACCTTTCCGCGTATAACAGTGGCTCAGACACCTCTATTATACACGGAAAGGTGATTTTTGTATAAATCCCGGAAAATTTTTTCTGATTTTATTTACTGTTATTCAGCCTGTTCAAAGTGTAGTCTCCCGCCACTTTACCACATTTTTGAACACAACCTCCCCCTCCTTGCGTTTGCCCTCCAGAAGTTCTAAAAGTTCCCTGGCTGCCCGGACACCCTCCTGGCAGGCAGGCTCCAGAATCGCGGATATCGCCGGGGTGGTCAGTCTTGTCCATCCGGTCATGTCAAAACCAATGAGGCCAAGAGTATCCGGAAACAGCCTCTGATAATCCGGGTAGTTGCGGATGGCCTGATACACCACAGGCAGAAGTTCCGGCTCCGCCACATAGATCAGCGTCCGCTTATTCAAATCAACCAATAATTTCAGCTGCTCAAATACATCCCCGGACCGCACCTGTTCCGTAAAATAACAGCTGCTGCCCTCAAGCCCTGCGTCCTGAAGGGCGTCCTTGTATCCCCGGGTCTTCTCAAACCCCCCGCTGACGTCCGATGCATCGCCGGCCACCATCACAAAAGCGTCATACCCTTTGCCGATGCATCCCGTCACCATCTGGTACACACATTCATAGTGGTTGCTCTTTACATAGCGTCCCTTGACATCATAGGGCCGGGTTCCCAGATAGACTAACGGCTTCCTCCTTTTCTCCAGAGAAGCCGCTAACATGCCAAACCGATAAGTGGACTGGATAATAAACCCCTCCGCCCCGCATCTCACCATTTGTTCTACATATTCCTTTTCATTATTAAAATTCAGTTCACTGTTGCCGATGAGAATCTGGTAGCCGGAAGCCCTGGCTGTCTCCTCGATCCCTTTCAGGGCCTGGGCCTCATAGGGCTTTGACACATCATCCAGGATTACCCCCAAAACCCCGCTGCTTTTGGCTTTCATCGCCCGGGCCGCAGCGCTGGGTTCATATCCCGTTTCATCGATAATCTGCTGTATCCGCTGCTTTGTTTCTTCTGACATCTTATTGGTCTTTCCATTCAGGTAGAAGGAAACCGTGGTCTTTGACACGCCCGCCTTCTCGGCAACCTCATTAATTGTCAGCTTCTTCATCGCAACCTCCACGTCACATTCTGTAGTTTCTCTAGTATAACATAGTTTTCCCGGCCAAGGAACCCGTTTCTTAACTTTTCAGCCGGATTCTGGTGTATTTACCTTCCGCCTCCTTAAGCACTACCGCCTTTCCATAGACAGGAACCCCATGGCAGAGGTACATTTTCCCTCCCCGGCAGGTCTCCCTGTTCCATACAAGCAGTGTCCATCTCTCTCCCTTTTCCGTGCAGATGTCCCAGCCTGTCACCCTTTGGCCGGATACCGGTTCCCCACAGCCGGATACAAACACCTGTGCCGGTTCTGCCCTCATCCCCTCTGCCAGAAAAAGGGCAGAAAAGGTCAGCCTGTCCTCCATCTCACACTCCTTCACCAGGACAAGCGTCTCCGATTTCTCATTGTACCGCCGCGATATCAGGCATTCCTCCGTCTTAAAAGGTTCCGGCGAAACTGCGTTCAGGCAAACCTCCCCGCTTGTTAACCTCATCCCCTCCCCTGTCTTCTCTGCCCGGACCCGGCTGTCCAGATGAAAATATTCCCGGAGCCGGTGTTTTCCCCTGCACATGACATCCTGCACCGAAAGCCAGATCCCGGCATCCGCCACCATTACCCGGCGCACAATCAAATAGGGTGTTTTGTCCCTCAATGTCCCCCGGACAGGCATCTCCATATAGTGGACGTCCCCCTGCTCCCGGAAATAATTCTTCAGGTTCTCCCCGAAGCTGGCATAAGACCAGGAGCCATCCGGCTCCCCTCCGGACTGTCCGTCTATCACGCACACATTGTGGGCCTGGGGACTTTTCAGCCTGCACCGCAGAGGCTCATCCTCCCGGTAGGAATATCGGCCGCTGTCTGTGAGAAAAGGGCGCCCCTTGTGATGGAAGCAGAGTTGGGCCTGGTTTGCATGGCCATGGCTGCTTCCCAGACATCCGTTGGCCATCCAGGTAAAGTCTGCCTGTTTTCCCCAGCTGTTTCTCAGATACAGATTCCCGCTGTCCTCACAAAACCAGCTGAGGCTTTGGGGTTCCTTTGGCCTCAGGGACTCGTAGCTTCGTATCCCCGAAATTCCCAAAAGCCATGCACTGTCCATGTCCATATGCCTTCCACCGGCGAAACGGTAAATGCCGCCCGAACCCGTTTCCTCCTGCCCAAAAGCCGGAAACAGGCAGGAAATCACCGCTGCCCGCACCATCACATCCCTTACATCCGTCACATCGCTGTCACCCTGAGGCAGCTGCATCCGGTTAGGATCCGAACTGTAAAGCACATGGCGGCTCATCCTCAGAACTGCCCTCACAAGCCATCCCTCCAAAGCTGCCCTTGGCTCTCCGGCTCCTGTTTCTCCCAGGGCGCGCCTTTGGATTTTTCCCAGGCATACCCCCGCCTTTTTTGCCTGCCATGCATAAACCAGCAGCCTGGTGCAGGCGTTCAACACTTCCACGTGGTACAGGGCAGACTGCTCCCAGTGGGAGCCATCCTCCAAAACCTGAAGTTCCAGCTGCTCCCTCAGTTCTTCCCAGGCCCACTCCTCCAGCCCATCTCCGGGAAGAAAGTCCCGAAACCAGAGATAACCTGCACAGACTGCCGTTGTCTGCAATACCCCCCAGTTGCTTAGCGTATACTTTCCGATATACCGCTCCCGCAGAGTTTTTAACTGCTGCCCCATGTTCCCCAGAAGGCACTCCGCCTGGGATGCCTCCATAAGCCCTGCCCCCGCCAAATCCACAGCCAAAGCACACCAGTTCATGCAGCGGATACCTGTATCAATGGTTCTGAAGGCCTCTGTGGCCTGGTCCGAAACCGGATTCTTCTCCATCCAGTCCCAGAGATACCAGAACAGTTTGTCCACATAATCCTTCTTTCCTGTTACCAGATAGGCCTGCCACAGCCGCGGCAGAAAATCCTGGCGGTTCAGCATGTATACCCACTCCGGATCCCCGTTGGGGCTTGTAACCCAGTCCCTGAGGGTCAGAGGGAAAGGGGTGGGACACGGCTCCATGTCCCACCTGTCCCGGAAGGAAAAAACCTGTTTTTGCAAAAGTTCTGCCCGGCTAAGAAGCCCCTTCCTTTCCTCCTGACAAAATTCCCTTATATAGTCCAGGGTTTCCCCATAACCGAAAGCCTCATACCGGCGTTTTAATACTTCCCTTAGCCCTTCAAAATCTCCTGTTTTCATTTCACCGCCGTCCCGCTTCCCTGTCATCCCGCCGCCGTCACGCAATCAAATGCAGGACCGACAGCACAATGCCTAGAAGGATTGTCAGGATCACCAGCTTGTATGTGGTCCATTTCTTCACCTTAATCAGATAGAAAATCAGCCCGGTAAACAAAACGGGAAGAAGCCTGGGGGCAATGGCGTCCACCATATCCTGAATGGCCACAATCTTCTGCTGGTCATCCGGCATATTGGCCACATACTGGACAGGCGTGGTAATCTTAACAAAGTTCACTGCCAGTCCGGAAATCACCGTCACTCCAATCATACTGGCAATATTGGAAATCACTTCCATCTTTTCGCTTAAGCTGGCAATAATATTGGTTCCCAGTTTGTAGCCCCAAAGCCCGGTCAGCACTTTCACTGCCAGCAGAATGGCATTCATGGCCACAAAAAACAGAATCGGACCCATAATCATGCCATCCTGGGCCAGGGATGCACCGATGGTGGCAAAAAGGGGAGCCAGACAGAACTGTGCCAATGAATCACCAATCCCGGCCAGAGGCCCCATTAACGCCATCTTGATGCTGCGGATCTCCTTTGCCGGAGTATTGTTTTCCAGCATAACCAGATGAAGGCTGGTAATAAAAGGAACGAAATGAAGGTTTGTGTTAAAAAACTCAATATTCTCTTTCAAAGCCGCCTGGAGCCTGTCATCATCCTCCTTGTACATCTTGCGCAGAGCCGGGAAAAGCATATTGGCATATCCAAGGCCCTGATAATTTCCATAATTAAAGCCGTTCTGCAGGAAATATGCCCTGAGGCTTGTCTTGATATAATCACTTTTTTGCAGTATGTTAGATGCCATCTTCGAATTCAACCTCCACTTCTTCAACTGTATTGTTTCCGCCCCTGCCTGCATGGAAAAACACCATCAACGCAGCGGCTGTTCCCAGTACCGCAACCCCCATAACCGGCAGGTTCAGGTAGGCAATGGCAATGTACCCAAGAAGCACAAAGGGTATCAGTTCCCTTTTTGCCATTACATTTAAGATCATGGCAAAACCGATAGCCGGCAGCATCTTCCCTGCCACCCCAAGCCCTGTGCTGAGCCATGCAGGAATAAAGGAAATCAGCTTCTGCAGTCCCTCCGAACTGAATGCTCCCCCAAATCCGATGAGGAATCCCACTCCCGCAAACACCCAGATCGTGGCATTGGCCGCAATGCGGAAACCTCTGAAATCCTTCCGGTCCAGGGCCTTATAAGCTGTCTCTGTGAGGGTAGTCGCAAAGGTATAGGTGGCCGTAATCACAAACTGGAAGGCCACGGCAAAGGGGAAAGACAAAGCCAGGGCCGACCCCACGTCAATCCCGGATCCCTTCATGGTAATGGCAATGATCGTGCCCACAATCCCGGGCCCCATAGGGTTTGGCGGCACCGAACCCCCCTGGGATACGCCAAATCCCATAAAAGCGAGTTCTCCCACTGCTCCCATGGCCAGGCCTGTGGGAAGATCCCCAAGAATAAGCCCCACTCCCGTTGCCATAACCAGGCACCGGTTAGTGTAAATGCCAAACAACATCCCGGCCAGGCAGAAGCCGCTCCAAAGGCCGATTAAAACACATTGAAATATACTGATTTCCACAACTGTTCCCTCCTTGTAAAATTAATCCAGATACCGGTTCAAATCCACTTTTGCCGCCCCGTCGTCACCGGAGGCCGTGGTTCTGGTGTTGAACACAATGCCGTATTTGTCACGAAGTTCTTTTAAAGCCGCCTTATCCTCCGGCCCCAGGGCAATATACCTGCTGATCTCTTCCTTGCCGGGCCCCCTGTGGATATTCCCCACGTTAATCTCCTTTACAGGGACTCCCCCCGCCACCAGCCTGAGGGCATCCTCCGCCGACTTGCATACTATGAAAATGGATTGCTTTGGTGATGCCTTCATAATCACCTCACAGGTGTGCTCCACGGAAAAGAACCGCATGGCAACAGACTTTGGCACCACCGCTTTCATCAGCGTCTGCTGCATAGAGTCCTCACTGGCAAAATCATTGGCCACAATCACCGTGTTCACCCCCAGCGCCTTAATCCACAGCTGTCCCTGCCCGTGAATAAGGCGTTCATCAATGCGAAAAGCTACAATATTGGGTACCATCCTGTATCCTCCTCTTCTTCTTGTTTTTCTCGGCCTTCTTGCGCCTTTGGGACCTTCGCGCCTTTGGGAACTTCGCGCTTTTGGGACCTTCGCGCTTTTGGGACCTTCGCGCTTTTGGGGCCTTCGCGCTTTTGGGGCCTTCTTGCGCCTTTTGAAGCTTTCGGCCTTCTTGCGCCCGGCAGGCACATCCGGCATCCCTGCATACCGCACCCAGGGTATCAGGTTTCCTTAACAGACAATCCTTTTCCCTTCCCCTTCTTTCCTTACCAATATGGGTTCCAGTCCTTCCAGAAGCGCATCAGCCCTTCCATATAATAGTAATCCCCCCAGATATTACCCTCGTCCACCCCTTTCCCGGAATGCCAGGAATATACGCCATGGCTGAGAACCGGGCTGCCGGGTTCTGGCTTACCGCCCGCATAGTTTTCCATAAGGGAGCGGAGAATCCTGTGCATCCCGTGGCGGTAAACTTCTTTTTCCGGATCCGTTTCCGGCAGGTACTTCTCCATCTCGCACATGCCGCAAACCGCAATCGCCGCTGCGGAAGAATCCCGGGGCTGGCCGGATCCGTCACCAAATATCAGATCCCAGCAACATACATCATCCTTGGGAAGGCGGTTCAGAAAATAGTTGGTCATTGCCTTATATGTCTCCAGGGAAGCAGCGCTGCGGTTCTCCCGGTAATTCAGAGGAATCCCGTATATGCCCCAGGCCTGCCCCCTGGCCCAGGCGGAACTATCGCTGTAACCCTGGCGTGTCACGCCTTTTACCGGCTCCCCTGTCTCCGGGTTAAAGTAAAAGGTGTGAAAAGCAGATGCATCCTCCCTTATGACATAATTGCAGGATTTTTCGAAATGGCGCCCCGCGGCTGTCCGGTATTTCTCCTCCCCCGTAACGGAAGCCGCCCAGTAAAGGAGAGGGATATTCATCAGGCAGTCAATAATCAGACGGTAATGTTCCCTGGCCCCAAGTTCTCCCCAGGCCTGGATAAAACCATCCCTCTCCTGAAACCGTTCCATCAGCTTATCTGCCGCCAGAATCCCTGCCCGCTTCCCTCTTTCCGAACCGGTCAGTTTATAGGCTGCCACACAGGAAGGGGAGTACAGAAAGCCCAGATCATGGTGATCCAGTTCAATCCTCCTCTCCACCCGGTGCAGAAAAGATTCCACATGTTCCTCCGCTTTCTCCCTGAAAATCCCATCCCCGGTATACTCATAGCAGAGCCAGAGCATCCCGGTCCAAAATCCATTCGTCCACTCCGTATTGTCCATGGGCTCATAAACCTGCCCTTTTGTCGCGGGAGCCGGAAACTGGTTCCCAAAATATTTCAGGTTTTCCCTGGTCTGCTCCACTGCCCTCTCCATTGCCTCCTCCACCTCTTCCCTGGTAAGGAGGGCTGTCTCTCTATACCTTTCACTGTATCGGATTGGTTCCTTCTCAATTCTTTTTATCATCTTAATCTCCTGTCCCGCACCTTCAACACCTGGTTTCCTGTCTTTTTCTCCTGGTTATATACCGTCCTCAAACTGAGGCTTCTCCTCATCATCCCCCAGCCGGTCAAAATCCACAACGCCTTTGGCCCCTGCCTCTGCTGCCATCTCAGCCAATGTATCCAGCCCGACGCCCATCCGGGAAAATACGGCTTCTACCACCATCGCCATATTTGTTCCTGCCAGGAGGCGGATATGCTTTCCTTTCAGTTCCTGCTTCACTTCCGCCGCCATATTAAAAGGCGTCCCTCCTGCCAGATCCGATAAAATCAGCACCTCTTCTCCTTCCATCCCTCCTACAGCGGCTGTCAATGCCTCCTTCAATGTACCTGAACTCTGCCCGGCCTCAAAATCCACACCGATTACCCGATCCTGTTTCCCGGCCACTAACTCCACTGCACTCAATATCCCCCCGGGGAAATGGCCATGGCCTGTAATCACAATCCCAACCATACGCGTTCTCCTTTGCTTGTTTGGTAAACTGTTTTACTACTAAACAGAATATAACTAATCTAACAAAAAAAGTCAACCGATTTTTGCAAAAAATTCATTTTTTATTATATATCTACAAATAATTTGTATTTAAATTGTGCATTATTACTATTAAAGTCAACGACACCCCCTATTATACACCCTATATTTTTCCTTTTATTTGGATTTGTTACTTTTTGCAAAATTTTTATGGTTTACCAATCTATTTCCAAATATCCCTTTTGTTTTACTAATCGCTTTGCTTTTTTGTTTACTCTATAAACCTCCCGGCCAAATCTGCGGTAAAAGCCATTGGCTTTCTGCGCCATGAAATCACCCTTCCTTTCTTTTATAGTGGCTTGGACGCCTCTATGATACACGGAAAGGTGATTTTTGTATAACTTCTGTCTGGCTAAAGCCCATAAAGCGAAATTCAGAAATTTTAGGAATTTTTAATCTCGAAACCGGAAAAAGCAGCAGACCATTTCTGATCGCCTCCCACCTTTTTTCCAAGGCGTACCTTTTCTGGTAAAACTCAACTTACTGACATTGGTATGTGAACAGTAACAACTGTTACAATTCGTCATAGAATTTCCACACCCTCTATTTACAAAATTCCTCAAAAACGATATACTCATACCTATTGCTGCCTCCCTTGCTGTTTTCTGGCTGCCGGAGCATAAACCTATACAAAGGAGCCATAATCTGCCATGAAAGAACCCTCTGTTATCCGCCAGGCCTTTCTCGCCGCTTTTCCCCATACGATCCCGATTTTTGCCGGCTTCTGGTTTCTGGGGCTGACCTACGGAATTTATATGAATGCCTCCGGCTTTTGCTTTTGGTATCCCATGCTGATGGGCCTGACGATTTTTGCCGGTTCCATGGAATTTGTGGCAGTAAACCTGCTGCTCGGTGCATTCAACCCACTTCAGGCCCTGACCATGACCCTGATGATTAATGCCCGCCATTTATTTTACGGGATTTCGATGCTGGATCGGTATAAAAATACCGGCTGGAAGAAATTTTATCTGATTTTCGGTATGTGCGACGAGAGTTTTTCGATCAATTATACTGCCAATATTCCGGATAATGTGGATAAAGGATGGTTCATGTTTTTTGTAACCTTTCTGAACCATTGCTACTGGGTATTCGGCGCTACCCTGGGAGGCATATTCGGCTCCCTGCTGACAATCAATACCAAGGGACTGGATTTTGTTATGACTGCCATGTTTGTGGTGATCTTCCTGGAGCAGTGGCTGAAGGAGAAATCTCATATCAGCGCTTATCTGGGGCTGGGACTCTCTCTGCTCTGCCTGCTCGTGTTTGGCACGGACCGGTTTATCATTCCTTCCATGCTGGCAATCCTTGGCACATTAACCCTGCTGCGTAATCCTATTGAAAAAGGAGGCGAAACCCTGTGACTCTGATTCAGCAGATTATCACGATTCTGATGATTGTTCTGGGAACCATGCTTACCCGGTTCCTGCCCTTTTTCCTCTTTTCTCCGGAAAAACCGACTCCTCAGTATGTCCGGTATCTGGGGAAATTCCTGCCGTCCGCGGTCTTCGGACTGCTGATTATCTACTGCCTGAAAAATGTCAGCCTCCTTGAAGGGACCCATGGGATTCCCGAGGCGGCCTCCATCCTTCTGGTCATTGCCCTCCATCTGTGGAAGCGGCAGATGCTGATCTCAATCGCCGGCGGCACGATCTGCTATATGCTGCTGGTGCAGCTGGTGTTTTGAAAGTGAGACCCTGCCAGGCGGACGCTGCTTTGTCTGAAAATCCGGCATGAGCATTTCTGAAGGGTACGCCTTGGAACAGAGGGTACGCCTTGGAACAGAGGGTACGCCTTGGAACAGAGGGTACGCCTTGGAACAGAGGGTACGCCTTGGAACAGAGGGTACGCCTTGGAACAGAGGGAGCGCCGCAGCCGGAAAGGGTCTGCGGATTTTTCCGGTTTCGAGATTAAGAATTCCTAAAATCTCTGATTTTTGCTAAAATCGAAACGGAAATCTACAAACTCGCTGCGCTCAAACAGTGTAGATTTTCGTTTCAACGCAAAATTCAGAAATTTAAGGACTTCTAAATCTCTGCAAAGTCAAAATCCGCAGACCCTTTCCGGCTGCGGCGCTCCCTCTGTTCCAAGGCTGGATATTCCCTTTTTCTAAATTTAGCTGGCTTTGTTTTGCAGAAGACTCCGAGACAGACAGATACTGGCTTAGAAAAAAAGTTTTCCTGATTTTGTTTGCAGAATGCATAAGAAACTTGTAACCCGCAGGAGTCTGCGCTAGTACAACGAAAATTAAGTTTTGGATAGTTTGACGCAGAATATTTTCCTGAGAGTGCTGCTTCACAAACGCAGGCGTAGCGGTGGCTACGTCGAGGCTTGGGGAGTAGTGCTATCAGGGAAATAAACAAGTCAAACTGCCAATTACTTAATATTCGTTGTACTAGGAGCAAAAATATAGCTATCTGAGCGTAGTGAGTTCTTGCCCGGCATATCGAAAATCCGCAATTTGGAGAATCTCTTTTCCGGAGCGTCTTCCTCGTAATCCATCCCCCGTAAAACAGTGTCGGTAAGATAAGAAAACGAAAAACGCTGCCAAGGAATCGCTCAACCTCCCGACTTGCAGATAGGGATGCTGATAAGGCGCCGGCTCCGGGCCACAATACAGCCCAAAGGCATCGCAGATCCAATAGGTTCCGTTAATATTGACCCGGCACCATTGATGTCCCCACTGGTTTTCATTGACATGCTCATAGGGAATCCCGAGAATGTTCAGGCACAGACCGGTTGCCCGGGTATATCCGGCACAGGATGCCACTCCCAGCACAAAGTAACCATACGGATCATTGTAATGCGGAATATCCGTAGAATAGGACACCCCCCTGTCTTTTTGTTTGTTGTTGGGACAGACCTTTTCTCATACCTGCCAGATTCTTCTTTTCCTTCTTTTTCCTCCTGCCTATCTTTCAAAATCTGCCTCAATCCCCGCCCAGGCTGCATCCACACTGAAATACTTCCGGATATACTCCTGAGTCTTCCGGCACAGACTCCGGCAGGCCTCCGGGTCCTGATAAAGCTCTGCCACGGCATCTGCGAAGCGCTCCGGTTCATCCTCCACCAGCAGAACATCTTCTACCTGAGGAATCCCTTCTGCCCCGATGGCAGTGGTCACAATCGGCGCCCCGTTATAGATGGCTTCCACCACCTTTCCCTTTACGCCGGCCCCATAGCGAAGGGGCACCACCACGATCCGGCATTCCCCATACAGACGGCTCAGCTCCTCCTCTGACACAAAACCCCGGATAATGATTCCATTTCCCGGCTGCTCCAAAGCCTGGATCTCCTCTGTCACCTTGGAACCCACCACGATAAATTCCGGCGCTCTTTGTCCTGCCGCTTCTGTCTTCTCCCGAATCCGCGGATAGATCTCCCGGGCAAACCACAGCACCGCGTCGGCATTCGGCGGATGGGCAAAGCCCCCCACAAAGAGAAGTCCTTCCCTTTGTGCAAAATCCTCCTGCAGCCCTTCCCTGAACTCCTCAAACACATACGCGGTAATATCCTTTACCGCAATGGTCGGGTCCATAGCCCGGATCGCATCCCGCTCCACATAGGACGGATAGTACGATATCGCCGCCTTGCTCATCAGCGAAAGCTCAATGGACTTCCAGTACTCAGCTTCCTCCCGTTTCTTCAGATCCCCGGTCAGCTCATACTCTCTGCCCTCCCGCAAAAAATGCAGGTCATGCCCATAGTAGATGACCTTCATATCCGTGTTGTCCAGAATATAATCAATATATTTGGAAGCGATATGAGGCCGGTTCAGATACGCCACCGCGATGTCATCTCCATGGTCCCGCAGCCAGTCCCAGATCTTCACCTGATACTCCGCGCCGTACAGAATCTCAATTCCCATCTGCTGCAAAACCGTGGAATAAGGCTCCTCATGAAGGAAATTATCCCCCAGAAACTTTACCACATAACCCTTCTTCAAAAACATTTTCAGATATTGGAAGGTGGTCTTGGAACCCGCGTCCCGGTCATAGGTGGGCACATAATGATCCACCACCAGGATGATCTTTTTGCCCATGCTCCGCTCTCTGGCACGGAACGGATCCGGATTCCCGTCATTTTCACACTGCAGCGCAAACTCTGCCGCCCATTTTTCTTTAAGCTTTTTGCTGTTCTCCACCTGATAGCGTTTGAGTCCGGTTCCCTGCACATCCGTCCCGTTGGAAATGCCCTCAAAATGAATCACCTTCGAAAGGGGCTGGTACACCACCCGGTAGCCTGCCCTTCTCACCTCAAAGGCCAGATCCGAATCCTCACAGTAGGCCGGGGCAAAACGGGTGTCAAAGCCGCCGATCTGCTTCCACAGCCAGACAGGCAGAAGAATCGCTGCCCCGGAGATATAATCCACATCCTTGACATAGTTATATTCCGGCTTGTCCGGATCGTCCAGCCGCCCGTAGTTCCAGCCGGACCCGTCGCTCCAGATAATGCCTCCGGCCTCCTGCAGCCGCCCGTCCGGATATACCAGCTTGGAACCCACCATACCGATCGAATCATCCGATTCTATCAGGCCAACCAGGGAGCTGAGCCACCCGTCCGTCACCTGAGTGTCATTGTTGAGGAACATGACATATTCCCCCCGCGCCTTTTCGGCCGCCTGATTGCAGTTGCGCAGAAAGCCCTGGTTCTCCCTGTTGCGGCAGATCGCCAGCCCCTCCGCGAAATCCCCCAGACGCGCCGTAGCGTCCGTGGACACATCGTCCGCAATCAGTATCTCATAAGACACATCTCTGGTATGTTCTAAGATGGACAGCAGGCAGGCATAGGTATAGTGAATCTGGTTATACACCGGAATGACAATGGATACTTTGGGATGTTCCTGCTTTTCAAACCGAAGCTTCCCATGCTGCCGGTAAATGTCCCCGATCGCAAAATCCCCGTCCCGCAGGTTCCTGCCCTTCTCTGTCGAATACAACTTCGCAGAGCGAACCGGGTGCATCAGATATTCCTTTTTGTATTTCAGACGTTTTCTTTCTAAGGATCCAGGCGGATACTTCCGGTTCACCTGCTCCCCCAACTTCCTCTTCGCCTTAAAAATCAGCGCCTCATGACGATTCAGATAAGAAAGGGTCTTCCCCATCTCCCCGATCTCATGACGCAGATCCTTGATGATGATCTCCAGATTCGTTACATGA
The DNA here is from genome assembly GCA_910575255.1 of Lachnospiraceae bacterium. Taxonomy (GTDB): domain Bacteria; phylum Bacillota; class Clostridia; order Lachnospirales; family Lachnospiraceae; genus Brotaphodocola. The sequence continues at coordinate 136,947 of CAJTEM010000006.1, read as the reverse complement.
TTGTTGGTCAGACGCTGCACCTCTGTCATCTTACGGATGGTCACATCTTTTTCCCTGGCATGGATTTTCATCTGCTCAATCCGCTCTCTGGCGCGGGCCAGGTCACTCTCCGCCCGGCGGATCTCCTCAATCCCCAGAGAGCTGACCATATAGTTGCCCAGATACTGCTTCTGGTTCTCTCCATGGACATAATTCTGGAAACTTACCTCCATCTTCTCATACACCTGAGCCAGTTCCGGGGTAACGGAAAAACCCGCCAGCAATTCTTCACGGCTCACCCTGCCCATCAGGCTCTTATACTGCTCACAGAAGTAATAGAGAATCCGGTATTTCACAAAATGCTCCGGCACCGGGAAAGTGAATACCCACTCATAATCCAGGCAGTAATTCCCCTCCTCCGTGAGCAGGATATTCTCAAAAAGCGCGTCAATATTCGACACCTCACAGGCCGTATCCCCGGCAAGAAGAGCCAACTCCTCTGCTGTCAGATTCTCCCCGAACACCTCTAGGAATTCCTCAGTCTGCAGGAATTTCTTCCTGCTCTCCGGCGTGATATCATAAATCTGCTCCATGGCGCCGTGAAGGGTCTCAAAAAGAAGCTTTCCTCCAGACAAATCCTCCCCCAGCCGCTCTGCCCAGGTTCTCCCTGTAAGATAAGGAAAATATACCGCATTTTTTTCCTTACAATATGTCGGCTCCGCCATTTTGAGCGAGCGATGCTGCTTCGAAAGCCTGCGGTATTTCTCCTCAAAGGACCAGATATGTCCCATACCCTCCAGGCTGAGCGCTGCCTTTTCCACATACCAGACTTTCTTCTCTGCTGCCTCAGCCCCATCTCTCCGGCAGATACAGGTCTTAATCTGGAACTCGTCCTTGCGTGTCTTATTATATTTGATAAAAATTCGTTCGCTTTTCTGCTTCAGACGCCCCTCATCCCTGCTCCAAAGTACCAGATAAGAATTGGCATACAAATCAAACAGCCCGTCCTCACAGGCCACATCAAAACCTTCCCCCATGTCTGTCACATGATAGCGCGGATAATCATAGGCCGGAATCACCCGGGTCAGGTCTCCCTTCTTGGGCAGGTACTCATCCGAATAAATGCTGACAGGCGTCCGGTAGTCCGGCATGGGATAATAAAACCGGACAAAGCCTGATTCTGCTCTCTCTGTCTGTTCCAATGCCTCCTGCCGGCTCTCACCACACTCCTGCCGGTTTCCATCACACTCCTGCCCTGCCCCTTCCCGTCCCTTTCCCTGCAGCATCCTCTGAATCTGTCTCTTGGTCAGCGCATTCTCTTCCCGGGCCGTCCCCGCGTGGTATTTCATTCCCAGGGCATTAGACGCTGCCAGGATCAGCACTCCATCCGGTTTTAAAAGCCTTTCCGCCGCGTCGATCTCCTCCTGACACGGCGCATTCTCCATGCCAATCATCACCACATAATCATACATGGCCGCCGCCTCTGCGGCATATTCTTCCAGGCTCTTCTGCACATAATGGATATTTTCCGCTGACGGATAACGCAGACGCACGGTCTCCAAAGCTTCCTGCCGGCCATCCAGCACCGTCACCTGCCCCGCCTCTGACCGGTACAGCCCGGTCATGGCCCCATAATCCGCCCCTACCTGCAAAAGCCTGGCCTCCGGCTCAAAATCATACCATTCCAGCAAAAGCTCTCTCTGATCGGAAAGAGCATAAAAATAATCCAGCCGGTGGTTATCCTTTAGTGCCTTTTGGATATCCCCGCCGTATGCTTTCAGCGCCATCTGAATTTCATTATCTATTCTTGTCATATTGGTTCCTCATCTCACAGGCTGTTTTCAAGAGTCTCTTATTGTAACCGTTTGAGCTGTTACCTTTTATTTCCACAAGCTGCAAGACAGGCAGGCTTGCCGTACGAGGCCAGTCCTTTTGGGGCATGCACCTCTGGCAGATGCACACGGATTTGCAAAGAAATTTGCCGATTCGCGGCACAAATCCGGCGCGGAAAACGCTTTAGTCAGCACTTCCCTATCTCCCGCCTCCCTGCTGCGAGGTGTCCGCTCCCCCGTCTCCCAATGGGCGATAGGTTGTCTCCACCTCAGACTCCATATCATAGACTCCCACCGTATTCTTATTGGAGATCACAGTAATATTCGCCACATCATAAAGCCGGTGATAGACCGTGTGCTCCCCCTGCTCGAACCCGGTGCAGCTCATGGAAAGGAGATACTCTCCTCCCTGTAAGGTCATTTTCTGCCGGAAATTCACCTCATATTCATCCCCCGCCTTCACGGGACGGATATCCGCTCCCTCAAACATCGTATTCGTGCCCGACAGCTCCGCGCCCTTCTTGTCCTTAATCGTATAAGTAAAAATCGGCGCCTGGATATCCGCCCGGAAACAGATCTTTTCCCGAATCGTAAAGTACTCGCCCTTCAGCAGCAGATTCGTCAGATTCCCCCGCTCGTCAAACATTCCCAGATCATAAATCTCCGCCCTTCCGTCTCCATATTCCGTACGGTTGGGATTGATGGTGATGTGCTCTTTCATCAGACCTTTGTGCCGCCTGTCCGCCCGCCTTTTATTGCCATATCCAGCCTCTGAAGCCTGCTCCTCATTATTATCCGCAGCCCCAAAAGCCGCCTGTCCAGACGTCCGATTCTTACCGTTCCTGCCCAAAGCCCCGGCCGAATCCCCGATTCCGCCAGAAAAATCGTTCATCTCCTGCAATTCCTCTTCCAGATCCTCCATCTGATTGGCCAGAATCTTCTTATACAGATCCACCATTTTCCCCGGAGCGCCTTCGGCAATAAAGCTGCCCTTATTTAAAAGCACCACCCGGTCGCAATATTTGATCACACTGCCCATATCATGGGTCACCATGAGAATCGTGGTGCCGTTCTGCCGGATTTCCTCCATCCTCCGATAGCACTTGGACTGGAAAAACACATCTCCCACCGAGAGCGCCTCATCCACAATCAGAATCTCCGGCTCCACATTGATGGCCAGCGCAAACGCCAGCCGCACAAACATGCCGCTGGAATAAGTCTTGACCGGCTGATACACAAAATCCCCGATATCCGCAAAATCCAGGATATCCTGAAGCTTCGCTTCCATCTCCTTCCGGGAAAAGCCCATCATGGTCCCGTTCATATAAATATTCTCGATCCCGGTATAATCCATATTAAAACCCGCGCCCAGCTCCAGCAGGGCCGAAATCACGCCCTCCACCTTCACCTCTCCGGCGGTAGGAGTCAGCACACCGGTAATGATCTTTAAAATCGTCGATTTCCCGGAACCGTTGGTCCCGATAATCCCCACAGTCTCTCCCTTTTCCACCTGAAAAGAAATCCCGTTCAGCGCAAAAAAATCCTTGTGGTAATTCTTATGGGACAGGCTCAGTGACTCCTTGAGCCGGTCAATGGGCTTGTCATACAATCGGTACACCTTGCTTACATCCTGTACCTGGATGGCATATTTCGCATTCTCCTCTAACGGCATGGTTTTCCTCTCGTCATTTTTCATTTTCCCCTGCGCCCTGCCAAAATCAGCTTCTGCAAATTTATAAAGAATTTCCCGCAGATTATACCAGTATACCATAAACAATAACTGATTGACAGCCGTTAATCGGTTTTTTCTGAATTTCTCATCCTGTTGCTTAGGAACTGTCGTAAAATAAGTTCCTTACCGTTCACGGGATGGGGTGAGATTCCAGAAAGTACGCCTTGAAGCAGGGCTGAACATCCCCATGAAAAGTAACCTGCCTTTGCCTCAGCACACAGAGAAAGAATAAAGACTTTACTCGTCAGAAAAAGATTGCTATAATGAGGACGGAAGCTCGTAAGTTACCAAAAATACTCTGACCATAAAACAAGAGAAAAACAGGAGGAAGAAGAAATTGCGTTTCAGATCAAAATTATGTTTGGGATTCTTACTGACAGGAATTCTTTTTACCGGTTGTTCCGGCGGGAAAAAGGTTGTTCTGACTTATGACAAAACCTGTGAACTGGAATTGGGAAAAACCCGGATAGCAGACATTACAGCATCAGGCTTTACCGATCAGCATTCTTACAGCGGAAAAGCCCAGATTGACAGCAGTTCATGGGAGAATTTCTATGCCATGAAGGATGATATGACTTACGGAACCATGTATGCTGCCAACCGGAGTTCAAAAAAAGTGGATTTCGAAGAGGGCGAGGTATTTCGGGTCGTGATTGATTATCGGGATCCGGACTATGATACCGGAGAGATCCTGGTCAATGGCGTGAATTATAACGGATATACGAGAGACCAGATTAAGGAAGCTATGAGCGGGGCAAAGATGACCTTAGATCACGAAACTTATCTGAACTTTGAAGACGGTAAATTCGAGTACACGTTTCAGTTTGACGACGATTCCGAGACCGTAAGCAGCATCAGTATTGATGACGGAACCGATTGGGAACTGGTTATCAGATAAGGGGACGAATTCCTGAGAAACCGCAGATCCATACGAATAAGCATCTCTCTGTACATACAGGAAAAGAATTTACGATCATTGACAATTACAAATATGAAAAACAATGAGAGTTTTATTCCTCCGAAAAACGGAGAGATAGAAGGCCATGAACTGATTCCCCTGTACACCTTGCATCAAAAACACCCCTGGGAAAATGGGGAAGTATCCTATTCTTATTTCCAGGACTGTGCCAAAGGACGACAGTCAAAAGCTTGCGTTTACCGTGGCAATGCGGTTCATTCGCAGTAATTCAAAAGGCCGGGCAGACTTCCTCTTACGAAGCAAGTCTGCTCGGCCATTCCGGACATCAGCTGCTTTTCACGGGCAATGTCCGTTAATTAAGCGTTTCTCGTTTCTTTAGTGAAAATACTCCACCTCAAATCCAACGACCTTCCCCAGTTCCTGCAACTCCTTCACATGATTTCCATAAATCACCGCCTGATGGTGCCCGTAGCCGCCGTTGGCCAGAGCCTGGCGGAATTCCCTTGCTCCGCCCTCTACCTCATAATAAACTGCCGGACTGCAATATACCGGCCGGAACTCACAGCCCAAGGTATGGCCTACCGCCACCATCATCTTGGTTCCCTGACGGTTAAAGCGCCCGAAAGTCACCACCTGGCCGTCTTCCTCCGCCATATTGACGTGATAGTGAGCGCCCCAGCCCTGAGTCGTAAAATGCCCCAGTTCATAATTCTGGGCCGGCTGGTCAAAACCACGCATCTTCGTGGCCGGCACCGCATGATGGATTTCCAGCACATCATGGTCAAAGGTCTGTCCGGGCTGAGTCAAAAGCTTCGGCATACCCAGCTGCTCCAGGGTCTTGCTTCCGGCCAGCACCAAAACCGGATTCCCCATAAATACACTCTGCCGTGTCAGGTACATCATTACCATCATGGCCATCCACACTGCCAGATCCTCTTCGCAGGCCGACGGAATCCGGTCATCCTTATTCAGGGAATGCGCCATACAGGGAACAAATTTATACTTCTGCGGCAGACGGCTGGCACACAGTTCCTTGCAGGGAGTGGTAAAAGCATTGCAGTCATACTTTTCCATCATGGTACGTACCGCATGGAAATATCTCAGGTCATTGCACAGATATTCCTCCGTGATATCGTTTTTCCCGGCACCCTCCATAAGCGCCTTTGCCTCAGCCTTAATTTTGTCATCCGCCGGGATCTCATCCATGTACCGGAACACCTGCCGGAAGTCAATCCGGTTATTGCGGATTCCATAACGGGTAAACAGCCCCACCAGATCGCAGCAGCTGGTATTGACAGAAGCAGGCGTCTGCTCCGAATTCGACAAAATCAGGATCTTGGTGTTCTGAATCGCCTTGCGCACCTGCATATTTTTCAGAACCTTATTGTACTCCTCATAATCATGCGCCATGTACGCTTCCAGCCCCAGATCCCGGTAGTACCCAATCAGGTCAATGGGAGTCGGCCCCAGGTTAATCATGGAAATCGGCTTGTTCAGGCGCTCAATCCCCGGCACGCGGTAGGTAATCAGATACAGGTCCACTTCGTGGTTGGTGGGAATCAGCTTCTCAAACTCCGAATCCCGCATCACAAAACTTTCATCAAACTCCATATACACCGGCTCCATCAGATTACAGCGGGTAAGGTCAAGGTTCTCCTTCAGTTCCTCATACCAGATCTTAAACTGCTCCTTTCCCACCCGACGCTCATACTCCGGAGTCCCCTCCTCTTCCACGCCCACCCGGCAGGGACCCTCCCACCAGTCCGTATGTACCAGATTACTGAATACCGGTCTCAGATTTACCTTTACATCCATTGCATACTTCATAACAATTCTCCTTTTCCTTTTAAGATAATTGATTTATTCTAAGGCAGCCAGCCTTTGATAACATTTTAAAATGCCGTTTTTCTTGATCTCCGGATAGATCACCTCATCCGAGATATCCCCCGGGAATTTTGGCGGATGTGCCCGCACAGCCTCCGGGCTCTCCCCCTCATACAAATCCTCAAGAATCGCCAGCACTCCCCTCACCAGAAGAGAATCACTGTCCCCTTGGAAATGCACCCCGTGCAGATCACGCCAGACTCTCATCCAGATTGCCGTCTTACAGCCCTCAATCCGGTGAATATCCTTTCGCAAGGTTTCCTTTTCCTGCCCCTGCATTCCCAGAAACATCAGATATTCACACTGCGAAGCCGGATCCTCAAGAACCGCCAGCTCTTCCCTGTACTTTTTCTCCCGTTCTGCCACTCCCATCTTTGCCCTCCTTTCTTTCCCAGATATTAACGAAATTCTTTTTCCTTTCTCAAAGCTCCCTCTGTTCCCTGCCTCAGTTTCCTTTTCTTCCAAACTTTTTTTGCAGATCCCTCATCGTCCCGGCAAAGCTTTCGATCTCCCCGGCCGTATTATAAAAGGCCAGCGACACCCGGCAAATGCTCTCCTTTTCCATCCGCTCCATCAGAGGATAAGCACAATGGGCGCCGGAGCGCACCGCAATTCCCCGGTTTCCCAACAGCACCCCCATATCATAGGCGCCCATCCATTCCGATTCAAACACCTGCACCGGAGAATCCCTCTCAGTCCCCAAAAGACGGACTCCCGGAATCTTCTCAAGTTTCTCTCTCAGGCACTGCCCCAGCTGCCGCTCATATTCCTCAATCCCGGAAAAATCCCACCGCTTCAAAAACCCAAGCGCCGCCTCCAGCCCCAGCGCCCCGGCAATGTTCTGCGTCCCCGCCTCATACTTTCCCGGGTCTCTCCGATATCTGATACAGCCGCAGTCCCCCCGCTGCACCATCCCTCCGCCATAAAGATACGGCTGCAGTTCCTCCAGCCATTTCCGCTTGCCATACAGCGCCCCCACTCCCATGGGACCATACACCTTATGGCCGGAAAAAACCAGAAAATCGCAATCCGTTTCCCGGACCGATACCCTGTGGTGGGCAATCTCCTGAGAAGCATCCACCAGCACAGGAATTCCCAGTTCATGGGCCTTTTTTACAATCCGCCCCACATCCGGACGGAATCCCGTGACATTGGACATGGCCGTAACCGCCACCAGCCTCGTCCTCTCATCCATCCGGGAGATCACTGCTTCCGTCTTCAGCGTTCCGTCTGTTTCTGCCTCTGCAACCCGAAGCTGCGCGCCACGTTTCTCGCACTGACGCTTCCAGGGAAAATAATTCGAAGAATGCTCCAGTTCCGTGACCACCAGATTATCCCCCGGCTTCAGCCAGGTCTCCCCCACACAGGCCGCCGCCAGGTTAACCGCCTCCGTGCTGCCTTTCGTAAACACAATCTCCTCCGGCGTCTTTGCCCCCAGCCATTCTGCCACCGTCTCCCGGGCATGCTCATACATTCTCTCCGCCCGGCTGCTTAAGGGATAATCCCCCCGGTGAATATTCGAATTCTCCCGGCTGTAATACTCCACCAGCCGGTCAATCACCGCCTGGGGCTTCTGGGTCGTCGCCCCGTTGTCAAAATAGATGAGAGGCTCCTCTTCCCCTCCCCTTTTGCCAAAAAACGGAAACTCCTCCCGAATCTCATGAACCCTCACTCCCCTACCTCCTGATCTAAGATGATTGGAAGCACCTTTCCTTAGCCAGATAAGCCGCCGCCAAATTTGACAAATCCTCCAGTGTCTCAATCGAAGTAGCCTCGTCATCATTCATATGGAATCCCAGTTCCCGCTCCAGATACATCAGAAGCAGCACCTTCTTCTGCGCCGCCAGGCTGGTCTGGTGGCAGTCATATTTCTTAATCTGACGCCCGATCGTTTCATCCGACAGATTCCCTGCCCTTTGGTCCTGAAGCTTAATGCTGAGGATCACCAGATTGCGGATATTACCCTCCTGCTGCTCCCCGACCATCAGTTTACAGCACACTGCCTTTTGTAATAAAGGAAGCAGCACAGCTGCGCTTACCCGTTCCCCGGACAGTTCCCGGATTCCCTTAAGAATCTCCCCCGCCTTTCTTGAAGCCTCCGCAATCTCACCCACCATATGCACCCCTCACCTTCCTCCTCCCTGTTTTCTGATATACCCAGTATACAAAAAATCCCTCCGGCTTTTTTTGCTGATAGCATTGAATTTTTTGCAAATCATTCAAAGATATGGTATAATCTTTATCAGCCAAAGAAAGGAGGCCGCCCATGTCCGTCAATCGACTCCGCTACAACGAGATATTTCCGGAAGAATTTTCCATCCGGCACAAGATCTCCAATATGACCGAAAAAAGAACCTTTCACTGCCACCGTCAGCTGGAAATCGTCATTGCCCTTTCTGACAATCTGAAATGTCGGTTCGAAGATCACCTCGCACACATCCCCCGATACGGCATTATTCTGCTGGATCAGATGAACCTGCACTACATGTTCAACAGCGATCCCTCCTCTCCTTGCGACCGGTATGTGCTGTATTTTTCCTCCAATTACATCTCCCGTCTGTCCACCCCGGAGGTCAATCTGCTCGAGTGCTTTCTGCTCAGCCAGAAACGCAAAAAATACATCCTCCCCATTCCGGACGGATACCACGCTGCTTTTCTCTCCCTGCTGGAACAGATGAACGAATTCCAGAACAGCCCGGATCCCGCCATCCCCGCAGCCTTTGGCAATCTTCACACCAAATTTCTGCTGGGACAATTTCTTCTTCTGACAAACCAGTGCTACTGCGGCCAATACGGAGCTGCTCCCACTGCCATCCGCAGTCTCCATTCCGACTTAGTCTACCAGATATACGACTTTGTGGAAAAATATTACCACGAAGAACTGAATACCGAGGACATCGCCAGACATTTCGGTCTCAGCAAGACCCAGCTTTATTACATCTTCAAAGAAGTGTCCGGCATGACTGTCAGCGAATACATCACGGAATACCGCATCACCCGGGCCAAGAACCTCCTGATCAACAGCACCCACTCCATAGAACTCATCAGCCAGGAGACCGGCTACGGCAGCCTCAGCTCCTTCTCCCGGGTCTTTAAAGCCAGAACCGGCTGCAGCCCTCTGCAATACCGGAAGAAAATGTCTTGAAACCGTAATGCTATTAACTTTAGGTATCACAAAAAGGTACGCCTTGGAAAAAGGGGGGAACCGACGGTTCCCCCCTTTTTCCAAGGCTGAATATCTTTTTCTCTCTTTTCTTAGCTTCAATGAATAAACAGACTCGGCAGGAACAGACTGATCTGCGGAACAAATGTAATCAGCAGCAGCGCTGCCAGCATGCACAGATAAAAGGGCAGCGTGGCCTTGACAATCTTCTCAATCCGCACTCCTGACACCGCAGAGCCGATAAACAGGCATGTCCCTACCGGCGGCGTCAGCAAGCCGATTCCGCAATTCAGGATCATAATCACTCCGAACTGGACCGGATCCATACCGATGCTTTTCGCCAGCGGAAGCAGAATCGGAGTGGCGATCAGGATAATCGGCGCCATATCCATGATGCACCCAAGCCCCAGAAGAATCAGGTTGATCAGCAAAATCAGCACAATCCGGTTGCTGGAAATGCTGGTGATCGCCATGGACGCCAGATCCGGCACATGCAGGTAGGTCAGGCAATACCCGAAAATGCTGGATGTGCCGCAGAGAATCAGCACAATCGAAAGCGTGTCCACACACTCGCCCAGAACCTTCCATACTCCCTTCCAGTCCAGGCCCCTGTAGATAAACACACTGACGATCAGACTGTAAATAACGGCAATCGCCGCCGATTCCGTAGCCGTAAACACACCCCCGACCACGCCAACCACCACAATCAGGACTGCTGCCAGCGCCCAGAAGGATTTTCCCAACTCCTCCAGAAAATACTTCAGGTTAAAAGGCTCCCCCTTCGGATAATTCCGCTTCAGAGAGATCACATAAGAGCCAATCATCAGAGAAACCGCAAGCAGCGCTCCCGGCACATATCCCGCCATAAACAGCGAACCCACCGAGATTCCCCCTGCAGTCATGGCATAGATTACCATGTTATGGCTGGGCGGAACCAGAAGCCCCTCCACCGATGAGGTAATCGTAACCGCGGTGGAAAAGTCCGCGTCATACCCCTGTTCTACCATCATGGGAATCAGGATCTTACCCAGGGAAGCCGTATCCGCTGTGGCTGAACCGGAAATTCCGCCAAAAAAATATGACGCCACGATGTTCACCATCGCCATTCCGCCGCGCATCCATCCCACACATGCATTCGCCAGATTAATCAGCTTTTCTGAGATCCCCCCGCTTCCCATCAGGCAGCCCATGGTAATAAAGAAAGGCACCGCCATCAGAGAAAAGGAATTCAGCCCCTTCACCATCTGCTGGCAAACATTGCTGAGCGGAATCCCCATATACCACAGGCACAGCACGGATGCCATCCCCACAGCAAACGCAATATTTACCCGCAAAAGAATCATGGCAAAAAAGGAAACCAGCAAAATCAGCACCGCCGTATTGTTAATAATCATCCGTTGTCTCCTCCTTAATCATCCACGTTTTCCGGGCATCCTGAAATCTCCGAAGAGACCTCTTCCTTCCCCAGCAAGATCCTCACATGACGATACAACGCCCCTGCCTGAAACAGCACAATCGCTGCTCCGGCAATGGGAACCGGCACATACAGCCAGAACTTGGACAGCCAGGACAGGCTGGTGTACATACTGTTCTTTCCCACATTCAAAGCATACTGCATCCCCACCACTGCCATAATCATGGCAAATATCAGCACAATCACGTCCCCGAAAACATCCAGAAGCCTCACCACAGCCTTTGGCAGGTAAGCATCCAGCGCCGTCATCCGGATATGGCAGCCTCTGTGAACCGCCAGCGCCGCACTGATCAGAGCCATATAGATCATGCAGGTCAGCACAATCTCCTCACTCCAGACCGGATCCGGTATAAAAGAAATATAACGACCCGCAACCGCCATGGAGGTGATGGCAATATCCGCAATCAGCAGCAGCTTACACACCACCATGATAATCTGATAAAGAATATCATAAAATCTCTTCACGCTCTTCACTCACTTTCTGTAAAATCCCCCCGGCGCCGGCACCGCCGGCGCCCGAGTTCTCCTCTTCCCTGTCCCTGGCTTTCTGCCATCCAGGTTCTTTTTCTTTCTCAGACTTTTTGCTGTCCCTAACCTCTTCCTACTTCAGATCCAGTATCTGCTGATACTCCTCCTCAAGCCCTTGCGTATACTGGGCAATCACCCCACTGCATGCCTCCTGCCACGGCGTCTTGTCCGGAACCGCCACAAAGATAACACCCTTCTCCTCGAGACGAGCCTTACACTCCTCCTCTGTCCTGGCAGACAACTCCTTACAGTAAGCGCTGGTCGCCTTGCCGGCTTCCTCGATAGCCGCCTTCTGCTCCTCCGAAAGCTTTTCCCATGCCGCTTCCGTAATAATCACTTCCGAGGCGCTCATCGTGTGTCCGTCCTCCAGCATATAAGGTGCCACTTCATTAAAAGCATTCGACTCATAGGTCACGATTGGCTGGTCTGCACCGTCCACCACTCCGGACTGCAGGCTGGAATACAATTCGCTGAAAGACACCACGGTCGGGTTCGCTCCCACCTGCTCCACCACTGCCGTCAGAATCGGATCCGAAGATACACGGATTTTCTTATTTTTCATTCCTTCTATCCCGTCGATCTCATCCTTCACAAAGAAATTGCGGAAACCTTCCTCCACAAAAAACAAACCCTTGATTCCCAGCCCCATCTCAGAAGGCTCATCCAGGATTCTCTGTCCGATCTCACTGTCCGCATATTTCCAGTAATGCTCCCGATCATTGAAGGTATAAGGAATGCTGGGAAGCGCCGAAAGCTTTGCTCCATAATTGGTAAGGGCAAAGCTGGAAATACGCGCCATATCAACCGTTCCACCGTTGGTCGTCATCCCATCCAGGACATCATTTTCCGCCCCCATCACCCCGCTTGCCTGAATGTCAATCAGCACCGTTCCTCCGCTTAAGGACTCTACCTGTTCTTTAAAATAGCTCTCCACCTGACCGTCCAGAGAATCCGCCGGATTCACCTCTGCCAGAGTAAGAATCACCTGCGCCTCCCCGGCTGCTGCCCCGCCTTTGCCCTCACTGCCGCCTTTGCCACTGTCCTCCGAAGCCTGTCCGGCAGGTGCCTCCGCCTTCTGCGCCTGAGATCCGCCTCCGCACGCCGTCATACTTCCCGCCGCCAGCACTGCCAGAGCCAGCCCCGCAAACCGTCTGAAATTCATACCTGTCTCCTCCTTCTTCTGCATGGTTTTACCCGCATTTTTTATACCCGTATTATAAAGGAAACTCCTGGTATGTTTTTTGCCGAACTTGTGGATTTTTTTGCAAATCATTCAAAAAGTCATATAGAGAGCTGTCTGTCAAGCAGAGACTTCATCTTCCGCACTGTCAGCTTATCTTTTTCCCCCTCCACCCCGCACAAAAGCGGCGCATGCGGATCATACAGTCTCGTATGATTTTGAACCGCTGCCTCACTGTAATTGGCATAGCAGTAACGGCAGCCGCTTCTGCAGGTATTATAGGTCCCCACCTCAATGCTTTCCACACAGCCGCATTCCTTCCGCTGGTATTTATCCTTACCGGCCAGAATCCGGCAGCCTGTGATCTCCTCTATCAGCCTGGCGTCAATACAGCTCCCCCGGCGGATACCTGCTGCCTCCAAATCAAAAAGCTCTGCGCAGGACTCCACCTCCATATGGTGCTTCCCCGCAAGATCAGCCAACTGCTTTGCGAACAGCAACAGCTCCTTTTCCGGCAGATCCCGGACCTTCAGGCTGTTCATATTCTTCTGAATCCTGGCATACGGATCCACAAAGCTGATCACCACCCGCTTTGTATAGCCTTCCAGCCCTTCGGCAATCTTCGCAAATGCTTTCAGATGATAGGCAGGCGTATATACCGGATTAAACAGGATCGGATCATACCTCCATATCACCCGCGATTCCCCAATCCTCCGGGAAAGGGTCCGAAATGTCTCCATAAGTACAACCGGCTTATTCGGCAGCCCCGGTTCCACATCCCTCCCATACCCGGTCAGGGTAAATTGTACATAATAGGGATAATGCCGAAAAACCGGAAGCTGTCCCAGCATCGCCGCAGGATTTTTCGTCCAGAAGACAATACAGTCCACTACCTCCGGCGACAGGTCAATATAACTGACCTGCCTCTCATTCATCGGGTTACGCACATGAAGAAACCCCTCCTGAATCCGGTTGCAGAACCAGTCAAAATAATAATTGGGAATATCCGTCCTCCTGCTGACACTCAAAATCATGCTTTGTCCCGTCCTTTCAATAAAAACCTCTGGCCCAACCTCTTCTCCCGCGTCTCCCCGACCGCGCTTCCTCTGCGCGTAGTGCAATCTACGTTCCACTTCGGTCGCTGCTAAACGAGTGCCGCTGGCACTCAGCAACCTCGCAGAGTGTTTTCGTATCATAGGACACACTTTCCCATGATATAAAAAAGGACCTGTCCATCCGCCTACCGGCTTCTGACAGGCCCTTTCCTAAACAAATCTCCGCATAAGCATCCGGCAAACATCCAAACCTCTGCCAGATAAACCCCGAAAGTCAGGATTACTGAATCGAAATCACTTTATAGTCCTGATCCTCCACCGTCTTTTTCAGCACTTCATCCGCCACCGGCGCGCTCAAAGTCACCACAGCAGTTCCGGCCTCATGGCTCACTGCTGCTTCTGTCACCTCAGCCAGGGCTTCCAGGCACTTCTTTACCCGGGCCTCACAATGCCCGCACATCATTCCCTCGATTTTCATGGTCTTTTCCATCACCAGTTCCTCCTTCTTACTGCTTTTGATTTTTTTATCTTTTTTTGTATCATGCATATCAAACCAGTTCAGCCGCAGCGCGTTGGTCACCACGCAGAAGCTGGACAGGCTCATAGCCGCAGCACCAAACATAGGGTTAAGCTTCCACCCAAATAAAGGATACCACAATCCTGCTGCTAAGGGAATCCCCACCGCATTATAAAAGAATGCCCAGAACAGATTTTCATGAATATTTCTCAGGGTCGCCCGGCTTAACCGGATTGCTGCAGGCACATCGCTTAAGCGGCTCTTCATGAGAACCACATCTGCCGCATCAATGGCAATATCCGTCCCGGCTCCGATGGCAATTCCGATATCTGCCCGGGTAAGCGCCGGCGCATCGTTAATTCCGTCGCCCACCATGGCCACCTTTCCCTTTCGCTTCAGGGAACGGATTACACTTTCCTTTCCATCCGGCAGCACACCGGCAATCACCTCATCCACCCCGGCCTGTGCACCGATCGCCTTAGCCGTCCTCTCATTGTCCCCGGTCAGCATCACCACATGGATGCCCATATTCTGCAATTCCCGCACTGCCTGCGGACTGTCCTCCTTGATCACATCCGCTACTGCGATAATTCCGCTCAAAACTCCGGATCGGCTGAAAAACAGCGGGGTCTTCCCCTCCTCGGCCAGCTGCTCCGCCTTCCTTTTCATGGCTTCGGGAACCTCTGCCTGGCTGCTGATAAATGCCAGATTGCCGCCGCTTATCGCTTCTCCGTCAAGCAAAGCCGACAGGCCGTTCCCCGGCAGAGCTTTAAATTCCGTCACCTCCGCAGCTTTCAGCCCCCTCTCCTCAGCCTCCTTCAGAATCGCCCTGGCCAGCGGGTGTTCGCTCTTTTTCTCCAGAGCATAAGCCATAGCCAGAAGCTCCATCCCGTCAGATGTACTTTCAGCACCTCTTTCCGCTTTCTCCGCCATACATCCCGCTTCGTCCCCGGCACCCTTCACATTCTTTGCCGGAATCAGATCCGTTACCTTCGGCTCTCCACTGGTAATGGTTCCCGTCTTATCCAGAGCCACCACTTCCGTTTTGCCCGTTTCCTCCAGAGAAACCGCTGTCTTAAACATAATGCCGTTTTTCGCTCCCATGCCGTTTCCCACCATGATCGCTACCGGCGTAGCCAGCCCCAAAGCACAGGGACAGCTGATAACCAGCACGGAGATTCCCCGGGCAAGGGCAAAGCCCCCGCTCTCCCCTGCCAGGATCCAACCCACAATCGTCACCGCGGCAATGGCAATCACTGCCGGAACAAATACCCCGGACACCCGATCCGCCACCTTGGCGATAGGAGCCTTGGTCGCCGCCGCATCACTGACCATCTGTATAATCTGGGACAAAGTAGTGTCCTCACCCACCCGCGTGGCCCGGCAGCGGATAAATCCTGACTGATTCAGCGTAGCCGCCGACACATGGTCTCCCTCTGCCTTATCCACCGGAATACTCTCACCGGTCAGCGCCGACTCATTGACTGCGCTGCTTCCCTCCACCACCACGCCGTCCACCGGAATATTCTCCCCTGGCCGGACTACAAAAATATCATCCTTTTGCACCTGGTCAATGGAAACCTCCTCCTCTTTACCGTCCCGCACAACCGTCGCCGTCTTCGGAGCCAGCTTCATCAGGCTCTTCAGCGCATCCGTGGTCCGTCCCTTGGACCGCGCTTCCAGCATTTTCCCCACTGTAATCAAGGTCAGGATCATGGCTGCCGATTCAAAATAGAACTCATGCATGTATCCCATGACTCCTGCCATGTCCCCCCGTA
The DNA here is from genome assembly GCA_910575255.1 of Lachnospiraceae bacterium. Lineage (GTDB taxonomy): Bacteria > Bacillota > Clostridia > Lachnospirales > Lachnospiraceae > Brotaphodocola. The sequence continues at coordinate 120,906 of CAJTEM010000006.1, read as the reverse complement.
CCTGCGCATCCGTCATGGCAAACAGCGCATAAACACTGTAAACCAGCGATGCCCCTGACCCCAGCGCCACCAGAGTATCCATGTTCGGCGCCCGGTGCCACAGGCTCTTAAAGCCGCTGATAAAGAACTTCTGGTTAATGACCATCACGATCACGGTAAGAATCAGCTGCAAAAGCCCCATCGCCACATGATTCTCTGCAAAAAATGCCGGAACCGGCCAGTTCCACATCATATGTCCCATGGAAAAATACATCAGCACCGCCAGAAATCCCAGAGACGAGTATAACCTCTGTTTCAGCACCGGCGTATCCCGATCCTTCAGCATATCCTCTGCCGCGGACATCCCCCCGGTTCCCTGGAAGCCTCCGGCCCGGCCTGCTCCTGACTCCCCCTGACCGCTGCCCCGTGCTCTCCTTGCCGCTCCATATCCCGCCTCCTCGACTGCCGCAATCACCGCCTCCGGCGAGGCCGTCCCCTCCACTCCCATGGAATTCGTCAGCAGACTTACCGAACAGGAGGAAACTCCATCCACCTTTGAAACCGCTTTTTCCACCCGTGCACTGCATGCCGCACAGCTCATTCCTGTTACTGTATATTGTTCCATTCTCAGGCCACTCTCCCTTCCTCAATCTTCAAAACCTTAAAATCCAGCCGCTCCACAGCTTCCCTCAGCTCCTCATCCTCCACCATCCGGCTCATGGATACCACGGCAATCTTCCTTTTCAAATCCACCTTTGCCACTGCGCCCGCAATCTTGTTGATCTGTCTCTCCACACGGTTCTTACAATTCTCACAATGCATTCCCTCAATCGTCAGAACCTTCTGCGCAATCATTTCCCCTTCCAGCGTCTTTTTGACCGCCACACTGCCGCCTCCGCCGCAGCACCCGTTCTTCCCACGCTTCACCATCCCGCGCACCGCAAAGACCAAGGCCACTGCCACCACCGCGACAATCATAAAATCTCCCATGTTAATCTCACCTCTTTTCCGGTTCCTTATTCGCCCTGTCTCTTTCCCTGCTTTCTGCCCCGGCTTTGTCTTTCCAAGGCGTGCCTTCCGTGACGTTCCGCCGTTTTCCCTTCACTTCATCAGCTTCTGCAGTGTCATTACCAGCTCATCGATCGTCTCTTCCTTCCCTGCCTGTATATCCCTCATTACACAGGTACGAATATGATTCGCCAGTAAAACCTTATTAAAACTGTTCAGCGCCGCATTCACCGCCGCCACCTGAATCAGAATATCCGGACAATACGCATCCTTTTCCACCATCCCTCTAATCCCCCGCACCTGCCCTTCAATCCGGCTCAGCCGGTTCAGCAGATCCCGGTACTCCTTATCAGAACGCTCCTTCGTCTTGTGGCAGCATGTTCCCTTTGCCTGACTCTCTGCCTCTATCCCGGTTCCGGAGTTCCTTCCTCTCTCCATCCTGTGTTCTCCTTCCCTGCCGCTTAGTTTTCCTTTCCTTATTATATACCCCTATGGGGTATATTGCAAGACCCTTTTTCAACTGTTTTTCTCAATTAGCTCTTCCGGGATTACTGTTCACAGGTACCCTGTGAACGTAACGGCAAATACCTGCGCGAACACGGCACTTGGGTCTTCACTCTGTTTCGATCCGTCCTAAACAAGCGCCACTGGCGCTTAGGAACATTACTCGCGAAAAGAAAACGCGCCTGAAAATTCCTTCTGACAGAAAGTATTTCCAAACACGTTTCATTCTAATTTTATTTTCCCTGCATCATTTCCCCAAACGCCAAACCTATTTGCCGGGAGCTGACTCCAAAACTTAGTTATTTTAAAATCGCACTTCCTCAACCGTATTCCCAAATTATTACAATCAATCAAATCCCTTTTATAATCCTTTTTCGTATGGCTATGGGTCAGTTCGCTGACATTTTTTATCTGACACGCATACACCAGTTCCTCCTCCAGATTCTTTACCTGCGGAATACATACAATTTCCTTTATTGCATTCTGCTTTTGCAGAAAAATGATGTTTCTCTGCAATATATCAACATGGTCGACATCCGTATCATAAACCAGAATTACAACCGTCCCTGGCTTTAACGGGCGAATCCTCATACTGGTAAATTGATTCTGTATCACATTAAATATATCTACCTTTCCTGCTCTGATACATCTTAAGTCCTGTTTCAGCACCTCCAGCAGTTTCTTTTCATCCTCCCCTTCCACATAATATTGATAGCGAATTGCCTTTCCCATACGCACATCCTCCCAGTTTAAAGTTCGGCTATATCATATAACCTATGTAGTTCGGGAGTTGTACAAAACAAATCATTTTCCACAGCATTTTTTAATGAATCCGTATTACGCTTCAAGAATTCCGCAGCATTGATGCATTTGATACACAGCTCCTCATCAGACAAATCCTTTTTTAAAAAAGTAAAGGAATGCTTCGGCAGCTGCATATCCAAAATATCTACATTATGTGTAGTAAAAAACAGCTGCTTTTTTTCTGTAAGCTTTTCGATTATAATAGACAGACATGCCTTCTCGACATCACTGTTAACATAAGAAAACAATTCATCACAATAATACAAATCATGCTTATCACATACCAGTGAAGCTATAATATAGGAAATATCCAGCCCTGCTTTTGTTCCACTTGAAAGGATCTCAGTATCGGCAATCTTTCCATCCTGAATAATCACAGAATGATTATTTAATTTAATAGCATAGGTATTATCAACTTCTGATACTTTAATAACCTCTTTTATCGACGGATCTAATGTTTTTAATGTCTGTTCCAATATGTAAAGATAATTATCATCATCCTCTATGGAAGAATACGTCTTATTTTTCCATGCATCCTGAGGATAAGAAAAGTACCAGCCGCTTGTATTGATTTTATCATACGTTGTCTCCTGACAATTCATCCCATCGATTCTTTTCGCACATGTCTCATAATTATCCTTTTTACCGATATTGGTATAATAAATATGAATATGGATATCGCTCTCCTGATAATCCCCATTCTTATTTGCGTCAATGCACAGAGCAAAGCGATAGAAAAACTCTCTGTTTGTTACAAAATCAATGCTTAAAACAGCTTCCCTTGTTTTATCATTCACAACATTGATAAAATATTTGTAATTACCGTCTTTAAAATAATTAGCAAAAATCATTAGCAGCTTTCCCAGGGAGGTCTTTCCCGTAGCATTTCCTCCCATGATTATATTCACTTTTTTATACCGGAAATTCGGTTTTTCTGCCAGATACTCCCCCGGAATTGTGGAATCTACAATTTTCTTAGGATATGACATATTCATATGAAATTTTTTCAAAGCATAGAGATTATCCGCTTTAATATCCATAATTATCATCAGTGTTTCTCCTCGTTGAGTTTCTCCTTGTTCCGCCTCTCCTCTTCCCGCTTTCCTTCTCCCTGCTTTCTCCCACCCCTCCTCTTTTAATCCCATCCCGCCTTCGTCTATTTGTTCGTGTTTTCCGAAATAATATCCCTCCATTAATTATACCTCATTTTTTACAAATTTCAAGTCCTGTCAGAACTAAATTTCCTCTGCCTTTTTCAAAAAATCCCACACTTATGAGATTTATATTCCGATAACGAATCAAATAGAACCCTGCCATGCTGCTTTATTGCATGTGAACCAAGTTATTTTTACAAACCTCTTCCCCTTTCTCCAATATCATGATAAAATGTAACCGTAACAATCCAATGAGGAGGACAAACCATTGAAGCAAAAGATAAGGCGTCTGCTTTGCTGCCTTTTGGCCGCGAGCCACTTATTCGCTGTCACCGCTTCTGCCGAACCGCCGTCCTGGCCATCTGATACGGGAATCCTCGCAGAATCCGGTGCGGTCATTGACGCAGATTCCGGAGCCCTGCTCTTCGGCCAGAACTGTATCGACACCGCTTATCCCCCCGCCAGCATCACAAAGCTGCTGACGGCTCTTATTGTGTTGGAAAACTGCAAACTGGATGAGACCGTCACTTTCTCCGAGACTGCCATGAACAGTGTCGAGGCTGACAGCGGCAATAAGCTGAGCCTTACGGCCGGAGATCAGATGACAGTGGAAGATTGCCTGTACAGCCTGCTTTTGTTTTCCGTCAATCAATCCGCCAACGCATTGGCAGAACACACTGCGGGAAGCATTCCTTCCTTTGTGGATATGATGAATGACAAAGCAGCCAAACTCGGCTGCTCCGACAAGACTCATTTCGAGAATCCCTCTGGCCTGAATGGGGACAGCCAGAATGTAACTGCCTATGACATGGCCTTGATTGCCCGGGCCGCCTTTGCCAATGAAGATCTGGTAAGAATCAGCTCTGCGCTGTCCTACAAGATCAATTCCACCAGCAATAACCCTGACGGCATTTCCTTCCGGCAGGAACATCGTCTGATTTATACAGACGACCCCAACAGCGAGTTCTACTACCCTCCGGCTGTTGCCGGCAAGACAGGCTATCTGAAAGCCGCAGGCAACACCCTGGTCACCTATGCCGAACAGGACGGCAGGCGTTTGATCTCGGTTATCCTGAAAGGCTCGCGCCCCCAGTATTTTCTGGACGGAAAAACTCTGCTGGAATTCGGCTTTGACCGTTTCCAGAATCTGTCCATCTCTGAACATGAGACCCGTTATGTTACCGGTGATGAGACTGTGGAGCAGAACGGGCTCACCTATCGGGCCTCGGATCTGATGATAGAACCCGGCAGGGTGATCACCCTGCCTAAGAATGCTGTTTTTGAGGACGCAACTCTGACATTGGAACCGCTTTCCGGCAATCATCCGGTCAATGCGGTTGCCGTGCTTCGGTATACCTACAATGACCGCTTTATCGGAAAGGCATACCTGCTGACAAAAGAAGCGGATGTCAGTCTGGTTCCCTCCGAAGACAGTACCAGTCCGGAGGATCCGGATTCCGAAGATGCAGGGAATCCTACGGATTCCCCATCGTCCGGCGTATCCTGGCCGATACATCTGAAGCTGCCCTCCGGCATGGCTGCCGCTGCTGCCTGCGCCGCTGTCATCGCTGTTATTATGATAGCTGCCATCAGCTGGATTTTCTGGTCCCGGCGAAGGGAGGCCAGAGAGCTGGCTGCACGCCGGGCAGCAAGACGGCGGCGTCTGCAGGCTCATGGTGACGAGGAGGAGTTTGCCCGATTGCTGGAAATGCGGAAAGCAAGAGAAATCTCCCGGGCCCGACAGAAAAGCTCTCATTCTTCCAGGAAACCGGACTCTGGTTTCTTTGATGATTTTGGCGAGTAATGATTCCAAGCGCCTGTAACGCACATCTGGCGGAAAATAATTTCCAGACACATTTCAGGGCAGATCGGGACGGAGCAAAAAACCAGACGGCGTGCTTGCGATATGCATCTGACGAATGCCACCGCAAACGAACAAAAAGCCTGGCTGCAAAAACTGCAGTCAGGCTTTTTGTTATCTCCCGTAATTTAAAGCTGCATAGGCATCGAGCATGCCTCCGGATACCAGCTTTCCCTCCAGGCCCTCCAGCCTTCTGGCCGAGTTCATGAGAATCCTCTTTACATCCTGCAGGCTGATATCTGTCCGGTACGAATACAGAAGTGCCGCTACACCGGTCACCATGGGAGCCGCCATGGATGTCCCTGTCATAAATCCGTAGGAATTCCCGGTAATCGTACTGACAATATAGGTTCCAGGCGCTGCGATATCTACAAGATTAGCACTGTAATTGGAGCTCTTTGCCAGATTCCCGTCAAACATCAGATTCGCCACGGAAATACTGTTATCCAGATTAAAGGATGCCGGATAATCCGGATACTTATCGGCATTCAGGCCAATCCCGCTGCTGCTCCCATTACCAGCCGAGCTGATAAACAGCATCTTCGATTCCCGCATCGTCTGCTCCAGCTGCGGATAATAAATCTCACTTCCAAAACTCAGATTACAGATCGATGCCCCATTTGCCTCCGCATACCGAATCGCTTCCACCACTGCCGTCTCCTCACCGATCCCCATCTCTGTCCCCAGGGCTTTCAGAACCATGATCTTCACATACCGGTTGTCTGCAATTCCGGCTATCCCATGAACTTTCCGCGAAGCGGCAATCGTCCCCGCGGCATGTGTGCCGTGATCGTCTTCCTTTCCCACATACACCTGGTTATTACCGGAAAAGAAATTCCAGCCATTGACATCATCCACATATCCGTTCCCGTCATTATCAATCCCGTCTCCGGGTATCTCATCCTCATTGACCCAGATTGCATCCTTCAGATCCGGATGGCTGATGTCGATTCCTGTATCAATGACTGCCACAATCACATTCCGATGCTCCGTCTTGTCCGCATCGTACAGCTCCCACGCCGGCTGTATATTAATATCAATCCCTTTTACCGAATCTGTGGTTTCAATCTCATAGGCGCTTGGACCTGCCACCGGGGCCGGAAGCTTCAGTGCATTCGCAATATCGATTGTAGCGGCCAGCCGCGGATTACTGTCCCGAAAGCGGTTCACCACCTCAAGATATTGCAGCTCACCGTCATTTCTCAACCCCCACTGATACCGGGCATAGGGATCTCCGGCAGACAGATTGTCCTCTCCCGGTCCATATACCCGCTTCGACAATCCGTGCTCTGGTGTCCCGGCCGCAGCAGTCAATGGCATCACGGCTGCCAAAATTCCGGCTGCCAGCAATACCGAGCTTATTCTATAGAATCTCATCATAAAAAACTCCTTATTCTGTCTTTGACATGCTTCTAAGTATACCACACATCTTATCGCAGTGGTTTGAAAAATATGTGAATTTTCATTTACGATTTCTTAAGACCGGATCCGCTTCCGGTATTCAGACGGGCATCTTCTTGCCGTCCGAATCGTCAATGAAATAATATTACATTTTAAAAATATTTTAAAATATATATTGTAATTTTATTACATATGTGATATTATACAATCATAAGCGCTTATTAAACGGAATGGTATTGATTTTGCCGGTTCTGAATCGGGAAACATCAGCCCCATTATGTACAAAAACTACAAAAAGGAGAAGCATATCATGCAGGAAATTTCATTTTTGATCATTTTTGTTCTGCTGCTGTATACCATGATCGCAGTAGTAGATCAGATTTCCATTCAGTGCGGACTGTACAGTCCTTTGTTTGCGGCAACATTTACAGGGCTGATTTTAGGAGATCTGCAGACAGGATTGACGATCGGCGCTACTCTGCAGCTGATGACCCTGGGTGTTGCAACCTACGGCGGCGCCACGGTTCCTGACTATCTGTCCGGTGCCATTATGGGAACCGCTTATGCCATCATTTCCGGAGAAGGCGCTGAGTATGGAATCGCTGTTGCCATCCCGATCGGACTGCTGCTCACACAGATGGACGTTCTGGGAAGGATGAGCAATTCCTTCTTCCAGCATTACGGCGATCGCTGTGCGGAGAGAGGCGATTGGAAGGGAGTGGAAAAGGCAAATCTTCTGGGACTGATTCCCTGGGAACTCTCCCGCCTGATTCCGGTTGCCCTGGGTCTGTTTTTTGGAGAAGCAGTGGTCACCAGCATCAATGCCCTGATCCCCGCATGGTTTATGACGGGCCTGCGGACAGCCGGCGCAATTCTCCCGGCTATGGGTATGGCTATCCTCATGCGGTATCTGCCTCTGAAAAAGTATTTTCCTTACTTCATTATAGGCTTTGTGCTTCTGGCTTATGGCGGTTCCCTGTTTACGGTTATGGCCGCAGCCCTGCTCGGACTTGCCCTGGCTGCTCTCCATCTCAGCAGAGGAAAAGAAAAGGTTTTGACGGCAACGTCTGGTGATGTGGCAATGTTTGACGATGAGGAGGTAGAGATCGATGGCTAATAATCCCGAAACCAAACTGACAAAACAGGATATCAACAAGGTTTATGTCCGCAACCTGTTTGCTCTGCAATTCGGCTGGAACTATGAAAAAATGCAGGGTCTTGGATATACTTATGTGATCATGCCTGCCTTAAAACGCCTCTACGGAGACGATCCGGATAAGATGAAGCGGGCTCTGAAGATGCAAAGCTCCTATTTTAACACGACTCCCGGTACCTCCCATCTGATCGTAGGCGCCGACATGGCTCTGGAGGAAGAGATCGGCATCGAGTCGGAAGAAGCAGTCAGCGCCTTAAAGACCGGCCTTATGGGACCGCTCGCCGGCGTAGGCGATACGCTATTTGTCGCGATTTACCGCGCTATCGTCTTTTCCATTGCCGCCTATGTGGCCATGCAGGGCAACCCGGTAGGCCTCATCGTACCTCTCCTGGCCTGTGCCGCCGTCCTGTGGGTCCGCTACAAGTTCACCTGGATGGGGTATCAGTCCGGACGAAAGCTGGCTACCGGATTTGCCGACAGCATTGCCCCGATCACAGAGGCTGCCAGTATCCTCGGACTGACCGTGGTCGGCGCATTGATTCCCTCTGTGGTCAATTACAGCACTAACCTGGCGTTTACCATGGGGGATGTAACCTTTGCGGTTCAGGATATGCTGGATAAGATCATGCCCAAGATGCTTCCTCTGGGAATCGTCATGCTCTCCTACTGGCTCCTGGGCAAAAAGAAAGTCAACTCCACCAAGCTGATCTTCATTCTGCTGGGGCTTGGTATGATTCTGGGAAACCTGCAATCCATGCTGACTGCAGCTGCGGGATTGTTCTAAAAGCCGAGGTGTGATATGATAGGACTTATCGTAACAGGACATGGTACCTTTGCCACCGGACTCACCAGCGGCTTAAAGCTTCTGGCCGGAGAGCTCTCCGACTACGTGCCCGTAGATTTCGACCCGGAGGAGTCTTTAGAGGTTCTGACAGCGAATCTTCAGAATGCTCTTGATGCTTTAAAGGAATGTGAGGGCGTACTGATTCTTGCTGACCTCACAGGAGGTTCGCCCTATAATGTATCCGTCCGGCTGAAACTGGGGGGAGCCGATCCGGTGGAGGTCATTGGCGGCGCCAGCCTTCCCATTCTTCTGGATGCCTATATGAGCCGCGGCATGATCTCCGATCCCGCGGTTCTTGCCAGAAGCTCTCTTAAGGCCGGGAAGGCGCAGACCATCTGCTTTGAAGCATCTTCCGATGTGGTGTCTGAGGATGTGGACGACGAAATCGAATTGGATGAGTAACTGACTGTTGACAGAGAAGGAAAGCAAATGACCCGCAGCGGTATTCACTTTCCTTGATGAAAAAGGGGAATAATTATGGCGATTGTACATGCAAGAGTAGATGAAAGACTGATCCATGGCCAGGTTGCCATGGTCTGGACGAATACAGTAGGCGCTACCAGGATCGTTGTGGTCAACGATGCCGCGGTAAAGGATGAGCTGATCATTGCAGGACTGAAGATGGCAAAGCCGGCAGGAGTCAAGCTGTCCATCCTGTCTTTAAAGCGGGCAGCAGAGAAGTTTAAAGAAGGCGCCTATGAGGAGGATAAGGTATTTCTGATCACCAAATCCGTGCCGGATATGGCCCGTCTGGTGGCGGACGGAGTTCCCGTTACCCAGGTGAATGTAGGCAATGTGGCAAAAAGAGAAGGCTCCAGACCGATCAAGAAATCAGTGAATCTGACCGGGCAGGACGAGGTATGCATCCGGGAAATCCTTGCGAAAGGAATTCCGGTTACTGCTCAGATGATTCCCAACGAATCATCGCAATCCATAGAGACTTACCTATGAAATATCATTCCGGAAGTTCTCTTGCTTCTGATTAAGAGGGCTCCGGGGCGCGCACCAGGACAGCATTGCTTAAATTTCGGAATTCAGGCAACGCGGTACCAGGCATGGCGGGAGGAGAATCGTATCTCATGAATGAAGTAATTTTAAAAATCCGGGATAAATATGAAAATATGAGCCGCGGGGATAAGAAGATCTCGGATTTCATCCTCTCCCACGGCACAGAATGTCTGAGAATGACTACCATAGACCTTGCCAGGGAAAGTGAGGTTTCTTCTGCTTCCATTATCCGTTACGTTCAAAAACTGGGTTTTGAAGGACTGGAAGAGTTTAAGCTGGCGCTGGCATCTGCCGGAGCCAGGGAGCATGACAATGACTGGGGAGTGATGGATCTGATCATTTCTCCGGAAGACTCTATCGATGATTTGTGCCAGAAGCTGGGACAGATGCAGACCACAGCTATGAAGGATTTTTTTTATCAGCTTGACAGGGAGTCTCTTGCCCGGGCAATCGCGGTTCTGAAAAAAAGCCGCCGGATCTATACTCTGGGAATCGGAGCTTCCATGATGCCTGCCTATGACCTGTTCCATAAGTTGAAACGGGCGGACTTTAACGTCTTTTACAGTCAGGATACGAACATGGTTATGGAATTTTTCAATTACCTCGATGAGAGGGACTCCGTGGTGGCATTTTCCTACAGCGGACAGTCCAAAGAGATCCTCTATGCCTGTGAAGCTGCCAGGGAAAGAGGTGTGGTCGTAATCGCGGTTACCCGTAAGAGCGCTTCCCCCCTGGCCGGACTTGCCGATATCTGTCTCTTTGTCCCCAATCAGGAGCGGGCCATGAGAATCGGCGCTTTTACTTCCAGGCATACCTCCCTGAGTATGACCGATCTCTTATACCTGGGAATGATCCAGGACAGCTTAGATACCATGGAGGTCGAGCTGATAAAGACCCGAAAGCTGGTAGAGCGCCTGAAAGTCAAATCAAGCGCCACTGACACTTAGAACCATTGACCGCAGAAATAAAAACAGCAGGAAGGAAAATTACATGATAAAAATAGACGGCCTGACCACGGAAAACGTGAACGAGGCCACCAAGCATATCGATCAGATGGATTCCCTGGGAATCGTGACATTGATCAATGAAGAAGATAAAAAGGTTGCCTCTGCAGTGGAGGCGGAGCTGCCCGTGATTGCCCGGGCGGTAGATGCCATTGCCGAAAGATTCAGCGCCGGAGGAAGGATCATCTACTGCGGCGCCGGTACTTCCGGACGAATGGGAACTCTGGATTCCGTTGAATTGCTGCCCACATACAGTGTCACCCCGGATCGGGTACTGAGTCTGCTGGCCGGAGGCGAAAAAGCCATGTACCGTGCTGTGGAGGGCGCTGAGGATTCCCGCGAGCTGGCCATTGAAGATCTGACAAAGGTGAATCTCACAGAAAAGGACTGCGTCATCGGCATCGCTGCCAGCGGCAGGACCCCCTATACCCTGGCCGCTCTGGAATATGCCAATGATCACCAGGCTCTCAGCATATCCATAACCTGCAACCGGGACAGCGAGATGGCTGCCGTGGCACAGATATCCATCGCCCCCGTAGTAGGACCCGAGGTCATCAGCGGCAGTACCCGCATGAAGGCAGGTACCGCCCAGAAGATGATCGCCAATATGATTTCCACCGCCGTGATGGTACGCCTGGGAAAAGTATATCAGAATTATATGGTCCATGTACAGCCCACGAACGAAAAACTCGTCGTCCGTGCGTGCCGGATGATTTCTCAGATCACAGGCGCCGACATGGACACTGCCGGAGAAAAGCTGCGGGAAGCAGGCATGAAGGTACCGGAAGCCATTGTCATGCTGCAGGCAGAATGCAGCATGTCCGAGGCTGCTGATGCCCTTGAGAAAACCAGCGGCAGAGTCCGGGAGGCTGTCGAAAGCCTTAAAAGAAACAGCGGCAACGTTCGGGAGGCTGTCGAAAGCCTTAAAAGGAACAGCGACAACGTTCGGGAGGCTGTCGAAAGCCCTAAAAAGAGCAGCGGCAACCTTCAGGAGGCGGCCGAAGCAGCAGAGGACAGGAACGCATGAACCGGGACAAAACAGAACTCAGGATCCGACAGGAACTGGAAACCATGGTGCAGAACCGTGTAATCTGCGGTTTTTCTCTGGCATTCGTCAGACCAAAGAGAGCAGAACTCCTCTACCATGGCATGATGGGCAGCATTGCCCCCTATGACAGACGCCCTGTTAAAAGCGGACTGTATTACGATCTTGCATCTCTCAGTAAAGTAGTCGGCACTGCCAGCCGCGTCCTGCAGCTGGCGGAATCCGGCGAGCTGTCCCTCAACTTGCCGGTATCCCGGCTGCTTCCCCGATATTCAGGGAATGCTGCCACCATAGGCCAGCTTCTCCTTCACACCAGCGGGCTCCCGGCTGAGATACCGGACAAATACCATCTGACCAGAGATAACTTTTATGATCGTCTCTATAACACAGCGCCCGTGGCAAAGCCGGGAGAGCAAATGATCTATTCGGATGTCGGTTACATTCTCCTGGGACTGATCCTTCAGAAAGGCGCCGGTCTGAACGAACCGGAACAACTGGGAGAAAGCCTCCGGCGCCACGTATTTGCTCCGCTGAATATGACGCACACCTCTTTTCCGGTTCCGGAGCTGGCGTCCTTCTGCCTGCCGACGGAGCTGACTAAAAACCGGGGACTGATCTGCGGGGAAATCCACGACTCCAAAGCCTGGCTCCTGGGACAGAGCGGCAGTGCGGGCTTATTCTCCACCCTGGAGGATCTGGTCTGCTTTGCCCAGGCGTACCTGGCAGAATCCGAACGATTGTTTTCTAAAAAAACCTTCCGGCTGATCCGGGAAACCGAACAGTTTGGCCGCACCTATGGCTGGAGCAAAGAATACGGAAGCGAAACGCTTTACCATACCGGCTTTACCGGAACCTCCCTGCTGCTAGACTATAACCGCTCGGAAGCCATGCTTCTGCTGACTAACCGCATCCACCCCAGCAGGGACAATTCCGTATTCCTGGAAAAACGAAAAGAACTCAATCAATTATGGCTGGAGGGGAGCAGGTGATTTTGCCTGCTCCCCCTCTTTTATTTTATTGTCATGCTCACGGCTTCCCGCATTGCTTTTTCCGTCAGCTCATTCCCGATACCCGGCAGATCCGGCACTATGTAGCTTCCCTCCTCAGGCATATGGTCATATTTGCACAATTCACGAATCTCTTTTTTTAATGCCCCTTCGTGAAGCTCATGGATCAGGAAATTAGGAATCGCTGCTTCCAACTGCAGGGTAGCTGCTGTAGCAATCGGGCCTCCGCACACATGAATCTGGACACCTGCATCATATACATTGGCCATGTCGCATATTTTTTTAACCTCGGTAAATCCTCCGGCCACGCAGAGATCTGGCTGAATCACCTGGAGCGCACGTTTTTCCAGGAATTCCCGGAAACCCCAGCGGCTGCTAATCCGTTCTCCGGAGGCAACCGGTATGTTTACCTTTTCCCGAATCTCTCGCATACACTCGGCATTGGTAGGATCCGTAGGTTCTTCCATATAGTAAATATCCAGCTCTTCCAGCTTCTGGCCCAGCCGAATAGCCGTACTGGTATCTGTAAATGCATGAAGCTCCAGGATAATATCCAGGTTGGGGCCGCCTGCCTCGCGCATAGCCTTTACGCGTTCATATGCCAGATTTATCACTTCTCCTGACAAAGCGCCCTTTGTCCTCCAATTTGGATCCGGCTTAGGCTCTCTGGCGTACACACCGTCCGGTTTTACACAAACCGGATCTACCTTAACCGCCGTATATCCCTGAGCCATGGCTTTTTTTACAGCTTCCGCGTAATCCTTCGGGTCGGAAATGTTTCTGTGAACCTCATCCCAGTCAAATTGCAGCTGGCTTGCATATGCACGGATCCTCTCATTCGTTTTCCCTCCAAGCAGCTGATAGCAGGGAACACCCAGAACTTTCCCTTTAATATCCCATACTGCAATATCCAATGCGCTGACAGCTGCAGAAAACACGATTCCTCCACATTGTCCGCCCTGTCCCCAGAAGGTATTTCTCTTAAACATCTCCCAGATTCCTTCATTGTTCATGGGATCCCACCCAATCATGAGCTGAGCCAGATCCCTGGCTTGTCCCAGACCCCCGTATTTGCTTTTGCCATATGCAAGCCCGATCTCTCCGAAACCAGAGATTCCCGCATCGGTATTCACGCGGACAAATAAGGGATCTAACAATGGATTCGGGGTATTACATTCAAAAATATCAACACTGGTAATCTTCATATATTCTCCATCCTATACTTTTTATCTGAGTAAATCTAAAAGTCCCATACTGACACCTGGTACAAATCCGACAATAACCATTGCCAGAAACAATGTGGCAATAAAAGGCAAGGCCCGCTTTACAATCGGAATCATTCCCAGCCCTGTCATCGAAGTGGCCACAAACAGGTTTGCCGCTACCGGTGGCGTCACAAACGCAATAGCCAGCGAAAGTGTCATGACCAGACCGAATTGAATGGGATCCATGCCAAATGCCGCCACGATCGGAAGTAAAATCGGGCTGAAAATAACAATGGCCGGCGTAGTCTGTACAAACATTCCCACAAAAAACAGCAAAATAAAAATCAACAGCATAATAACAAAGAAATTGCTTGACACTGCCAGGAAGCCTGCCTGAATCGCTTTTGTAACTCCCATCATGGCAAATACGGCTCCCAGACCTGCTGCCGGAGCAAATACAAACATCATACCGCCCAGGATCGGGATATTATCCTTGTACATTTTCCAAAGTGCACGAAAGCTCAATTCCCTGTACACAAATTTTCCTACGATAATGCCATACACAACTGCCACCACCGCAGCCTCCGTCGCAGTGAACGCACCGCTGTAGATCCCTCCCAGAATAATAACCGGCATAAAAAACGCCAGCTTTGCATCCCATAATTCTCTGGCAAAGCGCTTCATACTGAACTTCTCTCCGGTTCCCAGATAATGGTGTTTTTTGGAGTATGCATAATTTACAAGCATCAGAAAAACTCCTACCAATATTGCAGGCCCCCACCCGGCCAGAAACAGATCACTGATGGAACAGTTATTCGTAACTCCGAATACGACCAGAGGATAACTCGGCGGCACGATCACTCCCAGCCCTCCTGCGACCGCACAAAGTCCTGTCGCATAATATTTATCGTACCCTGCCCGTATCATTTGCGGAATCATTATTCCGCCGATTGCAGACACGGTTGCCGGAGCAGAACCGGATATCGCCCCAAAGAACATACAAGCAAGAATCGTAACCATGCCCAATCCTCCGGTCATATTTCCCATAATCACATTGGCTACCGCGACAAGACGTTTGGAAATACCCCCGGTATCCATGATGCTTCCGGCAATCATGAAAAACGGCAGTGCCAGTAAAGTGAAATTTCCCACGCCTGTGTACATGGCCTGTGTAATAAATGTCATAGTAGTAACCGGCTCATAGAGCAAAAGACAAACCATGGATCCGGCCAGTGCAATGCCTATCGGAACGCCAATCAGCAGCATAATTAACATCGTACCAAAGAAAATCATATATGACATGTTTTACTTCCCCCCTTCTCTTTGTGCTGCCGCAGCTCTTGCCTCCGCTTCCAGCGCTTCGATATCAATCGTAGGTTTGGAGATACCTAATTCCTTTTCCTGCTCTTTGCTCAGACGAATGGTCTCCTGTACCAGGCGAACCGCAGTGAGCAGAAATGCAATCGGCATAATCACATAGGAAACCGCCTTGGGGAATTTCAGTATGGAGGAAGCCGCATTTTTCGCTGCATAATTATTTACCACCTCCATCATAGGAAAAATAATATAAAGGCTGAATATCAAAAATATAACGTTTGAAAGTATCAGCAACATTTTTTTATATTTGAACGGCAATGTCTCCACAAACGCGTCTATTTTCAAATGCTTTCTGCGCAGCACTGCCGCCGCAACCCCCAGATAAATCATCCAGACAAACATGATTGTGGATATTTCTTCCGCCCAGGTCACGGCATGTCCGAAAAAGTATCTTGTAACCACCTGTACAAACAACAGAATTGTCATGATGACAAAGATTACCGCTCCCATATAAATCTCGAACTCATTCAGGAATTTTTTCAAGAAAACATTATTCATCTTGTACCTCATTTCACTTTATGCTTGCCTTAATCCGCTCAATTTCATTAATAATTCCACTGAACCGTTCCTCGCCAATACTTGCCTTAATATCCTCCCAGCATGGCTGGCATGCTTCTTTAAATGTGGCCTTCTCTTCTTCTGTCGGCTCATATACCTCCATAACGCCTTTCAAAGTCTCCAGATCCTCCGCCTCAGAGGTGGCAAGCCCCTCGCGACACAAAGCAACCGAATCCCTTGCCACTTCTTCCATCAATGCCTGCAGGTCAGGAGACATCGATTGCCAGACGTCTTCAGATACTGCCATCGTAGTCAGGGAATAGGTATGGCCTGTCAAAGTCATATAATCCTGTACTTCATAGTATTTATTAATGACAATATTGCTTAACGGATTTTCCTGAGCATCCACCAATCCCTGCTGAAGGGCGCTGAACAGTTCAGAGTAAGCGGTAGTGGTAACCGATGCCCCCATTGCCTCAAAAGGAGCCATCTGATAAGGATCTGCCTGGGTGCGGACCTTCAGTCCCTTGATATCATCCGCTGTCTTCACCGTCCTTTTATCATTGGTCAGATGACGGTAGCCCATATCATAAAAGCACAGCACCCTCACGCCGGTATCCTCAATGATCTTGTCCCTGATGATCCTCCCTTGTTCTCCGTCCATAAACTCATACGCAATTTCCTTGGAATCAAAAAGGAACGGAATATTAAAAGGCATAAAACCGTCCGTGTAATCCCCCCAGGATCCCTGATTCAGGGTAATGAATTCAAAAGCGCCTGTAGTACATCCTCCGATCATCTCATCCGCGCTTCCTCCCAGCTGAGCATCTAAAAACAACTGCATTTTCACCTTACCGCCGGAACGCTTCTCTACCTCCTCGCAAAAGTATTTAATGCCTGCGCCATATCCCGGAATATCCAAAGTAGAGGACTTTGCCGAGGTTGAAACCTTATAGCTTACCTCTTCGATGTTGCCGACCTGCCAGGAGCCTCCAGAAGCTTCCGCTTCCTCCTTGTTCCCTTCTGCAGGCTCTTTTGCCTCTGCTGCAGTCGGCGCTGCGGTTGTCGGCTGTGATGCCCCTCCTCCACAGGCTGTTACCCCTATCGCTGCCGCTGTCATTACTGCTGCTACGGATGCAAAACTTCTCTTCTTCATAGATTCCTACCTCCTGGTATCTTTTTTGATAATAGCCCGGATAGCCCTGAGCTGTTACTTTTTCTCATATCATTTCCGCAAATGTCTCAATTCTTGTCCTTAATTGTTCCATGCTGCCTGCCTGCTGATCAATCTCCAGATTCAGTACGGAGATATCAGAATTTCCCATTAGTTTTCCGATCAATGGAGCATCATATTCCTCCGGATCACAGAATTTCATCATGCAAACAATCACCCCTGTCGCTCCTGTGTTTTCTGCCGCCTCACGCATCTGAATGATACGGCGCTTTCCGGTATCATGAATCAGGGAACAGTTTCTCTGCCCCCACTGCTCTGCCAGACGCTCTATCCCGTCTCTGCCGTCAGGAATCGGCGTACGGTACTGGCGGCTCTCCTGAGCCAGATCGTCTCCGACTACAGCTATATGGCATTCCTCCAGAATTGCAAGTAATTCTGCTGGTTCTGCAAGGATTCCTGTCAATACAACCTTCTTTCCTTTCCAGACGATCGGATCCCTCTTCCTCAGTTCCTCCGTTACCTCTTTTACAAGCTCCAGATGCTCTGCCTTTTCCATAAACCATGCACTCTTCATTACGGCATGACGTACAAAGGGTGTGATAATATCCAGATGCTGATTCGCAGTCTCTGCAAAATCCATCATAACCTTGCTGTGGCGATTATAAAGATCCAAGGTTTCTTCAAGCGCCGTCTTTTCCACCTCTCTTCCTGCAATTTCTTCCAGCTTTTTCAGGATAAGATGATACTCGCTTTCCAGAAATTCAAGCCCTGCCTTTTTCCTGTTCTGAGGATAAGTAACAGGAATCACCGGAATCTCCTTCACTCCCACCTTCCAGTTCTGAGTAATACAGCGCAGCGCATCACAGAGAGCCGGAATCATGACAGCCGAAAGTCCCTTTACCGTACCATCTAATCCCATCTCAAGGCTGGAATGCATAATCGGGCAGCAAAATGACGGAAGATATGCCTTTGCCCGCACCGGTTCAAGCCCGGATCCCCAGATCCCCATGGGAACCATGCCTGCTGCTGCCGCCAGCTCCTCTGGTACATATGGAGGGAAACAGCCAATAACCTTTTTTCCCTGTCCCAAATATTTTTTCAGCTGAATGTCCGGCGTTTGGGATATGTCTGTCAGCTGTTTCAGCAACTCACTCAGTCTTCCCATCGGCTTCCTCCTTCTGCGTTCGTTTCCTCTCCTCCATCAGTTCCACCAGTCCCTGTATCCGCGTCTCGTACTGAGCCTCGCTATAAGCTCTGAAGTCAGCCTGATCCCCGTCAAAGGACGCAAAAGGAACTCCTGTGGCCTCCTGTACACGGCGCTGCAGCTCATATTGCTGGCAATCCATAACCTTACAGCTTCTGTTTACATGATAAAGCACGCCGTCACACTGAAATTGCTTTACCGCCTCAATCCGCCTGGAGACAATAGTATCCAGATTGTTATTATTATTCGGCAAATCAATATATGCCCGTGCCAGGCCATCCATATCATTTACCTCATACTCCAGCCCCCATGCATTCACATAGCCTGTCGCCACCAGATTGACTCCATAATTCCTGAGTGTCTTGAGCGTATGCCCCAGATAAGGCCAGCAGGCAATTCCCTCCCAGAAAATCCTGTACTTTTCCTCAACCGGAAACGTGCTTTTACCTGTCCGGATATTTTCCTCAATCTCACTGATAAGCTGTTCAAGAATTGCTGTGGTGCTTTCCTTTCCACGGCAGCAGACCATACAGGACATATAATTAAATAGTTCAAAGCCTGTCAGGGGAGATGGTTTATGCGCCAGCAGCTCATTTGCTTTTCTCCACAGATCCTTATTTCTCAGAGACACCCTCATAACATTCTCCAGCTTTTGGGGATCGAGCTTCTTTCCTGTCAGCGCCTCCAGGCTGCTGATGTAATCATCCAGCTGGGAACGGACATACCTTACCTTTTCCTCTGAGGCCTCAGATGTATAATTATATACCGTATCAATCAGGTACATGGGAACCTGAAATTTCCCGGCAACATTTTCAAACCATTTGGTCAGCTGATTGCAGATGTTATTGCAGCACAATACAAAATCCGGTTTGGGCATATTATTGCCGGGTGCCGTCAGCAGATCCATATAAGCCAGATTAATTCTTGCATATGAGCACACATCTATATTATATCCGCTGCCCTCTGCATAATTTAAATACTCCTCTGCCTGGTGGCGTGCTGCCAGTCCCGCAGCATGATTCTCCGGATATACAATGAAAAGTCCCATGGCCTCTGCAATCTCCTGCGGAAATATGGATGCTGACCAGCCGATTTTTTCCCCTCTCTCCTTTGCTGCTATGGTGTCCTGATAAAGCTGCGTCAGCTGTTCCCCGACCATAATCCTGGATTTAGACAAAATCTTTTTCTTTTTCGGCGGTTCAGAAACTGCTGTTTGCTTTTGTTCTTCCATTTTTCTGCTCCTTCCTCGCGATTTTAATCAATGATATATCCCTCCTCATCAAACACTATATCATAAGGCTCTGACAGGATTTCAATCTCTTTGCTTTTTTCCAGTTCCTGCGCCAGATTCTGTGATACCTCGATTTCATACAAATGCATCGTATCCTTTATCCGAACCACCCTTGCATCATCATAGCGAATCCCTGTGCAGGTACGGATTGCCCACCGCAGCGCTTCCCTGTCATTCCTAGCAAAGCAGGGAATACGGCAGCCGGGAAGGAAATTAGCTGTCATCATATTCGTCCACGTCACTGCCCAGTCAATATCCCTGACACATTTCAAGGTTGTTACCTCAATGGTGCCGATCCCGCTTGCATTGTGATGCGTCTCCCGGGTCAGTCCTCTGACAAAAATATTCTGGCTGATCAGAGCCCCCGGATACCTCCGGTCTCTCCTGGCCACTACATTCGGGTCAAAGCCTGCGCCTCCGATGTTCTTGCCTATCTCGTCAATGATAAGAACATCCGTCTGGCTGAACTTGAATCTGGCCATTCTTCCCTTTGCCATCTGCAAAAGCGCCCTGTCCCTCTCTTTAATCTGATCTTTTTCCATCACCTCCAGATGGCAGATATCGTCATATGCATTCTGAACAATTCCTACCCCAAAGACGATTGGCTCCGTTTTCAGACATACCTCCCCGATCTTTGGAATAAGCCAATGGAAATTCTCGTACCCCTTCATATGAACCTGTGCAGCCCCTTTATGCTTCGCCAGCCCGATCGCCATCATTTTCAAAAGACCGCTTTCATAATCCCCCTTAAAGCTGGTATGGGGTTTGATCTTATTAATAATCACGATTCCATCCGACTCATATGCATACCTGTCGCAGTAAACCGGCATCCCGTCCTCCAGGCATCCTACCTGAACCGTCTCCATGGAAGATAAAACAGGAACCCCCATTGCCTCCTCTGTGATTCCATAAGCGGCAAGCATCTCTGCCTGTCCTTCTGCCGTCGCTCCCGCATGGCTTCCCATGGAAGGAATGATGAAAGGCTCTGCTCCCTGTTTTTTCAGCCAGAGCACAATCGTCTTCATGATATCCCCATAGTGGGGAATGCCTCTGCTGCCTGCCGTAAGGCATATCCTTCTGCCGTCAAAGCGCTCCCGTTTTTCCAGTTTAGCTTCCAGTTCCCCGAAAAGATGTGCGGTAACATTTTCAATTCTGGAATCATCATAGAGCTGACGGATCTTTACCATTTTGGGCAGAACCACCTGGTCAAGCCCCTCCATTTTTGCATCAACAACCGGAAAATCAATAAACATTCTTCCTCCTGCTATTTTACGGTTATGACCGTGTCCGAGATATCTCCCCTCTCCATCATATCCTCCAACTCCTGCTGCTCATATCCCATTTCCATTAACACCTCCAGCGTATCACTCCCGGTAAGCTTTGCCGGCTGAAACTGCGGCCATTCATTCGAATGAATTGTTGCCGGCGCATGGGCAAATGGAACCTTTTTCCCATTCGGATAGGTATGATAGAAAATGTAGCCGTTCTCCAGTGCCTGCAGATCCTTTACTACTTCTGTAAAATGCTGCGCCTTTTCAAATGCCACATCATGCTCTGTCATGATTTCCGCCCATTCCTCATATGTCTTCGTGGCAAAAATCTCGTCCATCATTTTTACCTGAAGTTCCATACTGCCAGTCTCCTCGACTGCCTTTCTCGTAACGAATCTGGGGTCATTGGCCATATCCGGACGTCCGAGTACATTGACGGCAATATCTGCCCACTGTTTGTCGTACGCTGTTCCCGCCAGATAAAACCATTCGCCGTCTTTACACTTATAGGTATTCGAGGTCGAATTGTTCGGTTCAAACCGTGTTCTTGGCCAGGCCTTCCCACTGTATGCTGATAAAAAACCGGAGCTTAAAGCAAAGCATCCTGCCTGAAACAGGCTCGCCTCTACCAAATCTCCTTTCCCGGTTCGTCCCCGCTTAACCAATGCTGCATTGATGCCGGCTGTCAAAGCTGTAGCTGCCAGATGATCCCCCAGTCCTGCCACTGTATTAACCAAATCCTGGCCCCTTGGCGCCGCATCTGCCATCAGGCCAGATCTGGCATAAAATGCCGTATAGTCGAAGCCTGGCTTATCCTTCGCCGGCCCCTTGGGGCCATAACCTAAAATCATGCCATATACCAGGGAGGGAAACAATTCCTTTAAGTCCTCATAATGGATTCCCAGCTTCCTTAACGCCCCTTCTCTGTAATTGGTAATCAGCACATCTGCCGTTGTCAAAAGCCTGAATAACGCGTTCTTTCCGTTTACACTTTTTAAATTCAATGCAATCCATTTCTTATTGCCGTTCTCATTATCATAGCTTGGATTCCCTTCCGCTCCTTTTTCATAGATCGGGATTCCCATATAAGGCCCGTTATTTCGATAAGTATCTCCCTGCGGCGGCTCAATCTTAATGACCTCGGCCCCCCATTCTGCCATGATCCTTCCGGCTGTAGAAGCTGCCAGAAAATTAGACAGCTCCAGCACCCGGATTCCTTCCAGTGGTCCCATACAATCCTCCTCTTCTTATTCGTATTGCTCTGCCATAGCCGGCTGTCTCTTATCTCTTAAACAGATTTCCGCTGATGACAACCCTTTGAATCTGATTCGTTCCTTCAAAAATCTGAAACAGCTTCGCGTCTCTCATTTTCTTTTCCATCGGATACTCTTTTGAATAACCGTAACCGCCGAAAATCTGTACCCCGTCCGTAGTAACCTTCATTGCCGTATCGGAACAAAATGCCTTTACGCAGGAGCCTACGGTTCCGTCGTAGATTCCATTGTCAATCAGATCGGAAGCATACATAACCATCTGGCGGGCCGCCTGCGTCTGAATCTCCATATCAGCCACCATAAATTTGATTGCCTGTTTCGCTGCCAATGGCTTTCCAAAGACGACCCGATCCCGGGCGTATCGGATGCAGAGATCAATGACAGACTGGCAAATGCCCACAGAGGTTGCGGAACCTAACGGCCTTGACCGTTCCAGAGTTTTCATTGCAATCTGGTATCCTTTTCCCTCTTCTCCTACCAGACTGCTCTTTGAAACCCGCACATCCTCAAAAATCACATCACAGGTACTGTTTGTACGAAGTCCCATCTTATTCTCATGTTTTCCCACGGATACTCCCGGAAGATTGCGTTCCACCAGGAATGCTGACATTCCGCCGTTGATTCCCTTCTCCCGGTCTGTATAAGCAAATACAATATAGATATTGCCCCTGTCCCCATTCGTGATAAAGCATTTTCTTCCATTGATTATATAGTCACTGCCGTCCTTTTTGGCCGTGGTGCGGATTGCCGTCGCATCAGAGCCTGCCTGTGGTTCTGTCAGGCAAAACGGGTTAAATCCTCCCGGCACTACGATATCCGCTACATATTTTTTCTGTTCCTCTGTCCCAAATATCATAGTCGGGGTAACCCCGAGACAGTTATTCCCCATGGTAACGGAAAATCCTGCATCCACCTTTCCGATCTCTTCCCGGATCACAGACATCGCCTTTGCCGATAATCCCATGCCCCCATATTCTTCCGGAATATTCATACAGTGGAGTCCCATTTCAATCCCCATCTGCACGATTTCGTCTGGCATATAGTTTTTTTCATCATATTCTCCCAGGCCGGGAGCCACCTCCTTTTCCATAAATTCACGAACCATCAACTGCAAATCCTTCTCTTCTTCCGTCAGTAAGTAATAGTTGTGCATAATAACCTCCATCTTTCCTTTATCCTTATATTGTGCAATTTATATGCCAAACCGAAAATGAATCTCCGGCAACGGTTAATGCAGAAAAAGCACAAATATATGTGCAAAACCATTGATTTGCACATGTGCAATTTTCTTTATCTGACCGTCTTCTTTCCTGCACCGGACTGATTGCATCTTAGCACTTGTAAGGGGTTTGCATTTTGCTGCTTTTAACGTTATAATAATTGGGTAGTTTATCAACCGATTGAAAATTCAGATGTAAGGAGTGCAGAGACTCATGCCTTTCAAAGACGATAGCTTTTTTCCCTCACAATTTCATGACGATATGAGCAATATGGGGATTTGTGTATTTGACCACAAGGGTAAATTCTTATACATGAATGACTCCTTCTTGGGAATACGCAATGTAAACCGATCCTTCTATGAATCCTTAACCTGCTTTGATCTGCTGGACAACAGCCTGATTGATAAATGTATCCTGGATGTTGTGCGCCAAAAGCAAATCCCTGTTTCTGACGTGCAGACCGTAATGGCTCCCGATGGCTCTGTCCTGTGCAAGCAGCTGGTAACCGTATACCCGATTTTTGATGAGTCCCACACTCTGAAGAATTATATTGCCTATTACAAAAGGCTGGATACTTTTATTCAGTCTGGTTCCACTGCCTCAGAGGAGAATATTCCCTTTCGGATCGGTGACAATCCGATCATAGCAGAAAGCCCGTCCATGAGAGCTTTGTACTCCAAAGCAAAAGAAGTGGCTGATACCGATGCAACGGTTTTGATTACCGGTGAAACCGGTACCGGAAAAGATGTCCTGGCCAAATTCATCCATGCCTCCAGCAAGCGGAAGAATAAGGATCTGGTTGTCGTTGATTGTGCCGCTCTCCCCGGCTCTCTCATGGAAGCTGAGCTCTTTGGCTATGAAAAGGGAAGCTTCACCGGCGCCAGTCAAAGCAAATCGGGATTAATTGAAAGTGCTGACGGCAGCACCCTGTTCCTTGACGAGATCAACTCCCTGCCTTTAGACCTTCAGGGAAAGCTTTTGCGGACTCTCGAAACAAAAACCGTAAAACGGATCGGCGCCGTCAAAACAAAACCTGTGAATTTCCGGTTAATTGTTGCCACCAATATGGATCTTCTCCAATGCGTAAAGGACAAAAATTTTCGTCTTGATTTATATTACCGAATCAACGTCCTTACCTTCCATATTCCCGCTCTCCGCAACCGCACAGAGGATATTATCCCTCTGGCACGGATATATGAAAAAAGTTTCCAGGAAAAGTACAGCCGGCAACGTTATTTCTCTCCCCAGCTTTACAGCGAAATGCTGGCCTATAGCTGGCCCGGCAATGTAAGGGAATTGAAAAATTTTGTAGAGCGTCTCGTTATCATGGGACCTGAAGATACCCTGCTGTCTATCGCGAACGCCCCCTCATCCGCAACGGAACTGCCTCCCAAAACGGCGGCAAAAGAGAATCCTCCCAGTATTCCTACCGGACTTCCCATCGGTTCTCCGGCAGATCCTTCTCCCGCTTTCCATCCGGCTGCAGATCCCGTCCCGAAAAAGGATCCGCTTCCTTCCGCCCGCCTTTTCCGCGGACAAAACGCGGCTCAGGAAAAAGCGGTGATTCTTGAAGCATTACGGATTAACGGCAATCATCGGGAGCGCACCGCCGATTATCTGAATATTTCCAGAAGGACTCTTCAGTATAAGCTTAAGAAATACGATCTTCTGTAAAAAAAGACGGCATTATTTTGCCGTCTTTTCGTATGCTAATATCGCTGCGCCGCAGGCTCCCGCAAGCTGGGCATCCGGATGTGTCCGTATCCGGCATTTTATCTCCTTTTCTATGGCATAAACCACACCTTCATTCAGCGCTACTCCGCCGCTTATGGCAATATCGGGCTTAAATCCTATCCGGCTGCCCAGGCCAACCACTCTCTTTGCCACAGACCTGTGGATTCCTGCCACGACATCCGGAACCGTCTCCTGAGACGCCAGGTGGGAGATTACCTCGGATTCCGCAAATACCGTACATACATTACTGATATTCAGCTCTTTTGCCGAGCCACGGGATACCTCTCCCAGCATTTCCACATTCATGCCAAGTACCTTTGCCATTACCTCCAGAAATCGTCCGGTTCCTGCCGCACATTTATCATTCATAACAAATTTTAAAAGAGCGCCTCTCTCGTTAATCTCCATGACCTTGGCATCCTGCCCCCCTATGTCAATCACAGTGCGGATCCCAGGAATAAGAAAGCTCATTCCTTTTCCGTGGCAGCTTAGTTCACTGGCCTGACAGTCCGCCTCTGCAAAACCCGTCCTGCCATATCCGGTCGCCATCAGGCAGTCAATTTTCTCTCTTGCAACGCCCGCTTTTTTCAGCACTGTTTCGTATACCTCTACGGGTCCCGACGTCCCAATGCCAAAGGATCTCACTCCTTTTGCCAGTATCCGGACCCCGTCTTCCATAATCACAGCCTTTGAAGCAGCAGATCCAATATCAATCCCCATGGTTATCATCCGTCTGCTCTCCTGTCTTCATTCTCTTAAATTCTGCTGTCATTATCGGCAGCACCTCTTTTAAATCTCCCACTATTCCATAATCCGCAACAGAAAAGATAGGTGCATCCGGATCTTTGTTCACTGCAATGATCGTATCAGATTCTGACATTCCGGCTATATGCTGGATAGCCCCTGAGATTCCGCAGGCAATATAGAGTCTGGGAGAAACCGTCTTTCCCGTCTGTCCGACCTGATGCGCATGGGAAATCCAGCCGTTATCTACCGCTGCTCTCGATGCTCCTACCGCACCGTCCAGAACCTGGGCCAACTCCTGTATATAGCAGAAATTATCCCTGCTCCCCAGGCCATTGCCGCCGGCTACGATAACTTCCGCCTCATCCAGCTTCACACTCTCTGCCATCTCCCGCACATGCTCTATCAGCTGAATGCGGTTTGTCCGTACCTGAACCGTTTCGTGAATCACTTCTCCTGACCTCGATTCGTCTGATACCGGCCTTTTGAATACTCCGGGCCTTACCGTTCCCATCTGCGGACGGGTATCGGGACAAAGTATCACTGCCATCAGATTCCCTCCAAATGCCGGTCTGGTCCATGCAATATTTCCGCTTTCTTCATCCAGATCAATCCCTGTACAATCTGCCGTTAACCCTGTCCGGATGCGGCAAGATACACATGGTCCCAGATCGCGTCCATTATTCGTTGCCCCAATCAAAATCCCTTCCGGATGATATTTCTTAATCAAGGCTGTCATTGCATCTCCAAACACATCCGTATTATAAACCTTATATTCAGGAGCATCCAGGACAATCGCCTGATCCGCCCCATATTCAATCGCCTTTTTTGCAATTTTCTCCACCTGATCTCCAATCACCACGGCTACCAGACGGACTCTCATTTTATCAGCCAGAAGCCGTCCCGGCGTCAGAAGCTCATACCCGACAGCCTTCGCTTTTCCTTCTTCCGTTTCAATATATACCCACACATCACGAGTATTCTCACACATACTACAGGTTCCCTCCTTACTTCTTAAACCAGTTTTGCCTCTGTCATCAGTTGTATCAGTCTCTTAACAGCTCGTTCCTGACTCTTTTCCTGAATTTTTATTCCCTGCTTATTATGGACCGGTGTAAATGTCCTTTTAACTTTTGTCGGTGACCCCTTAAGTCCGGCTCTTTTTAAATCAATCTCCATATCTGCTGCTGTAATGATTGATATCTGTGCCCGGTTTGCTGCCATTTTTGACTTAATATTGGCATATCTCGGCTCATAGGGAGTCTTGGACACCGTCAGAAGTACTGTTTCCGGACATCTCAATCTGTCAAAGCCATTGTCTGCCTCCCTTTTTACCTCCAGATGATCCTCTTTCCACCTGGCATCTGTTACATAAGTGACTCGCGGATAGCCTAAATGTTCCGCCAGTGAAGGGCCTACCTGACCGGTATCTCCGTCAATTGCCTGCTTTCCGCAAAAAATGATGTCAAAAGGATCCCCCTTATCCTTCTCAATCTTTTTAATTGCGCAGGAAAGAATGTAACTGGTTGCCAAAGTATCCGATCCTCCGAATGCCCGGTCACTGACAAGGTATGCCGCATCGGCTCCTACTGCCATACAAGCTTTCAAAGCGTTCTTCGCCTGTTCCGGCCCCATAGAAATAACAGATACGTTTCCTCCTGCCGCTTCTTTTAAGCGAACGGCCATTTCCAGTGCATACCCGTCAAAGGGATTTACAATGCTGGGAACCCCGGCCCGAATCAATGTATTGGTAACCGGATCAATTCTAATCTCTGTGGTATCTGGCACTTGCTTCACACACACTAAAATATTCACTCTGCAGACTCCTTTTCTTAATATTTTCCTATCTATGCAGAAAGCATCTCAAACAGTTATATAGCAACTTTCATGCCAGTCAAGAACTCCGCTGCCGGCAGTACTTCTCTGTCTGATATCTCTTCTTTTCAATCCTCGTGCAATCTGCATTGTGCAAAAAACGTGCAATACTCGTTGAGTTTGCACGTTCTTCTCTGCTTTTTACCATTTTGCGGCTTTCAAACATGGCATGATTCTTGCTTATTATGATAATGTAAAAAACAAAAAGGAGTATACTATGGACAATTTTAATATTCTGCAAAGCTTCTTTTGTATGCAGATGTACCGCAACGGCACAAAAGAAGCTATCTATGATTATGATTCCGGTATTCGCTATACCTATCAGGATCTTGCCATACGTTCCTACAGACTGGCAAACTTTCTGAAAAAAGAAATAAAAATTCTCAAAAATGACAGAGTCGCTATTTTATCACGCAATGATATGGTTTATGTTGATACGTTCTTTTCTACTATTTATACAGGAGCGATCACCACATCCTACAACATTCATCTGATGCCGGATGACCTTGCCTCTCTCCTTCAAAACGAACAGCCCAAAGTGATATTCTACGAAAAGGAATACGAAAACAAACTAAAGGCCATACAGGCCAAAATCTCGGTGCAGCATTTTGTACTGCTGGACGGAAACGATAATCCCTTTGGTCCTCATTTGTACCATCAGATCATGAAATATTACTGCGACAGCCGCCCCCATTTTACGGATCTGAATATGGAAGACATCATTCTGTTAATGCATACAGGCGGAACCACTGGTATTCCCAAGGCTGCCAAGCTCTCCTGCCGTGCTCAGTTTCTCAATTCGGTAGGCCAGCAAAACACCTGGAATCTAAGCAGCAATGACAGCACGATCGCTTATCTTCCCATGTTTCATACCGCCACCTGGAACACCCTGGTAATGCCTGTTCTCTATGCAGGGGGGCGCTTTGTCCTGATGAAAAAATTTATACCCTCTGTATTAATGCATATCATTGCCAGCGAAAAAATCTCTCTGATCTGGGGAGTTCCTTCTACCTATAGAAGAATTATGGATGATCCGGGCTTCCAGTATGCCGATTTTTCATCATTGGTATGGTGCCGGTGCGGCGCCGCACCGCCTTCCCTTGATATCATGGAACGATACTGGGAAAAAGGAATCACCTTCTGCAATGGTTACGGCATGACAGAAACCAGTCCCGGAACCTTATCCATGCCGGTGGCCTCTATGACGCTGGATGAGATCCGAAGCAAACGTACTTCCTGCGGAAAACTAATGCCGTATAACGAGGCAAAAATCATCGATAGTTCCGGTTCTGAGGTTCCGGCCGGACAGCAGGGCGAGCTTCTCTTCCGGGGAAACCTTCTTTTCTCCGGCTATTGGAACAATGAGGAGGAAACCCACAATATTATGCCTGATGGCTGGATCCATACCGGCGATATCGGAATGGTTGACCAGGATGGTTTCTTTTATGTGGTCGGGAGAAAAAAGAACACATTTATCAGCAACGGTGAAAACATATACCCTTCCGAAATAGAAAACTATATATACGATCATCCTGCTGTTGATGATACCTGTGTCATCGGTGTACCGGATCGAAGAAGAGGGGAAGTGGGAAAAGCCCTCGTTGTCTTAAAACCTGGCATGGAACTGACAAAAGACGAATTGCTTACCTTTCTGAAACAATATCTTCCCACGATAAAGGTTCCTATGTATGTCCAGTTTATTGACTCTATCCCTAAAAATGCCGTAGGCAAAGTAATGCTTTCTATTGTGACCAGCCTGTATGGACAGGAGGATACTCATTAGTTGAGTAGCCGGCCTTCTGCGCACTCATCCTTACCTTCAGCCTCAAATGCAGACCAAAGTTTCCCCTGCCTCACGACAAAAACTCCCCGGCTTCGGCTGTCTCCTTGCTGGCCGGGGAGTTTAAAAATTCATGCGCTAAGACATTATTCTATTCGTACAGAATCAGAGCAATCATTTCAATGGGTTCATCACCAATATTGGCAAGTCCATGTCCTTCTCCCGGCGCACAATAGGTTACATCGCCTGCAGTAACAGTGACCATAGATCCATTATCATTATAACGTCCCGTACCGCTTAAAATGTAGTAAGTTTCACTGTCGCCGGTATGGACATGATAACCGATCTCAGAACCGGGCCAGACAGTGGTGTGGCCAAAAACACGGCCTTTCTGACTCAGTTCCTCAGGACCGTTTAGCAGACTGCGGACAGTAATCTCCCCTGCTCCCTGAAAGGGAGCGGGCTTTTTGACCATTACTTTTTCATTGCTTTTTCTTATCATGACATCTCCTCCATTTATTTGATAATCAAACAATTCAACTTAAGATATTCTTATCTCATTGCTGCGAGATCTCCCCGGTTTTTGTTTTCGGACAGATAACCAAAGATTCCATGCCGGAACCAGGTACAGATAAAATGCAGCCGGCAGGCAGGTTATTTCTGCTCCAATCGTGGCTACCGGCACAGCGCCGGCAATCCCCCATGGGATTAACGCCGCTACTAATATTACCGAATTTTCCAGAGCAATCGCCAATTCCTCTTTATCCTGATAAAGATCATCACAAATCTGCCAGGTCAAAATTGTTCCCAGGCTCTGATTACAGCTAACCATTGAGGAAAGAAGCGAAGTCAGAATCACGGTGCCAAAAGGAGTTAATTTTACAGAGGTCTGCTTCAGATTTTCTTTTACCCCGGAAAGAAGTGGTGTAACCGAGAAAATTCCAGAGTAAGACGCTGAAATCAGCACAATCGCGCCAACCTCAACCATGGACGAAATCCCACCTCCATTCAGCAGTACTGCCAACCGGCTTCCCTCCTCAAAAATTCCTCCTGTCCACAATGTATATATCAGCTCACCTGGTGCAACTCCCTGAATCATGATTGCCGCTGCTGATGCTGCTATAATACTGACTCCCATGGCAATTTTTACATCCACCCGCAGAATGGCCAGCAAAAGCATCAACACCGCCGGCATTGCGGTTACCCAGCTAAGAGAAAAATTTTCTTCAAACAGCGCTGTCACTGTATGATCTGGTTCTGCAGCTATGTTTCCTGCCAAAGCTATGTAAAGAACACAAGTGATCAGAAAAGGAACCCAGCTGGTTTTCACCATTCCCTTAATATTTCGGTAAATATCCGTTTCGGTAAGGGAATTTACCAGAAGTGCGCTGGAAGACATGGGCGAGCAGCGATCCCCAAAAAAAACACCGGACAGAATGGATCCGGCCGTCAGCATTGGATTCAGTCCGGCTGTGTTGGAAATCATCATGCAAATGACTCCCATAGTACTGCTGGTGCCAAAAGAGGTGCCTGTCAAAAATGACATCATGCAGCACAAGAGGAATGTACACAACACAAAATACTTTGGTTCGATCAAACCTACAGAATGGTACAGGATAAAAGGAATTGTACCACTGACCCGCCAGCTGGCAGTCAGACAGCCGATCAGTACAAAAATAATGATAATATTTCCTACCCGTGCCATGCCGCTCATCAATAATCTCAATACGTTTCCCGGTGTACGTCCTTTTTTTACCGCATACCAGGAAAAGCAGAACATTCCGAACAGCAACGCATACAAAAGCTCTGTTCCTGTAATTATGCATGCGGCCAGAGCCGTCAGGAAGGCCCCCAGTACCCATGCCTCCAATCCCATCTGCATCCTCCTTCAAACACGGATTTCGTGTTTTGCATAATGGCTGTTTTTCCAGGATCACTTCATCTCCTGGAACGTTTTCTCTAAGTGCAGCCACTGTGTTCCGTAAACATTAAATGCCTCTTTCTTTTCCTCCTGCGTAAGGCCATCCATCTGATGGCAGCCGGAGAATACCCCATTTTGATTCTGGAAATTATTTTTTCCATAAAGAACCATTCCCCACATTGCCCCTTTTTCCAGGCAATGAATCGTCACAAAATTAAAACCAAGCTGCTTCACTTCCTCCATGGTAACCATGGGAACCCCATCTGGCATTACGTCGATATCCGGATACATTTTCCAACCCGGAACAGATGCGGCAACTTTTTTACATTCTTCCAGATCATTGACACGATTAATCAGGGTCATCTGCGCTCCCAGCTCATGGGCACGGGCCACCCGTTCCATTGCATCATCAAATCCATTGACCGCTCTGCTTTCTGTCCGTGCGATTACCACGCAATCCGTTCCTTCCACCGCGGCGAGCGCTGCCTTTATTTTCGCCAGATAAACGTCCATCGGCATCACATCATAAGGTTTTTTCCCGGTTCCGCGACAGTAGGCCAAACGTTCATACCCTCTGATTCCCTGCCCGTCATCAAGCGTAAACCCCTGAGCTCCGGCCCGGACCAGTCTTTTAATGTTCCGGTATACATTCAAAGGGCTGTCACCGTACCCCTCGTCAAAATCTACGATCAGAGGCAGCGGAGAAAAATCAACAATCCGTTCGGTCACATAAATCAGTTCATCCGCTGTCATTAGTCCCAGATCCGGCATACCGACGAATCCCTTTGACACAGCGGCGCCGCTAAGGAGCATCGCCCGATATCCGCAAACCTCCGCAGCCTTTGCAGAGAAACAGTCCCATACGCTTGGGGCAAAAACCTGTTCTCCGTCTTTCAGCATTTGAATAAAGGAACCCTTTTCTTTGAACACAGCATATACCTCCCAGTACTATCTCATTAAGCGGATGGGGCTGTGACAAATGCAGATTGAAACCACATTTTCACAGCCGCATCCATTTCATCCAGTGATTTCCGGTTTCTTAATCATCCATCGTAACAAACCGGTAGTTCCATGTCAGGCTGGTATTGCGCACCTCTAGCCCATGTACCTTTGGATTAATCAACATCGCTAATCCATTCTGCACTGTCGGGAATACAGCCACATCATCTTCCAGAAGAATCTTTTCCGCCTCTGCCAGGCTCTCCCATCTTGTCTGCGGATTTTTCAACAGTTCCGCCGTAGAAGCCGCATCAATAATATCGTTATAGGCTTTCCCGTCATAATGACCGTAGTTATGTTCGTTATTTCTTCCGATCAGTTCAAGAAACGCCATCGGATCCTTATAGTCTGGTCCCCAACGAAACAGGAATAAATCAAAATCTCCATCCTGTGCATAGGTAAGAGCCGAGTTAGAAGGATAACTGTAAAGTTCAACCGCAAGTCCCGGCAAAGTCTGCTGCCATTGTGATGCAATATATTCCGCCTGGGCAATCGATGCGTCATTATTGTTATAGTACATCAGGCGCAGCGTCACACTTTCTTTCCCCAGCTCCTCAAGACCCTTTTGCCAATACTTCTTTGCAGATTCCAGATCATAGACAAGAAAATTATCGCCGTTGGTATCGCGCATCTGGGTCTTTCCGTCCGGAGCAAAGCACAGATTATACCCAACGAAGTAGTTGGCTACCTGGGAACCATTATTCAGGACGGTTTCTGCAATTGCCTCTTTGTTAATGGAAGTAGCCAGCGCTCTGCGGATATTGACATTCGCCAGCGCTTCGTTTTCGAAATTCGGATATACATACCACATATGAACTTCCAGTGCCTTTGTAAATGCCGGATTGCTTGCGTAGTTATTGATCAGATCTCCGCTGATTTCCACAAAGTCCAGCTGTCCGCTCTCAAACATCAAAGCGCCGGTCTGTGAATCTGTAACAATCTGCCAGTTCAGCTGGTCAATATCCATGTTCTCTGCATTCCAGTAATCCGGATTTTTCGTTGCCCGGATATTGGTAGCATAATCCCAGTAAGTCCAGGTATAGGGGCCATTATAGATGGTTGCCTCCGGTTTCATTCCATAGTCTTCGCCTGCAGACTCAAAATATGCCTGGTTAATCGGAAGAAACGCAGGACGTACCAACGTTTTCAGAAAATACGGTACGATTGCTTCCAACTCAACCTGCAAAGTCTTATCGTCAATTACCGTAACCCCTAGTTCTTTCGGATCCATTGTTCCATCTACTATCGCCTTTGCGTTTTTAATACCTGCCGCTACTGCTTCGTTACTGTTCTTCGCCGCAGTAGCCGGATCTACCAGACGTTTCCAGGAAAATGCAAAATCATTGGCGGTAACAGGATCCCCATTACTCCAGTAAGCCTCTCTGAGATGGAAGGTATAGGTCAGACCGTCTTCTGATTCTTCATAGCTTTCCGCCATCAGCGGATCTAACTCGCCGTTCTCGTTCAGTGTATACAATCCGTCAAATACCGCTGTCAAAAGTTCATTAGACATAGCATCATTTACCTTATGGGGGTCACACGCCTGCAGCGGGGTAAGCTTGGCAAGATTCAGCACATGTTCTCCTGCCGCGGATCCTCCATTAGAAGATGTGGGCGATTCTATATTTTTATCCCCCTTATCCCCTGCATTCGATCCGCAGCCCGCCAATGCTCCGATTGTAAGTGCGGCCATTGCCATCAAAAACCAGCGTTTTCCTTTTCTCATACCGATCCTCCTCGTATATTAATTTTTTATAAAATTTCTCCATTTATCAAATTCCTCATCGGTAGCAAGCACCTGATGTGTTTCGCTTAAAACATGAATCGTTCCTTTCGTGTAATCAATTCCCAGTTCTCTGGGGTCATAAAATACGGGAATTTTGGCTGCTGCCGCCTTTGGGTTTGGCTCAAGAATCGCGGAAAGCAGCGACTGCGTGTAGGGGTGTACTGGGTTGGCAAATATCTCATCCGTTGTACCGGTTTCCACAATATGACCCAGATGCATGATTCCAAGACGATCACTGATATATTTTACCATGGAAAGATCATGGGCGATAAACAGATAAGTAATCCCCAGCTCATCCTGCAAATCCCTCATCAAATTGACTACCTGCGCCTGAATAGAAACATCCAGTGCACTGATGCACTCATCTGCAATTACCAGCTTCGGAAGCATGACCAACGCTCTGGCAATGCCGATTCTCTGTCTTTGCCCTCCCGAAAACTGATGGGGAAATCTGGTGGCATGTTCTCTGGCCAGCCCCACCTTTTCCAGTATTGTATATATCTTTTCTTCCCGTTCTTCTTTGTTCTTATAGCTATGGTGCGCGTCCAGCCCTTCCCCGATAATATCCATTACCTTTTTTCGCGGGTTCAGGCATGACATCGGATTTTGAAAAATCATCTGCATATTCATGCACAAATAATCCCTTGTCGCTTTATCAATGGGACCGCTGATTTTTCTCCCGTTAAAAATAACTTCTCCATCTGTGGCGTCATACAGCCGTATAATTGATCTTCCGGTTGTTGTTTTGCCGCTTCCGCTTTCGCCCACCAGACCATAAGTTTCTCCGCGGTAAATCTTAAACGAGATATCATCTACACCTTTTACGGTAAATTTGCGATTGATCTTAAAATACTGTTTCAAGTGCTTTACTTCCAAAATCACCTCTCTCTCCTCCATATCAGCTCACCCCCTTTAGCATCCGGTCAATTTTAATCCGCAGAGATTCCGGCATCTGAACCTTTTCCGCATTGGGATGGCACAGCCATGAAGCAGCCCTGTGCTTTCCTCCTACATGAAACATCGGTGGAGCCTGCTCAAAATCAATCTTCAGCGCATAGGGATTGCGGGGCGCAAAGGCATCTCCTTTGATTTCATGAAGAAGATTGACCGGTTCTCCCGGAATTGCAAACAGGCGCGGCGAATCTGTCGTAAGATCCGGCATAGAGGAAAGCAGCCCCCATGTATAAGGATGCCTGGGATCATAAAATATTTCCTCTACGCTTCCTTTTTCAATAATCCTGCCGGCGTACATCACGCACACATAATCCGCCACCTTTGCTACAACGCCAAGATCATGAGTAATATAGACAACCGATATCTGCTTCTCCTTCTGAAGTTTTTTAATCAGATTCAGTATTTTCAGCTGAATCGTAACATCCAGCGCCGTGGTAGGTTCATCGCAGATCAGCACGTCCGGATCACAAGCCAGCGCAATCGCGATGCCTACTCTCTGACACATTCCTCCGGAAAGCTGGTGAGGATATTGCTTAAACCGCTTTTCCGGATTTTTGATTCCGACATCTTCCAAAAGCTTAATCGCCCGCCCTTTCGCTTCCTCCCGGCTCAGCTTATAGTGCTCTAACATTCCTTCTATAATCTGGTTTCCAATGGTAACGGTAGGATTAAGCGACGTCATGGAGTCCTGGAATACCATAGAAATATGGCGGCCGCATATTTTACTGCGCACATCCCGTTCCGACATCTTCGCAATATCTACGGTCCGTTTCTGTCCCTTCTCATCCCACCAACTGTATCGGATGGAACCATGATCAATATGCTGGTTATTACTGATGATGCCCATAACCGCCTTCATGGTAACGGACTTGCCGCTTCCGCTTTCCCCTACAATGGCTACCGTTTCCCCTCTATACAGATCAAACCGCATTCCACGGATTGCGGCAGCCTTTCCATGCACCGTATCAAAGGAAATTTCCAGATCTCTAATTGATAAAACTCTCTCCCGCTCCACCCTTTCATTCCCTCCTACATCTCTTTCATAGTCGGATCAACTGCATCCCGCAGCCCATCCGCAAACAGATTAAAGCTGATCATCAATATAGCCAGAACCGTCACCGGCGCGATCACCAGGTACGGATAGGACAGAAACGAACTGTATCCATCGCTCACCAAAGAGCCCAGTGAAGCCATAGGCGCTCTCACTCCAAGACCGATATAGGAAAGGTACGACTCCGTAAAAATCGCGCTTGGAATGGAGAACATGCTCATGGTGACCACCTGTCCGAGAACATTGGGGACAATCTCTCCAAAAATTGTTTTGCGGCTGTTGGTTCCCAGGGTGTGAGAAGCAAGTACATATTCCTGGCCCTTCTGCTTGAGCATCTGCGCCCTCGCCACTCTGCTCATAGGAATCCACCCGCTTACCAGAAGCGCCAGGATAATTGAGGAAATGCCTGGCTCCAGAACAAGCGCAAACAGCGTGACCAGAACCACCTGAGGAATCCCATTTAACACTTCAACAAAACGCTGCATCAGAAAGTCCACAGTTTTTCCAAAATACCCTGAAACCAATCCGTAGCTCATCCCAATGACCAGATCGATTACCACCGCAATCACTGCGATTAAAAGAGAAAGCCTGGTTCCATTCCAAAGCCTTGTCCACAGATCCCTTCCCAGGGAGTCTGTCCCAAAATAATAATAAACGTTTTCCGGAATTTCACGCTGTGCGTAAACGTCTACTCCATCCCTCACACCATCGAAAATACCAAAGTTCTCAAGAACCGGTATTCTGGGAGGAAGAAAATTATGCTCCAGTATCACTTCATCATAGGTTCTGGCCGATGCAATCGGAGCAAACACCGCAAACAGAATAATTCCCACGATCATAAAAATCCCCACCATGGCGCCTCTGTTGTGAAGCATCTTTAACGCCGCATCTTTCCAGTAGGATGTGTTCTCGTATACTTCAGAAATCTCATGGAAATCCGAAGGGTCCCTATGTACCAATGTCAGCTTCTCTGCCGGAACATCCGGTATATTCAAATTCATATCCTGCATTAGGCTTTACCTCCAGATACACGAATCCTCGGATCTATAAATCCGTATAGTACATCAACTACCAGCATAATCACAATATACAAAAAACTATACACCAGCGCCACCGCCATGATCACGTTATAATCATTATTCTGTACGCCGGAAAGAAGCATCTGACCAAGTCCTGGAACTCCAAAAATCTGTTCTACTACCACGCTTCCCGTAATCAGTCCGATCATGAGAGGGGAAACCACCGTAATAATTGGAACCAGGGTATTGCGCAGCGCATGCCGTATAATCACTTTCTGCTCGCTGATGCCCTTTGCTTTCGCAAGCGTAATATAATCGCTGCTCAAACATTCGATCATTTCTGATCTTGCGTACCGCGCCATAGTCGCTATGATATAAGCGGACAACGATAATGTGGGAAGAATACTGGAAAAGACCGGCTGATCAATTGCGAAGCGAATCGGAAACCATCCCATTTTAAATGCAGCGAAAAATACCAAAAACAGCGCAAACACATAAGCAGGTACGCTGAATCCGATTACTGAGCATATTGTTGCAATCGTATCAATCCAAGTGTTTTTCTTCAGCGCGGCAATAATTCCAAAAATCAGTCCCACCACCACGCCGATCAGCATAGCCTGAACGCCCATACGAATGGTAATCGGCAGCCGGCTGGCCATCATGCCTGACACCGGCTGGTCAACCGCTATCACATACGATATACCAAAATTTCCATGCAGCAGATTATTCAAATAAATCCAATACCGGACAAAAAATGGCTTATCCAGACCGTACTTATGTTCCAGGAGCGCTCTCTGCGCTTCATTTAGCTTTTCATTATTAAATGGTGACCCCGGCAGCAAATCCATTAATAAAAAAAGCAAAAACGTAATTGCCAGAAGCGTCACTGCCGCAATCAGAACACGTTTGACAATATATCTCCCCATATCTTTGCCCATTTTTAACCTCCTTGTCCCATTTTCGTGTTTTAAAGATAAAATACATTCTTTTTGTGCAATGAATGTATTTTTCGTTCTTTCTATCGTTATTATATATTACTTTAGTACATATGTAAAATTCATATTTTTCCTTAATTCCATTACTTTTTTTAATGTAATTTCATATTTTCTATTGACATCCACCCTATTCCGTGAAAGAATAATAATAATCTCATAATCATATCATTACAAGGAGAGACTTCTATGAATACCAATAAATACCGGCTTCTGATCAAGGCAATTGAATTGGGAAATCTGACAAGAGCCGCATCAGAGCTTGGGTACACGCAATCCGGAGCCAGTCACCAGATAAAGTCTATAGAAGAAGATCTTGGAATCAAAATATTACATCGTGACCATTCCGGTACCAGGCTAACCACTGAGGGGAAATTGCTTCTGCCTTATATCCGCGAAGCTATTTCATGTGAAGATAAAATCCTGGCTACTGCTAACTCTATTATCGGAATGCAGATCGGTTCTCTTAAGGTTGGTACGTTTACAAGCATATCCATTATGCTTCTTCCCATTATTATAGGCCAATTTCATCAGCTTTATCCCAAGGTACAGCTTGAAATGCTGACCGGCGAAGGAAGCTATTCTGAGGTGGAGCAGTTTCTTGTAGATGGCATTACGGACTGCTGCTTTGTCTGCAGTTCTAACTCGCCAGGACTGAATCAGATTCATCTGTTTGATGATTCCCTGTGTCTGGTACTTCCGCCTGACCATCCACTGGCATCTTTCGATTCCCCTATCATGTTCCGGCAGTTGAATGAAATACCTTTTTTAATGCCTACCGAGGGAAAGAACATAGATATTCTCCGTCTGTGTCATAAATATAATTTTACTCCTTCTGTGGCTTTCACCATGCACGATGATCTTGCTTTATTGGCTATGGCCGAGAATGGTCTGGGCTGTACCATCCTTCCCAAACTGATTTTAAACACTTACCCCCATAAAGCAGTAATCAAATATCTGGAAGGATACCCTACCCGTTCCATCTCCATTGCAACCCGTAGCGGCACAGTGCTTTCCCCTATCGTTTCTACCTTTTTGGAATTAACCCAGACCATCATTCATCAAAGGCCTGATCTGATCAATTAATATGCGCCTACGGCATTTCGGATTTCATGCACCGGTCCAAAGCTACCCGAAAAAGCCGCCACGTGAAAAGGCTCCCAAGAATACTCTTGGAAGCCTTGAATTTACTATATCTCTTTCAATTACTCAACAATAGAAACAACCCTGCCGGAACCAACGGTTCTGCCGCCCTCACGGATAGCAAAACGGAGACCCTGCTCCATAGCTACCGGATGGATCAGCTCTACGCTCATCTCTACGTTGTCACCAGGCATGCACATCTCGGTGCCGGCCGGCAGCTCGCAAACGCCGGTAACGTCAGTTGTTCTGAAGTAGAACTGCGGACGATAATTGTTGAAGAACGGAGTATGACGGCCGCCCTCGTCCTTGGTCAGAACGTACACCTGAGCGGTGAACTTGTGATGGCACTTTACAGAGCCGGGTTTTACCAGAACCTGGCCACGCTCGATCTCAGTTCTCTGGACACCACGAAGCAGAGCGCCGATGTTATCGCCGGCCTGAGCCTCATCCAGAAGCTTACGGAACATCTCGATACCGGTAACAACCGTCTTTCTGGTCTCTTCCTTGATACCAACGATCTCAACCTCGTCATTCAGATGCAGAGTACCACGCTCCACACGACCGGTAGCAACCGTACCACGACCGGTAATGGTGAATACATCCTCTACAGGCATCAGGAACGGCTTATCGGTCTCACGCTGCGGATCCGGAACCCAGGAATCAACCGCATCCATCAGTTCCAGTACCTTGTCGCCCCACTCGCTGGACGGATCCTCCAGAGCCTTCAGGGCAGAACCCTGAATGATCGGGGTGTCATCACCCGGGAACTCATACTCGTTCAGCAGTTCACGGATCTCCATGTCAACCAGCTCCAGCAGTTCCGGATCGTCAACCATATCGCACTTGTTCATGAATACAACGATATAGGGAACGCCAACCTGGCGGGACAGCAGGATGTGCTCTCTGGTCTGAGCCATAACACCGTCGGTAGCAGCAACTACCAGGATAGCGCCGTCCATCTGAGCAGCGCCGGTGATCATGTTCTTAACGTAGTCAGCATGTCCTGGGCAGTCAACGTGTGCATAGTGTCTGTTGTCAGTCTCGTACTCAACATGGGCAGTAGAGATGGTGATACCACGCTCCCTCTCTTCCGGAGCCTTATCAATGTTCTCAAATGCCACAGCCTCACCGGTACCCTTTCTCTCATGCAGGGTCTTGGTGATAGCAGCGGTCAGTGTGGTCTTACCATGGTCAACGTGGCCGATGGTACCGATGTTACAATGCGGTTTGGTTCTTTCAAACTTTGCTTTTGCCATTTTAAAACGTCCTCCTTAATTTGGCCACAATGGGCTTTCCTTTATATATAGGCTGTCCTTATTATATGCGATTTACGCAAGTTTTTCAAGCCTATTTTCCAACTACTTAGTGCTTATGCTCAGCAATAATCTTCTCCTGCACAGACTTCGGAACCGGCTCATACTTCTCAAAGAACATAGAGTAATTGCCGCGGCCCTGAGTCTTGGAACGCAGGTCAGTGGAATAGCCGAACATCTCGGAAAGCGGTACGAACGCTCTCACGATCTTGCCGCCGCCCAGATCATCCATTCCCTCGATGCGTCCGCGCCGGGAGTTGATATCCCCGATCACGTCACCCATATAATCCTCGGGCATGGTCACTTCCACCTTCATGATCGGCTCAAGCAGGATGGAACCAGCCTTCTGCATCGCATCCTTAAATGCCATGGAGCCGGCAATCTTAAATGCCATCTCACTGGAGTCAACCTCATGGTAGGAACCGTCGAATACAGTTGCCTTCACGCCCAGTACCGGGAAGCCTGCCAGCACACCGGTCTTGGAAGCCTCCTCAATACCCTCGCCTACCGCCGGGATATATTCCTTTGGAATCGCACCGCCAACCACTGCAGACTCGAACTTAAAGACTTCCTCTGCATTGGCATCCATCGGCTCAAAGCGTACCTTACAGTGTCCGTACTGACCACGTCCTCCGGACTGTCTGGCATACTTGCTGTCCACCTCCACTGCCTTGGTGAAGGTCTCCTTATAAGCAACCTGGGGAGCGCCCACATTCGCCTCTACGTTAAACTCACGCAGCAGACGGTCTACGATGATCTCCAGATGCAGCTCGCCCATACCGGAAATGATAGTCTGTCCGGTCTCCTGATCAGTCCTGGCACGGAAGGTCGGATCCTCCTCTGCCAGCTTGGCCAGCGCCTCACCCATCTTGCCTTGGCCGGCCTTGGTCTTAGGCTCGATCGCGATATCAATAACCGGCTCCGGAAATTCCATGGATTCCAGAATCACCGGATGCTGCTCGTCGCAGATGGTATCACCGGTAGTCGTCAGCTTAAAGCCTACCGCTGCCGCGATATCCCCGGAATAAACCTTATCCAGTTCCTGCCGCTTGTTGGCATGCATCTGCAGGATACGGCCCACCCGCTCTTTCTTGTTCTTCGTCGCATTCAGAATATAGGAACCGGAATTCAAGGTTCCGGAATATACCCGGAAGAAAGCCAGCTTTCCCACAAAGGGATCCGTCATAATCTTAAATGCCAGAGCCGAGAAGGGTTCCTCATCCGAAGAATGGCGCTCGATCTCATTGCCATCCATATCCACGCCCTTGATTGCAGGGATATCCGTGGGCGCCGGCATATATTCCAGCACAGCATCCAGAAGCTTCTGGACACCTTTATTCCGGTAAGCGCTGCCGCAGCATACCGGCACTGCGGTACATTCGCAGGTGGCCTTTCTCAGAACCCGCTTCATATCCTCAACAGACGGCTCCTCGCCCTCCAGATACATCATCATCAGGTCATCATCCAGTTCGCACACCTTCTCTACCAGCTCCGTACGATACAGCTCGGCATCTACCGCCATATCCTCCGGCACGTCCACGATAGAGACATCCTCGCCCTTATTGTCATTATAGATATAGGCCTTCATCTCAAACAGGTCAATGATGCCCTTAAACTCATCTTCCTTGCCGATCGGCAGCTGCAGGCAGATCGCATTCTTGCCCAGACGCTCCCGGATCTGATCCACGGCGCCGAAAAAGTTTGCTCCCAGGATATCCATCTTATTGATGAATGCCATACGGGGTACATTGTAGGTGTCTGCCTGACGCCATACATTTTCTGACTGCGGCTCCACACCACCCTTGGCACAGAACACGCCGACAGCGCCGTCCAGCACGCGCAGGGAACGCTCTACCTCAACCGTGAAATCCACGTGTCCGGGAGTATCGATAATATTGATCCGATGCTCCAGAGCCCCCTCCTTCGGTCTGCAGTTCTCCTGCAGGGTCCAGTGACAAGTCGTGGCCGCAGAAGTGATGGTGATCCCGCGCTCCTGCTCCTGGGCCATCCAGTCCATGGTTGCAGTACCTTCATGAGTATCACCGATTTTGTAGTTTACGCCAGTATAATACAGAATGCGCTCGGTCAATGTGGTCTTACCGGCATCGATGTGAGCCATAATTCCGATATTCCTGGTTCTCTCTAACGGATATTCTCTTCCAGCCAAAGCTTTGTCCTCCTATTAGAATCTAAAATGGGAGAAGGCCTTGTTAGCCTCTGCCATCTTATGCATATCTTCTTTCCGCTTCACGGATGCGCCTGTGTTGTTGGCAGCGTCCATAATCTCGTTCGCCAGCCTCTCCTCCTGGGTCTTCTCATTCCTCTTGCGGGAGAACATGGTGATCCAGCGAAGCGCCAGGGTCTGACGTCTCTCCGGCTTGACCTCGATCGGCACCTGATAGGTGGCGCCGCCGATTCTCTTGGCTTTTACCTCCAAGACCGGCATAATGTTGTTCATTGCTTCCTCGAAAACCTCTACTGCCGGCTTTCCGGTCTTCTCTTCCACACGGGCAAATGCACCGTATACGATCTTCTGGGCAATCCCTCTCTTGCCGTCCAGCATAATGTTGTTGATCAGCTTGGTCACAACCTTGTTGTTGTATAAAGGATCCGCCAATACATCTCTTTTCTGAATATGTCCTTTACGTGGCACGTTACTTCCCTCCTTAATCATTCAATGGATTAAATCATCGGTACTCACATGTTTCCATAAAATGTGTTCGTGCTCGGTCGTTTGATCTATTCCTGCAACCCACAGGTCAATATCACCGGCACTACAGTCACTTTACTGCCGTTAGTGGTACTTCATTCACTGCTTTCCTGCAGCCTGGCTGTGATGATTTTGCCTATCGCCACAGTTTCTTACTTCTTAGCAGCTTTCGGCCGCTTCGCGCCATATTTGGAACGGGCTTTCTTGCGGTTGGCAACGCCGGCGGTATCCAGAGTACCTCTGATAATATGATATCTGGTACCGGGCAGATCCTTAACTCTTCCGCCGCGGATCAGCACCACGCTGTGCTCCTGCAGATTGTGTCCCTCTCCGGGGATATAGCTGGTAACCTCGATTCCGTTGGAAAGACGTACTCTCGCAATCTTACGGAGTGCGGAGTTCGGCTTCTTCGGGGTAGCGGTCTTCA
The DNA here is from genome assembly GCA_910575255.1 of Lachnospiraceae bacterium. Classification (GTDB taxonomy): domain Bacteria; phylum Bacillota; class Clostridia; order Lachnospirales; family Lachnospiraceae; genus Brotaphodocola. The sequence goes on along the minus strand of CAJTEM010000006.1, from coordinate 77,169 downwards.
CCGCTGTGCAGACGCCTCTCTTCTGCGGGGAGGAGATATCGGTAGCACGCTTGCGTAAAGAGTTGTAGCCTCTCTGCAGAGCCGGTGCCGTAGACTTCTTCACCGATGTCTGTCTTCCCTTTCTGACTAACTGGTTAAATGTTGGCATTCCGTTTCACCTCCTGTGATATTGTCTGTTGGTTGCTGTAAGTCTTCAGCTTTTTGCACACAAAAAAATACAACGTGTTTTTTGCACGCCTCACCATTATATCTACATTATAAAATGCTGTCAAGGGAATTTTTTCAAATTCATGGGAATAAAATGGAACAAACCTGTAAAAAAGAGGATTTCTTATGAATGTTTCCGGCTCTAAAGTACTTTTACGCTCTCTGCTCGCGGCCTATCTGCTGTCCGGGGTGCTTCTTCTGATCCTTTCCTTTGCTCTCTACAAGCTGAAACTGGGGGAAGCGCAGATTGATGCCGCCGTATACGGAGTCTATGTGATCGCCTGCCTCTTCGGCGGCTTCCTGGCCGGCAAGGCGGCATTGTCCCGCAGATTCTTCTGGGGAATGCTCACGGGCATTCTGTATTTCGCCGTGCTCTTTGCCATCTCCTGGCTGATGAACCGGCAGACCGTGCCGGTGCCGGATCTCACCCGGGCCGCCACCGTGCTTGCCTGCTGCGCCGTGGGCGGAACCGCAGGAGGGATGTTCAGCTGAACATCCCTCTCCTTTCTTATCTCCGGTCCCGTCCTCAGGATGCCTGGCTTTCTGTCCTGACCGCTTCATCCTTCCCCTGATGTTCTTCCCTGTCCTTATCATCAGTCTCCCCTGCTTCCTTCTCCTCATCACTCAGGATATACAGGTGGATCTTTTCGATCCGGTTCTTCTCCACGCTGTCCACTACCAGACGCAGCCCCTCATGACTGACCTCTTCTCCTGCCTCGGGAAGATGGTCCAAAAGACCGATCACCAGCCCGCCGATAGAATCATAATCCTCGGATTCCAGCTTCAGGTCCAGCCAGCTGTTGAGATCGTCCAGCTTGGTCGAGCCGCTGACCAGGTATTCATCAGTTGCGATCATCTTCACCGCATCCTCCTCGTCCTCGTCATACTCGTCCCGAATCTCACCGACAATCTCCTCCAGCATATCCTCCAGAGTCACCATGCCTGCCGTAGCCCCATACTCATCCAATACAATGATAAAATTGTTAAAGGTCTTGCGCATCTCTACCATCAGCTCCGCCGTCTTCTTATACTCATAAGTGTACAACGGCTGACGCAGAAAATCACGTATGGCAAAAGTTCCCTCTTCTGTCCGATGTTCTGCCAGAAGAATATCCTTCACATTAATGATGCCGATCACGTTATCCGTAGTCCCCTCATACACCGGAAAACGGGTGAACTTCTCCTGACGGAAGATCTCCATCAGTTCCTCAAAGGTAGTGTCCACATCCACCATCACCATATCGATCCGGGGTACCATCACATCCTTTGCCACCGAGTCTCCGAAGTCAAACACATTGTTGATCATCTTCTTCTCTTCCGACTCGATCACACCCTCCTCGTGGCTTACCTCCACGATGGTGCGCAGCTCATCCTCTGTGATAGCCTCCTGCTTCTTGTTGGGATCTACCCGCAAAAGCAGCAAAAACCCCAGCGAAAGTTGATTGATGCAAAAAATCACCGGCGTCAGCAGTGTCATCAGAACATAGATGATGCCGGCATACCGCAGTGCCAGCCGTTCTGAATGAATCGTCGCCAGCGTTTTCGGAGAAATCTCTCCAAAAACCAGAATTAACAGTGTCAGGATACCGGTTGCCACACCCACGGCTTTGCTGCCGAAGATCTGCAGTGTCAGGGTCGTCATCAAAGAGGATGCCGACAGATTTACAATATTATTGCCCACCAGAATCGTGCTCAGCATTTTCCCTGGTTCTTCGATCACCTTTGTAAGGGTGAGCGCCCGTTTGTCCCCCGCCTCCGCCAGGGTCCGCACCCGCATGCGGTTGACTGTAGTAAGAGCCGTCTCCGCTGAAGAGAAAAAAGCCGAAAGGCAAAGCAGCACAACAACTGTACAGATCTGTATGCCCGTACTGTCTCCTGAGTCTAACATAAAATTACATTAATCTCCTTCCAAATTATAATTGCTACCGATTCTACAATATTTCCTCAAACTTGTCAATTGCCACTTTCCGCTGTACGCATTTCTCTTCCTTTTCCTTTTTCTCCTTCTTTATCCCTTCCGTCATAACACATACGGACTGCAGGACCGCCCCCAGCAGAATAAAGATATCTCCCAGATTAAACACCACTTCCTTCAAAGGCCCGAAACGCAGGCTGAAGTAATCCACCACATATCCCCGTATATACCGGTCATACAGATTACTCAGAGAGCCGCCGATCATCATGGCCATTGCCAGCTTACGTATCTTTTTCCCCTTCTCATTTCTCATCGCCAAAAGTTCCCCGGCCAGAACCGATGTCAGCACCAGAGGCATCGTCTTCACCAGTTCCTCATTTTCCTCCATAAAACCGAACGGGAATCCCGCATTATGATTGCGATAAACCCATATCCGATCCTTTGTTCCTGCCAGAGGCCTCGGGAAATCTCCCTCCTTTTGTGCCTCCACCCTCTGTTTCAACAGCAAATCCGCTCCTGTCACCAGGGCTGTCAATCCGGCATACATCATAATAATCCCTCCGTTTTATTCGTTACGATTCTTGCATATTCTCTCATTCCGTACCTGTATTATACTATTTCCCCGGACAACGGTCAAATACATCCTCTCCCTCATATTCTTATTTTAAAGGAATCCGATCGGAGTCTTCATGCCCTCTTGTCAATATTCTCCCGCTTCTGAGGATTACATGGATTTCATCCTCCACTACTCCTCCCGTTCCATAGAGCAATTCTATGAGTTGGCCAAAACTCAATGCATCAACTTTATCTCCAAGGAATTTGCGGTGATCCATACCCAAAAAAGCAATGCGGAACCATTGAGTTTTTCCCGGTACCCTTACAGCAGTATTCCCAAATTATTCGGTCTTTTGGACACCACTGTTGTAGAAAGCAGCGGAATCTTGCCAGTATTTGACCAGCCGGCTCTGCGCGCCGACGGCAGCGGAGTCATCCTGGGTATCATTGATACCGGAATTGATTATACCAATCCTCTGTTCCGCAATTCCGATGGCACCAGCCGAATCCTGAATATCTGGGATCAGTCGATCGACAGCGGAGAAATGCCTCCGGAGATCGCTGGTTTTCAGCCCTTCTATGGAACTGTATACGAACAGGCTCAGCTCAATGAGGCTCTGAATGCCGAGGATCCCTTCCTTGTCGTTCCCAGCCGTGATACGGACGGTCACGGCACCTTTATGGCCGGAGTGGCAGCCGGCAACCGCATTGACCGCCCGGTTCCCTTTTCTGGCGCTGCCCCTATGGCATCTCTTGCTGTAGTTAAGCTCAAGCCTGCCAAACAATATCTGCGCGATTTTTTTCTGGTACACACCGAGGATCCGGTATTTCAGGAAAATGATATTATGGCAGCTGTCAGCTATCTTCTGAGCGTGGCTAACCTCTACCAGCTTCCCCTGGTCATCTATCTGGGCGTCGGTACGAACCAGGGCAGCCATGAAGGCAACAGCCCTCTTGGTCAGCAGCTGTCCAACCTCAACGGCTATCTGGGGCTTGCCATTGTCGCCGGCGCCGGCAATGAAATGGGCTATCACCATCATTTCCTGGGACATATGACCCCGGAACAGGAATTCGAGGATGTCGAACTCCGGGTAGGCGCCGACGATACCGGATTCTGCATGGAACTGTGGTCCCAGCAGCCAGAACTCTATACGGTCGGAATTATCTCTCCTTCCGGTGAGGTCATCAACCGCATTGCCCTGACACTGGGAACGGAAACCGTCATTCCCTTCCGTCTGGATTCCACTGTCCTTACTGTCAGCTACCAGAACTTTGAAATCGGATCTGGCAGCCAGCTGATCTTCCTGCGCTTTGAGACTCCCTCCTCGGGAATCTGGAGAATCCGTGTGTATCCGACGCTTTTTCTCACCGGACACTTCCATGTCTGGCTGCCTATGCACGGCTTTCTTTCCGATAATACGGTATTTTTGCGTCCGGATCCCAATAACACTACCATGGATCCCGGCAATGCCGATATGCCTCTCACCGTCGCTGCCTATAATCACGGCAACAACAGCATTTATATCCACAGCAGCCGCGGTTACACCCCCAGCGGCCGTGTAAAACCGGATCTGGCAGCACCTGGTGTGGATGTCCAGGGACCTGCCGTGGGAAGCTCTGTTGAAAGCGAACTTCGTTTTACCCGCCGCTCCGGTTCCTCCGTTGCTGCAGCGGTCGCTGCCGGAGCCATTGCCGATATTTTTACCTGGGGCATTACAAACGGCAATCGGATCGGTCTGAGCAATACTTCCATCTCTTCCATGCTGATCCGAGGCGCTGACCGCAATCCCGCATTTTCCTATCCCAATCCCATCTGGGGCTATGGAACCCTGAATCTTTACCAGACCTTTCTGCGGGATCTCGAATAAAAAAGAAAACTGCTGTAAAATCCGTTATTTTGCAGCAGTCTGTTCTTCTGGACTTTTCACCCTCTCATCTGAATCAACGGTCCCCCGCTCTTCTCCAGATAAGGCCGCGTCACTATCACGGATCCGATATTCGGATCCTTGGGAATCTCATACATGATATCCAACATATATTCTTCCAAAATCGCCCGCAGTGCCCTTGCTCCGGTATCTCTCTTGATTGCCTCTTTCGCAATCCATTCCAGCGCTTCCTCCTCGAACACCAGCTTCACCTCATCCATCTCCAACAGCTTCTCATACTGCTTGAGAATGGCATTTTTCGGCTCTCTCAGAATCCTGACCAGCAGCGTTTCCGTCAGCCTTCCCAAAGTCACTGTCACCGGAAGCCTTCCCAAAAACTCCGGAATCATCCCGAATTCCCTCAGATCTTTATTCGTCACATGGCGTAGAATATCCGGATCCTCCTCATATTTGTCCTTAAGCTCAGCCCCAAAGCCCATGGAAGAGGCCTTGTTCAGACGCTTCCGGATGATCCGCTCCAAATCCGGAAATGCACCGCCGCAAATGAACAGAATATGATCCGTATTCACAGTCTTTAAGGGAGTGAGCGCATTCTTCTGATTCGAGCCCACCGGCACCTCCACCCGGCTTCCTTCCAGAAGCTTCAAAAGCTCCTGCTGAACGGATTCTCCACTCACATCCCGGGTATTGGTCTCCTGCCTTTTCGCAATCTTGTCAATCTCATCAATAAAAATAATCCCATGCTCTGCACGCTCCACATCATTGCCGGCTGCTGCCAGAAGCTTGGAGACCACACTCTCAATGTCATCCCCGATATATCCCGCCTCTGTCAGCGAGGTGGCATCGGCAATCGCCAAAGGCACATCCAACAGCCGGGCAAGGGTCCGCACCAGATAGGTCTTGCCGCTCCCGGTCGGCCCGATCATTAAAATATTGGACTTTTCGATGCTCACCTCTTCCCCCTCACTGTCCGCAGCTCTCTTGCCCGCACGCCTGACGCTGTCCGCATAGACCCGCTTATAATGATTATAGACAGCAACCGAGACGACCTTCTTTGCCTGATCCTGTCCAACCACATATTCATCCAGACGCTGCTTAATCACATGCGGCGCCGGAATATCTTTCAGTTCAAATGCCGGTCCTGTGTTTTCCTTTTTCTTTTTTTTCACCTGCTGACGCCGGGGAATCTGTACCTGCTCTCCATCTCCTCCATTCCCGACCGGAACAAAATTCAGATTCATAAACGGCATTCCCGAAAGCTGGGAAAAATCAATCTTGGATAAATCAAGATTCCCTCCCATCACAGAATCAAATGTTTTCTGCATGCAGTCATGGCACAGACACATATTTCCCGGCATAACGATCATGGAACCGGCCTTACTCTCCGGCCGGCGGCAGATATAACAGATTTTCTCGTAATCCTGCTCGTTGTCCTTTCCGTTCTCATTATGCTCCGTTTGCGACTCCAGTCTCCTATCTTTCTCTTCCACCCTGTCACCTCACCTTTTCCTAACCGTTCCAACCGGTCAGACGATTCCTCTCTTTCCATCATCAGCAAATACTCAGGGCACCCTTCCGGGCACTCTGAGTATTCTCCCTGTTTCTACTATATTTCTATTTTTCCAAAAATGCAAGCAGAACTTGCATTCCTCTTGCAGGTCTTTGTCTTTCCGTTGCCTAAGTTATTCCAAGGCTGAATATTCTCAGCTATGAACAGAACGACATTGGTTGATCGAGTAATATTATATAAAATGGATAACTATTTCCTAAATTGACATCAAATTTGAACAGTAATGATTATCGTTGCTTTTCAGAAAGTACTTCTTTCGAGGCAGGCAGCTATCAGCTCTGGAAAAAGGGTTCCCCCGGATTGCGTTTGCAGGATGCATGGAAACTCGCAATCCGGGGAACCCTTTTTCCAGAGCGTACCTCCCGGAACCCCCGTGAAAAGCACCCTTAATTTTAATTCGTTTCTTCCTTAGGCCGATACCCCAGCTTAATCTCCACAGTCCGCTCCACGTATTCTCCGTTCTCCAGAGAACAGACAGTCAAATCCACCGTACTGTCCCCCTCATAATAGGTCAGCATCTTCTGCAGGTCTGCCATGGAACGGATAGTCTGTCCGTCAAATTTGGTGATGATATCCTTTTCCCGTAAATCGGAATTCGCTGCTGCGCCGCCTTCTACAATTTTATAAACATAGACACCTCTGGGCATCCCGTAGGAAGCAGCTGCCATATCGTCAATATTCGTTCCCTGTATTCCCAGATAGCCCTGCCGGCCCTCTTCAATCTCCACACGGGTCTTGCGGTTCATCAAATCGCTGATAATATCCTGTACCTTGGAGACCGGAATCGCATATCCCATTCCCTCTACCTCAGTGGAAGAATATTTGGCTGCGTTGATTCCGACCACCTCTCCCCGCATATTCAGCAAAGCTCCGCCGCTGTTGCCGGGATTGATCGCGGCGTCGGTCTGAAGCAAATTCCTGCTGGTTGAATCCTGAGCCCTGACCTCACGGTCCTTGGCGCTTACATAGCCGACAGTCACTGACTGACCATAGCCCAGGGCATTTCCAATCGCAATCACGCCTTCGCCCACTTTCAGCGAATCAGAATCTCCCAGAGTAGCGATCTTGATCTGTCCCATAGTTTCTGACTCAATTGAGGAAAGCGGCACCGCAATCACTGCCAGGTCATTCTCGGAATCTGTTCCCTTAATCGCGGCAGCTACGGAAGACTCATCAATAAAGGTAACGGTCAGCTCCTTGGAATCCTCTACCACATGATTGTTCGTCACAATCAGCAGCTCATCATCATTCTGCCCCACAATAATACCGGATCCGCTGCTTGGCACTTCATAACGCTGACTGGATCCGAACCAGGTTCTCTGTTCCAGTACCATGGTGTTGGTGATCGCCACCACAGACGGCATCGATGCCTCCACAATCGAAGACACATCCATCTGCAATGCCGGCATAGCCTCTGCTTTCCTGCCGCTATTCCCTTCCTCTGCCTCTGCTGTCCGGGGTTCTGCCACCGCCAGGCTGGCCTGCGTCTGTTCCTTAGGTCCATATTGCGCTTTCAGGTATTCCCCTGCTGTATTCACACCTAACATGGTTCCTCCGGCAATGGTGCCAAACAACAGCGCCCCTGCCGCAATCCCCGCCACCTTCATGGCCATGGGACTTTTCTTCCCCGGTGTCCTGACCGGCTCCGGCGGAATATGAGACATATTCATCCGGTTGTACTGTGTCTTCTGGCTGCTCTGCCAATCCTGATTCTGCCATTGCCCTCCATAGCTTTCCTGACGGCTCCAGCCCGCCTGCGGATCACTCCGGTATTCATCCTGCGTTTTCTGTCCCCAAAAATCAGCTTCTGACCTGGCCTGTTCTGCCGGAGTCTTCTGTTCTTTGTCGGTTCCGAAATTCTCTTTTCCTTCTCCTGCTCTATAATTTCTCTCATCCTCGTACATAATCACAATCCCCTTTCCTTTCACAAATCTTTGCTGCACCTCGCCTCTAAGTTCACAGATCAGCGTCATTCCGTTTCTCACTCGGAATATTCAGCCAAGGAAAACGCTTAACTGACTGAACCTGGGTGTGAACCGATGTTATTTAGTTTAAGCAAAGGGATCCTCAGCTTTGGAAAAAGGAGCGGGAAGAAACCGGAAATGGTCTGATGATTTTGACTTTGCAGGGATTTGGAAGTCCTTAAATTCCTGAGTTTTGCGTTGAAACGAAAATCCACTCTGTCTGAGCGAAGCGAGTTTGTGGATTTTCGTTTCGTTTTTAGCAAAAATCGGGAATTTTAGGAATTCTTGATCCCGAAACCGGAAAAAGCAGCAGACCATTTCCGGTTTCTTCCCGCTCCTTTTTCCAAAGCGTACCTTCTGGAAAAACTCAACTAAACAACATTGGATGTGAGCCATAACCAAACTGTTTTTCAGCTATGTTCTCAATATAAACGGGAATTGTGATAAAATTGTGATGGAATTATAATATAAATGTGAACGCTCAATGTCATTAAGTTTAAGGAAACGAGAAACACAGCTTATCTTTTCACTGTCCGGGTGCTGACACAGGACCGCCGCCCGTGCCCCCCGGCACCTGATTGCCGATATCGATCGGAGAACCGCCTGCCCCCGGCGCAGCACCTCCCGGTGAGCCTCCGCCCGGCGAAGAAGCCCCTGGCGAAGAAGCTCCCGGCGAGGGAACATCCGATGAGCCCTGACTGCCTCCCGGACCGTTATTGTTCCCGGCTGCAGTCGGTGATGTCGGATTCGTGGTATTGCCGCCCGGCGATGGATGCGGCGTCGGATTCGCCGCTGCTGTACTTCTCGTGGGATCCTGGTCGCCAGGCCCTCCGGCTTCTGTCTGGAAGGTGCCGGGTCTGTCTGCCCCGTTTGTGGGACGGGTGTTCGGCTGCTGCGGATTATCCCCGGGATACTGTCCCGGCCGCATCGGCTCTCCTGCTTCGGTAGTCTCGCCCGGAGACGGATTGCGGTTGCCTGTCTCAACCCGATTGCCATTGGCATCCGTCTCTGCCTCAGTCGGGTGGAGTCCCGGCCGGTCAGCTAAGGTGCTTTCGGTCGGCGCATTGCTGCTTCCCGTGCTTCTGCGACGTACAAGCTCGCCATCCTCATCCAGCATCCAGCCGGTCGCTATCCCGTCCTCATCCGTCTCCTGCTCAATATAGTCTCCATCCTCATCCGTCTCTCTCGGAATCCGTTTTTTCACCTTTTTGCCATTCGCATTGAGCACGGAAATATACTCGTATCGGTCGTCGTCCTCCTCCTCGGTCGCTTTCGTTGTTTCGGCTGCCTTCGTCTTAGGCGGCTGAATCACCCCTCCGTCAGTATTTACACTCTTGACATAATTTCCTTCCTTATACATTCCTGAATCAGCGGCGATCTTCTTACTGATCGTCCTTACTGTCTCCGAAGGCGCATAATCCTCTGTGCCAAACAGAAACTCATGCAGTTTCACCACATTCGTCTCCAACGTCTGTGGAATGACACAGGCTCCTTTTTTGCCCATGTTGGCATCTCCGCGGGCTTCCGGAAAACCCATCGTCTCGCCCAGATGATATTTGTTGATATTCTTCAGACTGACATAGATGTCATCTACCCACAGACTGGTGGATACCTGCGGGAACACGGTGCCAAGCACCCGGTTCAGAGTCTCAAAATCAGCGGCCTTCGCCTTCTCAAATGCCAGCTTGATCACCTTTCTCTGCCGTTCGGTCCGTGCAAAATCCGTATCCATCAAACGCAGCCTTCCATAAGCCACTGCCTGCACACCATCCAGATGGTTCATCCCTGCATGTGTCAGCTGTTGGGAGCCGACCCCCGTGCTCTTCACCGTCTCTGTGATAAAGGAGTTGATATAATAAAACTCCGCCTTGCTCAGTTCCACATCCACGCCGCCCAGAATGTTGATCGCATCTGCAACCGCCTTCCAGTTAAAGGTCATATAGTCCGTAATATTCAGATCCAGGTTCCGGTTCAGCGCCGCCATGGCCTGCTCCGGCCCGCCTACAAAATAGGCCTGGTTAAACTTGTTGTAGGATCCGTCCTTGGAGATATTCAGATAGGTGTCCCGGAACAGAGAAACCAGCCGGATCTCCCCGGTCTCCAGGTTGATATTGCAGATAATATTCACATCCGAATTGGTTCCCCGCTCAATGGCATTATCCCGGGCATCTACGCCAAAAACGGCTATCGTCCAGTAGCCCTTCAGCTTTTCCTTCGTCACCACATCCAGATCCTGGTTCTCCACCTGCTGCATATCAATCACCGGCCGTTTTACCTGATTCATCAGCCTGGCCACATAGGCGTACCCGAAAATGAATATCAGAGCAAAGCACTCCGCCACAATCATGCCAATGATCCGGCGCCGGCGCCTCTTCCCTGCCATATCTGGCCCCCGGCGCTGAGAAATGCCCCCCACCTGCCTGGCATTGCCGGATGCCGCCGCGCTCTGTACGGACGCTGTCCTCCGCCCGGAGGATGCGGTCCGTTCTCCGGCCCTTTTTGACACGGGATGCACCGAAGAGTCATTCATCACCTTCAGTCCGCCTGTCTGCCCGCTTCTTTTTGCAGAATCCTGCCGCTGTGCTCCCGTCTGTCTTCCGGTTCCCATCCTCCTGGCCGGTTCTTCCTTCCTGGCCATTCTGGGATCCCGGCGGCTCTTCCGCTCCGGACTCCTAAATTCTTCATAGTCTCGACTCATGCGACATACCTCATCTTAAGCCTAATAGGCATTCTTGTTAATAAAACCCTTGAACACTGTGAGAAACAAAATCTTAAAATCCAGACCTACCGTCCAGTTCTCAATATAATACAGATCATGCTCGATCCGTTTTTCAATCGAGGTGTCTCCCCGATAGCCATTGATCTGCGCCCAGCCGGTCATTCCCGGACGCACCTGATGCTTAATCATATAGCGGGGGATCTCCTCCTTGAACCTTTCCACAAAAAACGGCCGTTCCGGACGCGGCCCCACCAGGCTCATACTACCCACCAGCACATTAAATAGCTGTGGAAGTTCATCGATACTGGTCTTGCGAATCACTCTTCCGACCGGGGTCACCCGCGGATCATGTGCTGTCGTCCATTGCCCTTTCTCCTGATTGGGTGACTGCACCTCCATGGATCGGAATTTATACATTTTAAAAGGACGGTTATGCAGTCCTACCCGCTCCTGGCTATAGATTACAGGTCCCGGCGAGGTCAGCTTAATCAGCACCGCCGCAGCAAGCATCACCGGGGAAAACAAAATCAGCGCGACTACCGCGCCACACAAATCCAGAACACGCTTGATCGTAGCATTTAACAGATCGTTCAGAGGCACATGGCGGATATTGATCACCGGCAGCCCCTGCAAATCTTCCGTATAAGGCTTGGTAGGAATGAAGCGGTTGTAATCCGGAATGAACTTGGTATGCACACCAGACTTCTCACACTCTGCCACCATCTTTTCCAGGCCGGCATAATCCCGGATACTGAGAGTGATGGCGATCTCATCCAACAAATTCATATCCAAAATCGTCTTCAGATTCTCTGTAGTGCCGATCACCTTCACACCCCGGTATCCCTCTCCCCGGGTCTTATGGTCATCCAGAATCCCCCGGATCTGATACCCCCATTCCGGATTCGCCTTCACCCGGTCAATATAGCTCTCCGCTGCCCGGCTGTAGCCGATTAGCAGCACATGCTTCTGGTTGTAGCCTTTGGAACGGATCGAACGCAGGCAGATACGGATGAAATTCCGCTCCACAGTCTCAGCAACGATATTCGCTCCAAAGAAGAATACCACCAGCATCCGGGAAAAATGCTGGAAATACGGATTCTTCCCCCCCAGATACAATACCATGCCAAACAGCATAAGCCCAATCAGGTTAGCCTTAAAAATGTTCGCAAATTCCTGTCTTCGCCCCTGCACCCGCTTAGGCGTAAACAAATGGAAAATCGTATATAACAGCAGATATACCGGTACGATAATCACCAGCACACCCAGATAAATCTCCGGGCCGAGCACCTCATTGGCTGCCCGAAACCAGCCGCTGCCAATGATGATATACCAGCTCAAGATATAGGCCGCCGTAATTACCAGGGCATCAATCAGAACATGAAGGCGGTTCAATCTCTTTTGGTTATCCTTTATCATAATGGTTTCCTTTACGTAACCATTCAGACAGTTCTGCGCGTTCACCGCGCTGACCTGTCTGAACGGTTACCCCTTTACAGCAATCGGATACGGACGTCAACCCTGCCTGATTGTCAACGCCCCTGACAGTTCCTAACGATTATACACGAATTCTTCCTGTTGTACTATTAAATTTCTCTTAAATCTACGACATTTTTTTGATTTTTAACATCTGCCTCCGGGAAAATTCCCACACATAAATCACTGCTCCCAGGATCAGCTCCCACTGAATCGCCAGATAATTTCCCAGATTTTCCGGGCGGTACATTACCCTCTTTGTCTTGCGGGCCGTGCGGATTCCCTCCCACACCCCGGCAAGGTACTCTCTTCCAAAACCGATCTTCCGGAAAAAAACATACTTTGCAGCAACTCCGGCCAGGATCGGCACACTGTTAATCAGCAGCTGGAGAGGAGGCATATTTTTATAATTCAGATAAACGTTGTTGCGTGCTGCCAGACGCACCTTAAAGGGATTATACCTCGAGCCGCTGGTTCCGCTTCCCACATGGTACACCACAGCCTCCGGGCAATACCTGTTATAGTATCCCTCAATTTTGGCACGATATCCCACATCAATGTCTTCCAGATAAGCAAAATGCATTTCGTCAAAATATCCGATACGCCCGAATACCTCCCTCCGGTAGATCGCAGCCCCGGCGCAGGCAGAAAAAATATGACAGGGGCGGTCATAGCGTTCCGCCTCCTGCCCGACACCACGCTGATACGCCCATCCCATGATGCTGTACATATCCCCCGCATCGTCCATCAGCTCCCGATGATACATCTGAAGCATCTTCGGGCTGACCGAGAAGATCCGCGGGGATCGCTCGATCGCTTTCAAAAGCTTTTCCACATACAAGGGCGCTGCCTCCGTATCATTGTTCAGCAGTATCACATATGGAGTCCTGACAGCCCGCAGCCCGGCATTTGCCGCACCGGAAAATCCGGTATTTTCCGAAAGCAGTAAAGCCGGAATTTCATGCTCCCTCAGCCACTCCACACTGCCGTCCGCCGAACCGTTATCCACCACCAGGATCTCAAAATCCTGGCACGTCTGAGAACTCAGCGCGTTAAGACACGGCGGCAGAAACTGCAGACCATTGTAATTGGGAATAATAATAGTTATTTTTTTCATCACTCGCCAGTATTCCTTTCTCCGGCTTGCCGGCTGCCCCGGTCAGACCTTTACTTCCAGCTGATACGGTTCCCCGATCTTCTCCTTCAGCAGATCCCGCAGCGCAAAATTAGATTTGCGCAGGGTGAGATTGGGATTATAATAGGGGTCCCCTTTTGCCAGGATGTCCGGCCAGCGGCGGGCAAAGATCGCGATCTCCCGGTTAAACCGTGCTACTTTTTCCGGCGTATCCTCCAGCCCGCGGGACTTGGATTCATAGTGGTACATGAGCGCATAGGGCGCATAGACTACCAACAGGCCGGCTGCCCGCACCTTCATGCAATAATCAATATCATTAAAAGCTACGGCCAGCTCCTCCGTAAAGCCTCCGACCTCACGAAATACCTCTGCCTTTGTCATCATGCAGGCGGCTGTCACTGCACTGTAATCCTGCGCGCACATGGCCCGGTGGAAGTAGCTGTTCTCCGCCTGATGCAGGCCGATAAAGGTATGGCCTGCGATCCCCCCGAAGCCGACTACCACTCCGGCATGCTGAATCGTATCGTCCTGATACAGAAGTCTGGCCCCGGCCACGCCCACATCTTCCCGCTGGCAGAATCCCAGCAGCTCCTCAAACAGCCGCGGCTCGATGATCTCTGTATCGTTATTCAAAAACAGAAAATACTCTCCCCTGGCATGCAAAGCACCGAAATTATTGATGGCCGAATAATTAAACTCCCTTTCCCAGGTCACGACCCGCACCTGAGAAAGCTCCTCCTGAATCGCCTGATAGTATTCAAAGGTTTCCTGTTTGGTGCTGTTGTTCTCAATAATGACAAACTCCAGGTTCTGATACGTGGCCCGCTTCAAGATCGAACGGATGCAGAGATCCAGATCCTCCGTATGATCCTTATTGGGAATGATCACCGAGACCAGAGGATTTCCTTTGATCGGAAAGAACGTATGGTAAATCCCGTAATCCACACCTTTTTCCACCTTTTCCGCCGGGATGCCGCACCGCTCGTAATGCGCCAGGATCGCACGGGAACCTGCCTCAAAAGCATACAGCTTGCTCTCCGGATTGCTGGCCGTCGAGCCCTGATGACACCGCCAGTGATACAGCACTTTGGGAATATGGCGGATATTCTTCGCTGCCTCCGAGCAGCGGAAAATAAAATCGTAATCCTGAGCACCGTCAAATTCGTGGCGGAACCCTCCCACCTGCTCTAAAAGCTCCCTCTTCACAGCCAGAAGATGGCAGATATAATTCACGCTGGTCAGCAAATCCGGATTAAAATCCGGCTTGAAATGTGGATCAAACAGCGCACCGCCGTCCATGTCCAGCTTGTCCTCATCCGAATAAAGCATGTCGCATTCCGGATATGCCGCAATCGCGGCCGCCACCTCATACAGAGCATGCTCCGGCAAGGTATCATCATGGTCTGCCAGAACGATATAATCTCCCTTTGCCATCTCTATCGCCGCGTTGGTATTCCCGGAGATCCCCCGGTTCTCCCCCAGATTCTTCCAGCAAAAACGGCTGTCCTTTTTGGCATACCAGCTCATGACCTTCTCTACCGTACCGCCCTCCCCCTTCGGGCTTCCGTTCGCCACACAGACCTCCCAGTGATCATAGGTCTGTGCCAGAATGGAATCCATCATCTCCCGGAGATATTTCTCCGGAGTCTTATAGGCAGGAATCACGATTGAAAGCAGCGGACGCACCGGCAATGGCTCCTGACGCTGCCGGCGCAGCTCCTCCTCATCCGGTTTTGTCAGATCATACCATTCCTTATAGTCATAATCATTATCCAATCCCTGTAATTTATGCTTTGATTTGAGAAACAGCGCCTTCATCCCATGCTTTTTTCCGAATTCCCACGCCACCCGTACGGTCTCCATGTTCATCAGGTCACGGATCTTTTCCAGACGCTTATGTGCCACGCTCGCGCGTCTGGCAATCAGCTCCTCGTTAAACTGAATCCGCTGTTCCCGGCCGTCACAGCGAATCAGAAGCCAATAGCTGCGCCCCCGCTCATAGGGAAACTGAATATCAAATCCAAAATCCTTATCATAAGTCTTCTTATAATAAATCTGACTGACATCATCCCGCCGGGTAGCTACATGGCGGAAGCGAACCGGCCTCTTCGACTCGTCAACCACCCGAAAGGTAGCCTTCGACTCAGGTGTTTTTCCGATCACCCAGCCATTCAGGGTGATGGAATTCTCCCGGATCCTTACTACGTCTATTTTATACTTCATTGGTTGTTATTTCCTTTTTTATATTTACTTTATGACGTTTCCTGCGCCGGTTTTTGCTGCGTGTAAGCTTGTGTTCTCTCACTGCCGCCCGACGCCGGCTCTGCAAAATTCAGCCGCTCCTCCTCAATCACCAAAGGCCGTTTCATCATCCGCTGATTGATGGACAGCACATATTCGCCCACCATGCCGATAAAAAAGATCTGCACGGATCCCAAAAACAGCATCCCCAAAAGCATCGGCGCCATGCCGGCCGGAAAACGATCCCACCAGATCAGCTTCATAATCAGGTAAAGAAACGCCACCGCCAGACTGGCCATGCAGCTGAGCGCCCCCACAAACGTAGCCAGACGCAGCCCTGCCTTCGTATAGGAGGTAACACTCAGCATAGCCGCATCATACAGCCGGTAAAAATTATTATGCGTCTTACCGGCCCGCCTTTTGGGCTGCTCATAGGGAATCTCTTTTCGCTTATAGCCCAGCTCCGCCACGATCCCCCGCAGAAACGGTGTCGGATCGTCCAGCCTGCGCAGCACCTCAATGAACTCCCGGTCATAAAGTCCCGAACCGGTGAAATGCTCAATCTGCTCCACGTCGGACAATCTGCGGATCGTCTTGTAATAACAGCTGCGCAGCCAGTACATCACCGCATTCTCCTGGCTGCTGGTCTTAATCCCGATCACGATCTTGTACCCCTCCTCCCAGGCCTTCACATATCTGGGAATCAGATCCACCGGATCCTGAAAATCCGCCACCATAGCAATCACACAGTCCCCTGTCACCTGCAGAATCCCATAGTACGGAGAATTGAACTGTCCGAAATTCCTGGTATTAAAAATGGCTTTGATCCGAGGATTCTCGCCGCACATGCGCCGCAGGATCGGCCTCGTATTATCCTGAGAGTCATTATCTATAAAGACCAGCTCATAATCATACTGCGGCAGCTCCTGTTCCAGAACCCCGATCACCGCCTGTGCGATCGGCTCCACGTTTTCTTCTTCATTATAGCAAGGTATCAGTATACTGATCGTCTTCATCTTAACCTCCGTACCGCCGAACGCGGGTCATCTGTCTTTTCCTGCCATCTCCTCACCCTGGCACGTGTCTGAAAATTCATTTTCCCACATACTGTGGTGCACATCTTCCAGAAAACAATTTTCAAACCTGTTCTATCATCCGTCGGATCCCCTCAGAAAATGTCACCTGCTCCGTCCAGCTTCCCCGGGTGAGCCTCTGTAAAACCTCCACAGCCGGACAGATAGAAAGCGCACCCTCCTTTGCCTGTACAAAGGTTCCGTACTCCAGCCTTCCCTTCCCTCCGCACAGCTTGTGAATCTCTTCCACAAAGGAACGCAGCTTGCGTGTATCTGTGCCGGCAACATTTATCACATGCTCCTCCCCCTCCCGTCCATAGCTCTCGGCATACAGCGCAGCCACCGCGCGGGCTGCATCCGATATCTCCATAAAATTCCAGCGGTGAAGGCAGGCGCTTAAAGAAACCGTCTTTCCCTGCGGCAAGTCCCTCACCAGCGTAGAGATAATGGACCAGGGATGATCGCCCCTTCCATATACACTGAAGAAACGCAAATGGTAGTATGTCATCCCCCATTGCCGGCAAAGCCTCCTTGCCTGCTGATAGAATTCCAGCTTTGCCTTCCCGTATTCATTGACCGGATGACATTCCCGGCTTTCCTCCATGATGCCGTCAGCCATAATCCCATATTCCACCCGCGAACCGGCGTCCATAAAGATCCGGCAGCCCAGCCTTTTTGCCGCCTCCAGACACTCCAGAGAATCTGACACATTCTCGGCCTGCACCGCCGGCGAGTCGATCTCCTCCCGGTTGACCCCGCCCCAGGCAAAATGGAGAAAGCCATCTGCCTGTCCTGCCGCCTCCACACAGAGCCGTACATCCTTCAGCGAACCATCTACGATATGAAACCTCTCGTGAATCGGCAGCAATGTCCGATGCGGCGAAAAGGCCCGCACCAGGGCATACACCTCTGCTCCCAGAGCCAAAAGCTCCTGCGCCACATGCCGGCCGATAAATCCGCTGGCGCCGGTCATCACAATTCTTTTTCCTGTAAGCTCCATCCCGGCATTCCTCCCTGTTTTCAATGAAGCTCTTCCACATGGCTGGTGCGGATCGCCAGAATCCCGGTCTCTTTGCCGAATTCCCGGCGGATAATCCCGGCAATCTCGTCCGTATATCCCGGCGCCACGATCAGAATCACGTCAGCCGGATTCCGGAAGAAATGTTCCGGAGCCACAATCTGCAGATGTGAAACCGGGGCAAAACGCCCCTGTTTAAATGGCGCAGAGTCGATCATATATTCCGCCGCTTCTCCCAGAACCGTAGTCGCCGCCAGCGTAAAGCCCTGATGGCTCGCACCCCAGACAGCCAGGGTCCTGTTCTCCCTCTCCAGCCGCTTCACCAGCTCTTCCATTTCCTTTGCCGTAGTCTCATACCCTTCTGCCAGAGAGCCCGGAAATGTCTTCTCCCCAAAGGCAGTGTTTATCACCTGCTCCCCCAGGGGTACTTTTTTCACGATTGCCGAGATAGTATCCCGGTTCACCATCTCTTCCTCCAGAACCGCAAAACCATTGCGCTCCAGCAATTGTCTCAGGGTATCAAAGGAATAATAAGCAAGGTGATCCCGAAGCAGCTCATAATAACTCCCCTGTTCGAGAATATACTCCAGAGCAGGTACCGTAATCAACCCCATCCCGTCCTCTGTCAGATTATGATAGATTGCCTGCAGCATCACATCCGGCCTTGGCTGATGCTCCAGAAAATTGAAAGATAAAAAAACATCAAAAGACCCCGGCCCTTCCTTCCCTCCAAAAACCTGATCCGCCGTCTCCGGGAATTCCTCCCACACCTGAAGTCCGGCCTTCCTTGCCTTTGCCACCAGATCCGGCCGGTGCTCCATGCCATAGATCTCCGCCGGAAATTCCGTCAGCACCTTCAGGAATTCACCGCCTCCGCAGCCCACCTCCAGAAAACGCTTTCCTTCCAGATGGTAAGTATCAATCAGATGCCGGTACTGGCTTCGCCGCAGATTCGTCATCGTCACCGAAAGTCCTCCGGCCCGAATCACATCCCGGTAATAGTCCACCGGCTGACAGTCAAACTGCACCAGCCCGCATTGTCCGCACTGATACAGGAAAAGATCCATCCCTTTATCATCCTGTACTTCCCTGGCATCCGGAATGTTCTGCGCCGATGCCGGGGCATTCTCCAGCTTAAATACCGGTTTTGCCGGAAGTTTGCTCCGGCAGGCAATGCAATATTTCATAGATTCCCTCCGCAAACGGCGTCTCTGGCTCCCAGCCAGTCTCCGCACAGATTTTCGTAATATCCGGCAGCAGGTCTGCCGGCCCCTCTGCATTCTGCGGCCTTTCTCCGTAAGAATAGCTGCCCCGGGCGCCGCACAGATCATACATCTCTTCCACAAATTCCCGCAGTCGTCTGGTATCCCTGCCTGCCACATTATAATATCCCGGATCAACAGTGCCAAGCAGAGCTGTCAGAGCTTCTGCCGCATCTTCAATATACAGGAAATTCCACCACTGCGTACACTCTCCCAACCGCATCTCTCCCCCCTGGCTCCAGGTCCTCAGGCAGGATTGCACCAACGACCAGGGATGATCCCCTGGACCGTAGACGCTGAAAATCCGGGCATGGATATACTCCATTCCCAGAGAGCTGCAAAGACTCTCCGCCTGATGTGCAAAATCAACCTTTGCCTTGCCATACTCCGATACAGGACGACAAGGCATATCCTCCGTGATCCTTTCATGGCAGACCCCGTATTCTGCCTGCGAACCGGTAAAAAGAAATCTTTTGCACCCCACAGCCGCGGCAGCCCTTACCGCCGCCAGAGAGCTGATCACATTCGCCTGCTGCACATCCCGCTGAGTACGGTTATCGCTCCCGGCGCCTTCCCAGCAGGTATGCAGCCAGGCATCCCCTGGCCGGGAAATCCGCTCTGCCGTCTGTTCGATCTCCCGCATATCCAGTTCCAGCACCTGTACCCTGCTCCGGCAGTCCTCCGGAACCTGCTTGTTAAGATTTTCCAGATTGCGGGATCGGGGACGCACCACTGCACACACCTCATGTCCGTTCTGTACAAGCTGCCGGATCGCGGCTGCCCCGATAAAGCTGGTTGCGCCTGTTACCACTACCCTCATGTATGTCTCCTCATATCGGTTCTTCAATCCGCGGAATAATCATCATGGCATCCATCTCCTCCTCCGGCAAAAAGGGAGAAAGATCTTCAAGCGGCGGAGAAACCATGCTCCCGTCCGGCAGCCGCTTTGCTGCTGATTTCGGCTCGAAATTCTGCTCCAGTGTCACAAACGCCTCACAGATCGCCGGTCCTTTCAGGGAGAGCGTATTCTCCACTGCCGCTGCCAGCTCCTCGTTGTGGTGGGCCGCCACATAAGGAAGTCCGTATGCCTGTGCCAGCTTTCCCATATCCGGGAAGCTCAGATCATGACTGTCCACCCCGATTCCGACCAACGGCTCCCCGAAATAATTCTTCTGGGTCTGACGAATCGAATGATAGCCTCCATTATTAATAACAAAGATCTTGATCGGCATCTGATGGTGCACAATCGTCTGCAGTTCCTGAAGGTTCATCTGAATGCTGCCGTCCCCGGTCAAAAGGATCACTTCCTGCCGGTATTTTTCCTGCCGACCTGCAGATGGCGCTCCGGCATCCTCCCTGCCGTCCTCCTTCACTGCCTGGCAGACGCCGATTGCCGCCGGCAGGTCATAGCCCATGGCCGCAATGGCCGAATTGCTGATAAAACGCTGTCCTTTCTTTATAACATAGGAATGCCCGCCCGCCACACAGGCAGAGCCATTGCCCACCACCGTAATCTGCCCCTCTTCCAGCCGGCTGCTCAATTCTTTGACAAAGGCATAGACATTGGCCTCTTTCGTACTGTCCGGCTGCAGATGCTCCGGACGAATCACCGGATACCTCTCTTTCCACATCCGACAGGTCTCATTCCAGCTCATGCCAGGAAGGCCCTCGCCTCCTTCAAATACCGGCCCGCCGGCCTGACTCCCGGCGCCGCAGACAGCGCTCTGCGGATACTCGTCTCTCAGCACCCGGCAGATCGCCTCCAGCAGATCCTTCGCATCCGCATGCACCCGCATATCCGCATGCACGCTGGGCTTTTTCAGCTCCTCCTCATCCACATCACTGTAAATGACATATGCCTCTCTGGCCCATGTCTCATAATTATACCCCACCTGGCGGATACTCAAACGGCTTCCCACCGAAAATACCAGATCACTGTTCTGAATCGCAAAATTCCCCGGGCGGTCTCCCATATTGCCGGCCCGTCCCACATACAGGGGATGCTCGTCCCAGATGCAATCCTGGCTGTTCCACCCGGTCACCACCGGGATCCCCAGCCTGTCTGCCATCTCCATAAAACTCTCATGCGCACCCGCAATCCGGATCCCATTACCGGCATTCAGCACCGGACGCTTTGCCTTCCGGATCCTTTCGATAATCTCCCGGGCCGTAGCTTCGGACACCCGTGGCGGCAGCACCTGCCTCTTCTCTCCTTTGCCCGCGTAATCCTCGGCAATCGCATGAGGCGGCTCTTCCACTACCAGAGGCCTCATCCCCCGGCTTCCCGCCAGCACGGTTGCTTTCAGGCTGTTCTCCGTGGCGCCTGCCACCACCGGAGTCCCGGAGGTATGATCCACCCCTACTGCATGCATGGCCCAGCCGGTTCCTCCAGCCTCATAGTCTGCCGCGTCAAACCCGGCCAGCTGCTCCGTATCCACGTATGCCCCCTGCACATTCAGGGGAATATCCAGCCACGCCGGTCCCGGCCTTCCGGAACAGGCCAGATAGAGTGCTTTCTCCAAACAATACCGGATCCTCAGCGGATCGATCACCATCTCACTGTATTTTGTCATGCAGTCTACTGCCTTTACAATGTCAAACTCCTGGTCTCCCATCGCACGGATTCCAGTTCCTGACCAACGTGCTGTGGTATCGTACCGCACCTGTCCCGACAGAATCAGCATCGGAATCGAATCCAGCCATCCCCCTACCACACCGGTAATCGCATTCGTTCCTCCCGGTCCTGTCGTCACGCACAGAAGGCCAATCCGATTATGGATTCTGGCATACGCCTCCGCAGCCATTGCACAGGCCTGCTCATGATGCTGATACAGGCACTGCAGTCCCGGCTGATGCCCCAGCGCATCATTTAAATGCATGGCACCGCCACCAGTCACGCTGAATACCTGGCGAATTCCCGACTCCGTCAGTTTCTGAGCGATGTAGTTGGACACCTTTATTTTCATAATAGCAGCTCCTCTCGTTCCCGGAAGGGAGGTTTTTTTCGATTATAGCATATCCTGGCAAAAAATCCTACTCCCTAAATCTTACGCTTTCCTTGTGCCCTTACCTGGTATTACTGTTCACAGGCAATGTCAGTAAGTTAAGCTGTTCCAAAAGGTACGCCAGGGAAACGGGGAGAGCAGCCATCGAAAAGGGCCTGCGGATTTTTCCGGTTTCGAGATCAAGAATTCCTAAAATTTCTGAATTTTGCTAAAAACGAAACGAAAATTCACAAACTCGCTGCGCTCAGACAGTGTGAATTTTCGTTTCAACGCAAAACTCAGAAATTCAAGGACTTCTAAATCTCTGCAAAGTCAAAATCCGCAGGCCCTTTTCGATGGCTGCTCTCCCCGTTTCCCTGGCTGTGTTTCGCGATTTCTTAACTTACCGACATTGGGTGTGAACAGCAACTGCCTGGTTCCTGTCAACGGAACAATGCTATTAACTCAAACAGCAAATGTTATTACTCAGGATTAATACAATGCTGTCCGAATGAGATTGGTTTTCGTGACCGGCAGCTGACAGCTCTGGAAAAAGGTTCCCCCGGATTGCGTTTGCAGGAGCCATAGAAACTCTTAGCTCGCAGGAATCTGCGTCAGGAACAAAAATACAGCTGTCTGAGCGCAGCGAGTTCTGTATTTTTGTTCCTGCTCTTAGCAGATTTCTGCAAGCTTAGAGTTTCTGGCTCCGAAACCCGCAATCCGGGGGAATCTTTTTCCAGAGCGTACCCTCCGGCATACCCTCCAGCGTACCCCCGGCCCCCTCCCCACCGGCTTCCAGCTTTGCCAGCAACCTTCACTTTTCAAAACGAAAAAAATCCACTATAATCGCAGAGTAATGCAAATATGGATTTTCGGCCACCAAACATCAACGGGACCAGAAAGCGTTTCCGTACAGGAATCCGTCCCGACACACAAAAAAGGAGAGTAATCAATCTATGAAAAAACAAGTTCAGTTTCTGGCTGTATTATCCGCCGCAACTGTGATGGCTGCGGTAACCCCTGAAATTTTTAACACAATCCCCGGGCTGGCCCGGACCGCATTCGCGGCCTCCAGAGCCGGATGGACAGAAGAAAACGGTGACTTAAGCTACCTTGACAGCGACGGTTATCCGCTTACCGATACCTGGAAGAAAAAAGATAATGACTGGTACTATCTGAATGAAGACGGCGTAATCGCCCGTTCTCAGATGGTTGACGAGTATTATGTAGACGAAAACGGGAAGCGCATTTATAACCAGTGGATCAGCGAGGATAATGAGGACTGGGATGACGACGCTGCCGACACCAACTGGTACTATTTCGGCAGTGACGGCAAATACGCTGCCTCCGAATGGCAGACGATTAACGGAAAGTCCTACTATTTTAATGAAGACGGCCATATGCAGACCGGAATGCTGGAGCTGGACGGCTTCACCTACTACCTGGGAGGAGAAGGCGACGGTGTCATGAAAACCGGCTGGGTTGAGCTGGAAAATGAGGATGAAGAGATCGATGCCGAGACCATCTGGCACTATTTTGACAGCAAGGGAAGAATGATCGTAAATCAGGTTGACCGCAAGATCGGCAGCCATTACTATACCTTTGAAAACGGTATTCTTAAGACTGGCTGGTATCAGCTTCCTGCTGCCCCGGCCGCAGAGGAAAATACCGAAACCGCTACCGATTCCAATGCCGAAGGCGCTGCAGAGCCTGCCGCTCTAAGTGTAGGCGATTTCCAGTACTATGAAGAGGACGGAAAACGCGCCGAGGGCTGGTACCAGATCGAAGGCGCCCCTGGCATCAGCGAAGAGGGCGAGATCTTTACCTTCTATTTCAAAAAGGGCAGCCCCTACCATGCCTCTGAGGGCATCCAGACCTTTAACATCAGTTCCAAACGTTATGCCTTTAACACCAGAGGCGAGATGATGACCGGTCTGCAGGTGGTAACCACGGAAAGCGGCAGCACTGCCAATTACTACTTTGGTGATGACGGTGTCATGAAAACAGGAAAGCAGACCATCTATGACGAGGATCTGGATGAGAATCAGACCTGGTTTTTCCTGACCGAAGGCGGCAACAAGGGACAGGGCTTCCATGGCGTCCGCGATAACCATGTGTACCGCCAGGGACTGCGTCTGGATGCCGAGCG
The DNA here is from genome assembly GCA_910575255.1 of Lachnospiraceae bacterium. Lineage (GTDB taxonomy): Bacteria > Bacillota > Clostridia > Lachnospirales > Lachnospiraceae > Brotaphodocola. The sequence continues at coordinate 53,018 of CAJTEM010000006.1, read as the reverse complement.
GGATCTGCGCTATGCACCGGTAGAGCTTGACGGAGTTCAGTATCTGGTGAACCCCTCCGGCACCATTCAGAAGGCTTCTTCCTCCTCCAAATCTGATGCAAAACCAGAGCTGGGCAAGGGCTTTAAGGATTATAAAGATTCCAATGATAAGATCTGGACCGTCAATACCAGCGGAGTCATCCAGCAGTAATCTTACGAAATACCAGAGTTAACCATCATCCGTTCAGAACAAAAAACAGACAGGCCATAAAGGCTTGTCTGTTTTTTTGCAAATCCTGTCATATTTCCCGCTTCTCTGCGCTATATATTATAGTAAGTAATACTGTCCTGTTAAGAATATTTGCATATTTTTGGAGGTATCTATGAAAGAGCTGTCTGTCTATTATTGTCCTGGCTGTGGCCGCTACAACTACTCCCGCCCGCTTGCCCATATGACCTGTCCGGTCTGTGAGCTTCCTTTGAAACGCCTTACCAGCTATTCGGGGTTCTGCCGCCTGAATGAAGAAGAGCGGGACAAGCTTCTGGTTGAGAAAATCATCGCCGGCAATCCGGCTGCCTGCAGCCGTTTTCTGGCTTATATCCGCTCCTGTTCCAGTGGTGAGGCTGCTGCCCTCCAAACTCCGGATCCCCGGTGCCTGGAATCCGAAAACCAAAAACTGAACGAAACCATCCAGTGGATGCACCAGACCATCTGGGATCTTCTCCTGAAAAATAAGGAACTGGAGCAGACACTGGAAAAATCCCCCACGAAAGCAGGCAGAACCGGCAAACGCTGATCAGCCCTTTCTCTCCCCCACCACATACCGCCGTATCATTCGATCCAATGTTATTTTCAACTGCTTTACTGTTCTTATCAGCATCTCATTGTCCTCTCTCAGCTTGTAATTCTCTGTCCTTAATTCCTGCAGTTCCTTTTGCTGCTGTTCCATTTCTCTTTCCCGCGTCTTGCCTTCCATTTCCATTACCCTCATCATATCTCATCTCCTTTCATAAAACTCAATGCCTCTATATCCAATATAAAGCCTTTTTTCACATTTGAAAAGCGGAAGAAATCGCACAATTCGACAAATTTCTATCTGTTTCACAATCGATTTCTCGCCCTACTATATCTGTCAGTTTTGCTTCACGCGTCTCACTACTACTTGTAATCTGGCTTTAAGGTTCATTCGACAACATCTATAAAATTTTTTTCTTAGTTACTGACATTTTTCTTACGATTCACGCAAAATCCTTACAATCCTTTCCCGCCTATTGCCATCCATTTCCACCCCTGTTATAATGAACTCAAACAGAAAGTTGAGGTGAGGTGTGATGAAGCACAGAATTAGTCCGACCTTATTTTTGACGATTTCCTGCCTTCTTCTTGGCGCATTTCCGGCCCTGGCCGGCGAGTGGCAGAAGACAGAAGAAGATCAGTGGCAATACATTCAGGATGACGGAGAACCTGCTGTCGGCTGGCTGGAGCTGGAAGGCAAGCGTTATTATCTGGATGAGAACGGCTGTCGTAAATGTGAATACTGGCAGAAGGACGACGGTGCCTGGTACTATCTGGATGAGGACGGTGTTCTGGTCACGGATTCCTGGGTTGATAACTACTATGTAGGGGAAGACGGCAAGATGGAGAAGAAGCGGTGATAACCGGATTCGGCACACGGATTTTCGAACCGACGGTACGAGGCGGTATCATTCCTTCCGTTCCTTGTATTGCAGCAGGACAGGAGCTTTGACATGAGTTCCTGTCTTTTTCTTTGGTCTTCGGGATCCCTCTTTTTACAATTTTCTGCCAAATCGTAATAAAATATTACGGAAAGTTCACATTTTAGGCAGTTGTATGTCATTCCATTTTATGCTATGCTTTCATTGGTAAATCTTTTCACGGAATTAAATCAATACAGGAATCTGGAGGAGTTTGATATGAAAAAAGAGACATTAAGATTATCCGTCCTGGCGGCGGCTTTGACCCTTTCCACAGGGATTACCGCATTTGCCGGTCAGTGGCAGCAGGACGGTAAGGGCTGGTATTATGTTCAGGATAATGGCGCCTGGGTCTATGGACAGGCATTTACCGATCCTGCCGACGGTTCCGAATACTTTATGGATCCGGATGGCTACATGATGACAGAAACCCGTGTCAATGGTTTCTGGTACGGCGCTGACGGCCGCAAGAGAGAAAAGACAGAAGCAGAGCTTGCCGCTGAAGAAGCCCGCAGACAGCGGATCGCTTCCCGTCCCAGCCCCGCGAAAAAGCAGGCGGCTGCCGACCAGGCTGCTGAAGCTGCCAAGGCTTCGAGCATTGCTGTAAGCACTACCCGCCTTGCCTATCAGGCCGAGATGAAGGCACTGATGGATATCATCTTTATCGATACCCGTACAAAGGTACAGAATACTGCCATCAAGGGGGACACCACCGAGGACAACCTTGAAGTCAGCTATCGCTTCAATGCAGACGGCAGCGGCACGATCCTTTCCTGCTCCTTATGGAAGATGTCCAATCCGGAAAACTCCAATTACAAGGCGGAGGCTCTGGAGCTTTCTTACAATCGGAATATCCTTTCCGATGCCAATGAAGTAGCCTCCTTCAACGACGCTTTTCTCCGGCTTTTGAATGCCTCCCTGGGCGAGAACAAGGGTAAGGCCATCTATGACCGTTGTCTGGCAGAAGAAGTGGGCGGCAGCGGCCGTTTCGAGGAAAAGGACGCCTCTGATACCGGCAACCCCTACGAGCTGACCTACCAGAACAATACCGTTACCATCAAGGTTACCTGCAGCGAGATTGTCCCGAATGAGGAGACTGAGGAAGGTTCGGAACAGGAAGCCGGCTCTGAGGAGACCCCCCAGGAGACTGCTGCCGAGCAGCCCGCCACTGCATCGGTTATCGTAGCCGGTCAGGGCGCTCTTAATGCTGCCTCCGAAGCCGGCAGCCAGCAGGCTTCCGATAACACAGCTGACTCTGCCGCCGAGAGCGGGACAGAGCCGGAATCCGAGAGCCAGGCTGCCTCTGAGGATGAGACTGCCGCCTGAGTAAAAATATTCGATTTTGTATCTGCATAATCACAGGAACAGAACGGCTGAGGAATCGGCCGTTCTGTTCCTGTGGCTAATTAGGTTGCATTTCACGGGCAATATGGTGCCCCGCAGTCCAGGGAACTCGTTTTTCAGAGCTGACACCTGTCGACATCGAAAGAATCAACTTGTGAAACGATATCAGTTCATTTAGGAAAGGGATATTCAGCCTTGGAACAAGGGGAGGGCCGGAGCGGGAAATGGCCGGAAACATCTTCCGGCCATTTCCCGCTCCGGCTCTCCTCTTGTTCCAAGGCGTACCTTTAGGAATCTACATCTCTCCGTGAAAAGCAACTATTAATTGTTAATTTTTTGTGTTTTTTTCTTAAAAGGTCTATCCAAATACATCTCTATCGTATATAATACTAACTGCTTGTTTCCATTCGGTCCTTTCATACGGACGGCTACGAAAAAGTTTATATTTTACGCGGATTTCTAATGTGAGGAGGAATACAATTATGAAGATAAAGAAATGGCTGCTCGCCGCAGGATGTGCGGTCTTATTATGCGGATGTACCAAAAGCAATATCGTACGCTCCGAGGATGCTGCACAGCCGGACTTCAATATGTATATGAATGTCGAATTAGATATCAATCAGCTTCACGAGGACGTCAATGATATCTATCTGGACGAGAGCGATTACCCGATGGCTGCTGCTATTGATTTTGATTTAAGGCTCGACGAATCTGCGGTGGATGTAATTGCGGTGGTGAAGGACGGTACTTCTGCCGAAGATGCCGCATATTTTGCAGACGTCGCGATCAAAGGAATTAATGATCAGGTTGCTGTTCAGGATTTTTCCTATGGCGAATCCGATGATGATACCTTTGGCGGTCTGTACCAGGATAATGTGATTAATCTGAAGATTTATGAAGAATCCGCATACAAATCCAACGGCGCCCCCATGTTCGAGACCCAGGTCCCGATGGATGAATATCTGACCTTTGAGATCAATCCTTAAGTTCCATGGGAATCTTCTGTCGGACTGTGACTCCCCTTAGAGGTCACAATCCGACGGAATTCATACGGTTGTACTGCGGCTTTCACTGTAATGAATCATCAGAGCCAATAGCTTTTCTGTTTTCATGGCATTTCTGTTTCAAAGCTTCTCTGTTTTAATGCATTTCTGCTTCAAAAGCTTCTCTGTTTCAAAAGTTTTCCCGTCTCAAAAGTTTTCCTGTTTTAACTGTTTTCCCGTTTCAGGCATTTCTCTGCTTCAATTGTTTCCCGTTTTAACTGTTTTTCTGTTTCCACCGTTTCCTCGTATTATTGCCTTTCCGTTTTATGACCTATGCTGTTTGCCTTTTAGCCCCTCGTCGCCTGTTGCCCCCTGGTATGCCTTTGCCGAAAAGGAGATCTTATGTCTACTGCTTCGGATACTCTCATGACCTTTACCGATCGCTCCTCTCATCGATACCAGCTCTCTCCGACAGATATTTTCTACATCGAAGCGGATAATATCTATTCGCGGATTATCAGCCGGGATCTGACGATCCACATTCCTTATCCTCTTCTTCTGATGGAAGAGCTGATGCCGGATTATTTTCTCCGGATCCACCGCAGTTTTCTTATCAATTGTCACGCAGTGGCCACACTTTACCGCCGAACGGTTCTTATGGACAATGGCAGCCGTCTGCCCGTACCAGAGAAGAAGTATTCGTGGCTGAAGAAATATCTGGATACCCTGAAATGATTCAGATATTGCCCTCATCCAGCAAGTCCAGAGCCGGCACCTCTTCCTCAAACTGTTCCTTTCCCAGCTCATTAATCCGGGTATTCCCCGCCTCACCATACTGGTACAACTGATCAAAGAATTCGATCGCCGCCCGGATCTTCGTACGGAGCAGATATCCTCCGGCCTGAGTTGCCTTTACAATGCTGTCAGGCGAAACCTCCGGATGCCACTCATAGGCGCGTCCGTGAAATTCCTGCACACGCTCCAGAATCCGGGAAATCTCCTCCCTGGTAAGCGGATTCAGCTGCGGCGCCTTCAAGAGCAGATGCAGAACACTTTTGGCCGGCTCCTGCTCCTGTGGATATACAGACGCCAGATTCTCAAATTCATGCTTACCCTCAATCACATCCTCCGCATAAGAGGCGCTCAGTGCAAACATGGAGAATACCGATTCCAGTTTTTCTGAGGGCATCAGAAGCTTCGCCATATTCCGGTATGCGTTCAGCCTGGCCTTTTTCCCCAGACGCCCCATCAGCTCTGCCTCATCCACCAGAATCACCCATCCGTTATAACCAAGCTGTGCAAACAAATGGCTCATAAACGCAAAGTAATCCGCAGTGTGCTTTGTCTTGGCAAACGATACCTGATACTTTACAGTCTGGCTGAAAATCCGCTTATAAATCTGTTTCAGAGAAACATTGCTGATAAAGTCTCCTTCCAGATCAGCCTGCAAGAGGAACTTCTCCTCCTGATCCTCGGTATTCATATACGCCTTGAGAAGATAGTAAAGCTTATCCGTCTCCAGCTCCCTGGACCCATAGAGCAGCATCTCTCCCGCCAACGGGCTGTTAGGCGTCAGCTTCTCCAGAACCTGCAGAAAGCCTGGCTGCTGCCGCATGGGAAGATACGTGTTGCTGATCAGCTTCTGGTAAACCAGATACAGCTTATCCATCGGGGTCTCCTTGCTGAGCGAAAGCCAGGAAACTACCATATTGTTGGAATGCGCCAGATTAAACACCGTATTTAAAAGATGGGTCTTCCCCTCCCCGTACTTTCCGGAGATCACCATGCCATCCGAACGGCCACTCTCCGAGACCTTTTCCAGGCGCCCGGAAATATCCCGCATCAGCTGAGGCCTGGCCTCTGAAAAATACTGTCCCACTGCACGGGAAGGCACACCGGAACGCAATGCCTCAATCACCCGTCTTGCCTCGACATCAAACATTTGCCCCACCTCCCAGCGTCTTTTCATTTACCATCCTGGGAATTCCGGTTCCGCCAAATCCCACTGCCGCAAGAATCTCTTTTGCCGTTTCCAGGGAAATCACACTTGCCTGGCCGCCCCGGGATATGATAAAATCCGCAAGCTTCCCCGACATATTTACCAATGTCTCCGGACTATATTCCTGCGCTGCCATCCGATCCAGATCCACGATATCCCCAAAGCGGTTAAAACGCTCTCCCACAATCTCATTCTGAATCCGCATCCACAGCGCCTGATAGGACTTCACCCCGGCATTCTCATTGTCAAACAGTTCCCGGTCAAACCCGAATACAAACATAATATTCCTCAGGCTGTCAATCTCGTCGATCAGCTGGCGGATGCTCTCATAAGTATCCTCCCGCCGCATCTTCGTATAATGAAGCCGTACTAGGCTGGAACGGCTCAGCAGAATCTCCAGATCATCAATCAGCACCACAAGTCCCGCATAGCCGCTCATGCGGATGATCTCACACAGCGACCGCAGCATATGTCTGGCATTATAACGCGTAATCCGGCTCGGTGAAAGTCCCAATGCCCGCACCAGAGACAGCTTCACGGTCCGATCCCCCTGCATCCAGGCCAGCAATATTTCCTGGTTCTGCACTTCCAAAAGCGGGTGCCCCAGAATCCCTCCGGTCAGGAGGCTGCAAGCCAGCGCAAAATTATTATCCATCAGAGGATTCTCTAAAAACAGCTCCCTGAGCTGCAGGCGAATCTCCCTGCGGGTGATCGCATCTCCCATATCCTGGGAAGACAGATAGTCCATAAAGGTCATCCCTTCCGGAATCTCCTCACTGCGGTATCCCATCCGCTTTACCACCTGCGCCGCACATTTCTTCAGACATTCCATAATATCGCACTGGCGCAGAATCTCAAGATAAATCTCCTTGAAATCATGAAGCCAGATGTCATTTGCCGAAAAGTCGACCGTCTGATACTGCTGCCCGGAAGCCATCGTAGAAAAAAGCTGAAGAAAATGGCTCTTCCCACTGCCCGCCTTCCCTGTCACGAACTTAATCTTGCTTCCGCCCTCCCGGATATATTCCTGCAGGTATTTATCTCTCCAAAAGTCCACAAGAAAATCAATTCCCTCCGACAATTCCCCAACCAGCGCTCCCTTGCCAGGGGCTTTCCCCTGCAAGAGAAGCTGCTCTGCAGAAAGCGGCCCGGAAAAAGTCTCCTGTCCGGACATCATATCCAATGCCATAACCGACCCTCCCTGGTATCTTTATATAGCGCCCCCTCACTTCCGTTCGGCGGCATTTCGTCGGAAGGCATTTGAAAAATGCTTCGCATTTGCCTTCCTCCTACACACATCGTCAGCCGACAAAGAAGCGGATCATGGCCAGATACTGCTCCTTCCCTTCCGAGTCCAGAATACGGATTGCCTTATTGTTCTTGCGGCTGGGTCCAAACTGAAAACGCCGTCCATCCCGAATCACTTCCACATCCGAGGCATACAGCCGTGCCAGATCAAATGCGTAGCTCTGCTGGTCATAATCCTTGCGGAACCTTCCCATCGGAACCAGGAATTTGTACAGACTGGTCAGATAGATATCCGACTCCGGCCGCTTCCCCAGCTTCAGAACCGCCAGGTCGTATGCCTCTGCCAGTTCATTGGCAAAGGCAAGAGCATTGAAGGAAGCCTTCATCAGCCGATCCTGTCCTGCCCTTACCATCTGTGCAAAGCTCTGTGGGCGCACGCAGGAATAACGCTTCCGATCCAGATAAATATCCTGATTCTCTGCATCCAGCCGCACCCGATAAGGAAACATCTCATATATTGGATACTCTCCTGTCACATCTACGCCATTCTCCCGGCAAGCCTCCAAAAGCTGCGCTGCAAACTCTCCGCTCTCATAATACTCTTTGCTGTCGAAGCCGTCCACGACCTCCTGAAGCTCCCTGACAGTTCCCAGCTGTTCCTCCAATAATCCAGAAAAAGCCGAGAGATTCTTGTTCAAATCCTTCAAATCTCCGGCTTCCGTATCCTTTGCAATGGCCTTATAAAACCTCTGAAGCGCACTGACCGCATCCTTCATTCGTTTTTCCAATGGCTGAAGCTCACTATACAACTCCTCGTAATTCATAAAATCCTCCGTCTCTTCTCTGCAATCTTCCCTTGATTCTCTATATCTTGTGTTTTACTTGCTCCAGTATACTAAAAAAGCGAAGCTTTTTCAATGCTTCCCTGTCATTTTCTCCCTTTTTCGACAATTTTTTTATAATAACTCCCATAATCTTTGAAATAGTGGTATAATCTCCACGAAAGCAAAGAGCAGTGCGGAAAATGCCCAGGAAGAAGCGGTGTTGTGCTCGCACATAAGCCGCTTCTTCCTGGGCATTTTCCATAGGGCCAAAGGCCCGTGAGCGAGATGGAGCGCAGCGGAATCGAGCTGCACTGCGGATCCGCCCCATCACACAATCCCCCCCCCCCATACCATACCATCCCCTCCCCCCCCCCTAAAGCCCCCCCGCTCCGAAATCCCCCCAAAAAACACCCCTTCCGGAGGCCCCCACTCATGCACCTGTACCCCTGGCAAAAAGAATGCCTCCGCGCCTGGTCAGCCAACAATTTTCACGGCATCGCCAACGTTGTGACCGGCGCCGGCAAAACTATCATGGCCCTGTATGGCGCAAGACTGCTGAAAAAGCATCTNTAGTTAAGCTGTTCCAAAAGGTACGCCAGGGAAACGGGGAGAGCAGCCATCGAAAAGGGCCTGCGGATTTTTCCGGTTTCGAGATCAAGAATTCCTAAAATTTCTGAATTTTGCTAAAAATGAAACGAAAATTCACAAACTCGCTGCGCTCAGACAGTGTGAATTTTCGTTTCAACGCAAAACTCAGAAATTCAAGGACTTCTAAATCTCTGCAAAGTCAAAATCCGCAGGCCCTTTTCGATGGCTGCTCTCCCCGTTTCCCTGGCTGTGTTTCGCGATTTCTTAACTTACCGACATTGGCCCGTGAACAGGAACGCCGGGAGGTACGTTCTGGAAAGTGTTTGGATAATTGATTGGAGAAAAGAATATTTTGTGGTATGATTGACGGGAAGGAAGGATTAAGGGGGAAGGATGTGGACAGAAAATGGAGAATAAGAAAAAGCGGGCGGTTTTGGTAATCAGTTTTGGGACCAGCCATCGGGAGACGAGGGAGAGGACTCTGGATGTGATAGAACAGGAGATACGGGAGGAATTCGCAGACTGGGAATTTCGGCGTGCCTATACAAGCCCTACGATCATACGGATTTTGAAAGAGCGGGAGGGGATTGTAGTGGAGTCTGTGGAGGAGGCGCTCTGGCGGCTCTGGCAGGAAGGATATCAGATGGTGCTGGCGCAAAGCACCCATGTGATACATGGATATGAGTACGACCGGATGAAGGCGACGATTGCCAGGTATCGGGAGAAGTTTGATACTCTGGTATGCGGGGAGCCGTTGCTGACCGAAGAAGAGGATTATCGGGAAGTGGCCAGGATTCTGGGCCGGGAACTGGAAAGCTGTTGCCGGCCGGGGACCGACCGCATCCTGGTGGGTCATGGTACCGGGCATGAAGCGAATATTTCCTATGCCCGGCTGCAGCAGGCGTTCCTTGAGGAGGGGTATACAGATATTCTTGTGGGGACTGTAGAAGCCACCGATGCCAGAGAGGACAGAGAAAGACTGCTGCAAAACCGCCGTCCGCACAGGGTAGTTCTGGTTCCGCTTTTGGTGGTAGCCGGAGAACATGCCTGTCGGGATATCGCCGGAGAACAGGAGGATTCCTGGAAATCATGGCTTCTCCACAGAGGATACAAGGTGGAATGCCTGCTGAAAGGCCTGGGAGAGTACGCAGGCATTCGCCAAATCTATCTTCGCCATGCAAAAAAGTCAGAAAAAGAGATGGATTGTTCTTAAAAGTCAAAGGTAAGCACGACTTTGCGGATAGAAGGATCCTGGCTGTCAATGAAGTCAAAGGCCTCCTGCGCTTTTGTCAGAGGAAAGGTGTGGGAAACACTGCCGCTGAGATCCAGCTTTCCCTCGCGAATCAGCTCGATGGCTGTGCCGAACATCTGATTCTGCAGGCGACAGCCGCGCACATCCAGCTCTTTGGCAGTGATCAGGAAGGGGTCGATCCGGGCAGGAGCGGAGGTAAGTCCCAGAACCATGACCCGTCCGGCATTACCTGTGGCTTTGAGCAGAGAAGCGAGGGAATCTCCGGCATTGGCAGCATCAATGGATACGGTGGCGCCATGTCCGCCGGTGTATTCCCTGACCTTTTGTTCGAGATCCTCTTTCCTGACATTGATGGTATAAAGCGCGCCGTTTTGTCTGGCAGCCTCCAGCTTTTCGTCGGTCCGGCAGGCAACGATAATGTGGCTGCAGAGCAGTCTGGCAATCCTTAAAACAGAGCTTCCCAATGCACCGTAGCCCAGGATCAGCAGCATATCGTCCGGGGCAAGCTGTGCCCGGGAGCAGGCCTGAATGGCAATGGTGGCCGGCTCGATCATGACGGCATCGCAGTCTGAGAGGGAATCCGGAAGACGGCAGCAGTCAGATTCGGGAACCGCGATATATTCCCGAAAACCGCCGTCGATATGTACGCCCCGAACCTTCAGGTCATCACAGACATTGCCGCGTCCGATCTGGCAGGGATAGCAATGGCCGCAGCTGACCACCTGATTGATGATCACCCGGTCGCCATGCTGCAATCCTCTGACATTAGCGCCGGTTTCTTCTACCACACCGACCATCTCGTGGCCGATAATCCGCGGATAAGTGACAATCGCATTGGTTCCGTGATAAATGGTGCCGTCCGATCCGCAGATACCGGCGGCAGTCATCCGGACCAGGACATTGTTTCTTTCATCGAGGGCAGGCTTTTTTATGTCAATAATTCTCAGATCCTGGGGATTTACAATCTGTACAGCTTTCATTTGTTTCTTCTCCTTTTCCTCAAATTTGATGTTTTGTTGCTGCAGCAGAGGGATTGACCGGATATTGAGGCATTTAAGAATCCGATCCAAAGCCGAACTGCTCCTTGACAAGGCGGATGAAGAGATGATCCGCCTTGGAAAGGAAGCCATTCTGCAGGGAGGCAATGCACATGTCCCAGCTGGCATCGTATTGTTTATCCATACTCAGCAGGGCAGGCTGATATTCGTAGGAAGCCATCTGAAAATACTGCAGAGGAATCAAGGTGACACCGAGGCCTCTGGCAGCAAGCAGCAACGCAGTTTCATAATTGCGCAGGGTGAGGGCGATTCGGGGCTGATGAATGCCGGCTTTGGCAAGGACTCCGTCCGTGATCTGCCGGATCCGCTGTTCCTTATGCAGCATAAGGAAGGATTCCTGCTCCAGCAGTCTTACATCGAGGACCGGATAGGGATAGTCCGGCTTTCTGACCGCCTGGGAAACCAGCTCGTGTCTGGGATGGATGGCAATCACAAAAGGATCCCGGTTCATAATGTCATAATGAATCGGGGATGGTGTACTTTCTCTGGGAGCATGCATGATGACAAAATCCAGCTCGCCACGCAGAAGCATCCGCTCCAGGGAAGCGGTGTTCTCCTCATGAATGAAGATCTCGATATGGGGACAGAGCTGTTTGTATTCCGGCAGGATCCGGGCAAGTGTCAGGGTTCCCAGATGATTGGTGATGCCCACATGGATCCGCCCGGTCCGCAGATTGTTGATATCACTGATCTCCAGTTCAAAATCCTCGTACATTTTCAGGATCTGAGAGGCCATGTGGTAATAGCGCTCCCCGGCAAAGGTGAGCGTCAGACCACCGGTGGTACGGTGAAACAGAGCCGTGCCCAGGGATTCCTCGATTCGCTGGATCGACTGGCTGAGGGAGGGCTGGGCCATAAAAAGCTTGCGCGCTGCGCGGGAAATGCTTTTTTCGTCTGCTACGGTTTTTACATAGATGAGTTCTTTGCTTGTCATAGGGCATCCTCCAAAGCCGCGGAAAGCGGGATTTGAAATCGCAGGTAACAAGGATCATGATTTGCAATCATTATAATACAGAAAATGGTCAGCGTCAAAAAGAAAAGAAGGTTGACTTGAAGAAAAGTTGAGAGTATGATAGGAAAGGTTTGGAAAATGACGACCTCATGGCAAAACAGAGTGAGGAGAGGACAATACTTATGGAAGAGAAAAAAAATTCGGGAAGAACCTGGTTCTTTCGCGGAATGAAGGCGGGAATTCCCATCGGAATGGGATATTTTGCGGTGGCTTTTACCTTGGGGATCGCAGCCAGAAAAACAGGACTGAATGTTCTGCAGTCTGGCTTTATGTCGGCAACCATGCTGGCCAGCGCCGGCCAGTTTGCAGGCTTTGGCGCGCTGGCGTCAGGCGCCGGTTATCTGGAGATGGCGGTGACACAGATTGTGGTCAATCTGCGGTATCTGCTGATGTCCAGTGCGCTTTCTCAAAAGGTTATGAGAGACCAGCCTTTTTTTCACCGTTTCCTGATGGCTTATGGAGTCACGGATGAGATCTTTGCCGTGTCGATGGGAGTTGAGGGAAAGCTGCACCCCTGCTATATGTATGGAACGACGGCGACGGCAGCGCCAGGCTGGGTGCTGGGAACCGTGATGGGAGCACTGCTGGGGATGATCCTTCCTGCACGTGTCATGAGCGCGATGAGCGTAGCTCTATACGGAATGTTTCTGGCTATTGTGATCCCGCCGGCGAAAAAGAGCCGGCTTCTTGCCGGAGTGGTGATCGTATCGATGGCAATGAGCGCGCTTTTTACAAAGCTGCCGGTTCTGAATCAGGTCTCATCCGGATTTCAGATCATAATATTGACAATTCTTGTGGCAGGAGCAGCGGCAGTTCTGTTCCCGGTAAAAGAGGAAAAGGAGGAAACAAAGAATGCGCCCTGACGGAAATCTGGGACTTCTGGTAATGGCAGCTACGATTTATCTGGTGCGGGCTTTGCCACTGGTGCTTTTGAGAAAGGAAATCCGTAACCCTTTTATCCGATCTTTTCTCTATTACGTGCCGTATGTAAGTTTATCGGTGATGACGTTTCCGGCAATCCTTTCAGCGACAGCTTCCCTCTGGTCCGGTCTGGCAGGCTTTGCAGCGGCTTTTGTGATCGCCTGGGCAGACGGAAATCTGTTCCGGGTATCGATCGGAGCCTGTCTGGCGGTGTTTCTGGCTGAGCTGATCGTGTAAAGGATTGACAAAAGGATAAAATGGATTTATAATGCCATAAGCAACTTTGGGAATGACATGATTTTCAGATTGAAAAAGTAACTATTCGGACAGAGGATTTGAGGAGGAAATGATGGCAATAAAGAAGAATGAGACAGAGGCAGCAGAAGTCAAAGCAGAGGCTGTTGCAGCAGAGAAGAAGCCGGTAGCCCGCAAGACGGCTGCGGCAAAAAAGACGGCTGCTAAGCCGGAGGAAAAGACCACAGCCAGGAAGGCGCCGGCCGAGAAAAAAGCAGCAGCGGAGAAGCCGGCCGAGAAGAAGACGGCTCCCGTGAAGGCAGAGCCGGAGGAATCGGTAATGATTCAATACGGCGCGAAAGAGGCCGTGATCAAGGATGTAGTTGCGGCAGCGGTAGAGGCCTACCAGGCGGCACATAAAGGTGTGGAAGTTAAGACAGTTAATGTCTATGTAAAACCGGAGGAGAATGCGGCTTACTATGTGGTGAACGGCGATGATTCCGAAGGCAACAATAAGATCGAGCTGTTCTGAGAAATCTGATGCGACAGATCAGAAGCCACGGATCCTTGCGGATGCGTGGCTTCTTTGTTTTGCACTTTGCAAAAAGGAGGAGAAGGATGTTTTACGAGAATGAGATCTGGGTAGCAGCTGCCGGGGAAAAGAAACTGGGGATTCTGCCGCAGATGGCGAATCGACACGGATTGATTGCCGGGGCGACCGGAACCGGAAAGACTGTCACTTTGAAAGTGTTGGCAGAGTCTTTCAGCGATGCCGGTGTGCCGGTGTTTCTGGCAGACGTGAAGGGGGATCTGGCAGGAATGTGCCGGCCGGGAAGCAGCACGGAGGAGATTTTGAAGAGGCTTGGGGAGGCAGGTGTTCCGGAACATGCATTTTCCTTTCAGGAGTTTCCGGTATGCTTCTGGGATATCTTTGCCCAAAAAGGTCTGCCGCTTCGGACCACCGTCAGCGAGATGGGTCCGACACTGCTGGCAAGGCTTTTGGATCTGACAGCGACACAAGAGGATATTCTGACGGTGGTGTTTCGGATTGCTGATGACGAGAACCTGCTTTTGTTAGATACCAAAGATCTGCGTGCGATGCTAAACCATGTGGGAGAGAATAACAAGGAATATGGAGCGCAGTACGGAAATCTGCCCAGACAGAGCATCAACAGTATTCTGCGCGGGCTGCTGGCTCTGGAAGAGCAGGGGGCGGATCAGTTCTTTGGCGAGCCGGCCCTGGATATCCATGACTGGTTCCGGACGGACAGAAGCGGCCGGGGTATGATCAATATTCTGCATAGTGAAAGCCTGATTCATAATCCCATGATGTATTCCGCTTTTATGCTTTGGATGCTGTCGGAGCTGTTTGAGGTGCTGCCGGAGACCGGAGACTGTGAACGGCCGAAGATGGTATTCTTCTTTGATGAGGCACATCTTTTATTCAAGGGGGTGCCGAAGGCTTTGCTGCGGAAGATCGAGCAGGTTGTGAAGCTGATTCGCTCAAAAGGAGTGGGGATCTATTTTATTACCCAGAGTCCGGGAGATATTCCGGATGTGGTGCTTGGTCAGCTGGGCAATAAGATCCAGCATGCATTGCATGCCTATACGCCGGCAGAGCAGAAAGCTGTCCGTGCCGCTGCTGCTTCCTTCCGGGTAAATCCGGAGTTTCATACCAGTGAGGCGCTGGGACAGCTGGGAATCGGTGAAGCGCTGGTTTCGTTTTTGCAGGAGGACGGCGTCCCTGCCATGGTGGAGCGGGCTAAGATTTTGCCGCCGCAGAGCCAGATGGGGCCGATCAGCGAGCAGGAGCGGGACAGACAGGTCCGAGGCAATCTGCTTTATGCAAAATACGGGACGATGATTGACCGGGATTCTGCTTATGAGTTTTTCCAGAGAAAGGGTAAGGAAGACGAAGCCCGCCGTGAGCTTGAACAGCAAGAGCTTCAGGCGCAGAAGGAGGCACAGAAGGCGCAGAAGGAGGCACAGAGGGCAGCAGAAAAGGAAAAAGAGCGACAAGCTAAAGCAGCGCAGAAGGAGCAGGAGGCCGCAGGGCGTGCACGTAAGCGGGCAGTAACCGGAGTGGCGAAAACCGCAGCCGGAACCATTGGCCGAGAGATTGGCAATGAAATCGGCAAATCCGTGGGCGGAAGCTTTGGAAAGCGTCTGGGAGGCAATCTGGGAGCGAGCATCGGGAGAGGAATTCTGGGAACTCTTTTCGGAAGATAGAAGGATAGTTGACAGATCAGATGGAGCGGTTATGAAAGAAAAGTATATTCCAGCAGCATTGCCGGAGGATTTCCTGAGAAGGATGAAGAAGCTGCTGGGAGAGGAATATGAAGATTTTTTGCAGAGCTTTGAGACAGACCGGGTGCAGGGACTCCGCCTGAATACAAGGAAGGGGGAGGGGAAGAGACTGTATGAACAGAACAAAAGCCGTTTCGGACTTCGTCCCGTTCCCTGGTGCCGGGAAGGTTTTTATTATCAGGCAGATACCCGGCCGGGGCGTCACCCGCTGCATGAAGCAGGAGTGTATTATATTCAGGAACCAAGCGCCATGGCGGTGGTATCTCTTCTGGAACCGCAGCCAGGGGAAAAAGTCCTGGATCTGTGTGCTGCACCGGGAGGCAAGACCACTCATCTGGCGGATCGTCTTTGTGGGATGGGATTGTTAGTCAGCAATGAGATTCACCCGACACGGGCGAAGATCCTTTCCCGGAATGTGGAGAGAATGGGAATCTGCAATGCTGTGGTAATAAATGAAGATTCTGCGCATCTGGCAGACGTTTTTCCGGAATATTTTGATCGTATTGTGGTGGATGCACCTTGCTCGGGGGAGGGGATGTTCCGCAAGGACTGGCAGGCCCGATCAGAATGGAGTGAGGAAAATGTGCTCCTTTGCGCGGCAAGGCAGAGGGAGATTCTGGATAACGCGGCCAGACTTCTGCGGCCGGGCGGACGAATGGTATATTCCACTTGTACATTTTCTTTGGAGGAGGATGAGGGGCAGATTGCGCAATTTTTGGAAAATCATCCGGAATTTTCGGTAGTGAGGGTGGAAGAAAAAGAGCGCCTGCCCGGTCTGTCTGCGGGGATGGCAGGAGAGCTTTTGCCAAAACATCCGGAGCTTGAGGATACGTTCCGTATCTGGCCGCACCGGGCAGAGGGAGAGGGACATTATCTGGCGCTTCTGGAGAAATCCGCAAAAGAAGAGTCTGAGTCGGAAAATGCCGGTAAAAGCAAGGACAAAAAGAGAGAGCAGGCAGAGAAAATAGCCAGACAAAGAGAAAAGAAGCGCAGAAAAAAGCCGACGGACAGAGAGACATCTGGCAGAAAAGGGGAAGCATCCGGATTTTGGAAGAACAGAGCCGGCAGGCAGCTTCTGGAGGAGTTTGTCAGGGATACGCTGAACCTTCGGGAAACGAATGCAAAAGAAATACCATCAGAGCGGCTGTATCTGTTCGGGGAACAGCTGTATCTTCTGCCAGAGCAATTGCCGGAACTGGACGGACTGCGTGTGCTGAGGCCGGGTCTGCACATCGGAACCTTAAAAAAGAACCGTCTGGAACCCTCGCACGCCCTTGCCCTGGCTTTAAGACCCGATCAGGTAAAGCAGACATTTCGTCTGGAGACGGACACAGAAGAGGCCGCGGATTATCTGGCAGGAAAAACTCTGACAGCAAAAGAAGGACAAAAAGGATGGGTACTCATCTGTGCAGGAGAGTACCCTCTGGGATGGGGCAAGGCGGCTGACGGGATTGTAAAGAATCATTATCCCAAGGGACTGCGGATCACAGGCGCTCAGTCGGAGCTTTCTTCCTCCTGATCGGCAGGCGCTAAAGATGGTGAAGAAGAGGCGGCCGGGATTTCGAATTCGCCGTAGTTGATTGTATTGTGGGCGTGGCGGACCTCTAAGGAAAGATCATCGACCAGGGCGATCATAGTCTGGAAATTGGCGGCCTGGGACTTGATTTCTTCCCGGGTTCCGGGCAGATAATGCTCCAGAATCGGAAGCAGAATCAGAGCCGTGATACCGGTTGTGAGTCCGCCGTTATAGAGCACAAAGCCGCCATGGAGAGCGCTGGTGGCAGTACACATGGAAGCACACATGAATCCGGCCACAATACCGGCCCGGATACCATAGCGTCCGACGATGGGACAGAGTCCGGTGGCAAAGGCAACACCATTGATGTAGGCCTGGGTGGACAGGGACCAGGAAAGCTGCCTCCCATCGATGAAGCACAGATACATGGTAAGAAAATACAGGGTCTGGTAGCCAATCAGGATAGGCCAGACATTCTTGGGATGCTGTCCCATGGCCGT
This sequence comes from Lachnospiraceae bacterium, assembly GCA_910575255.1. Lineage (GTDB taxonomy): Bacteria > Bacillota > Clostridia > Lachnospirales > Lachnospiraceae > Brotaphodocola. Next base: position 35,537 of record CAJTEM010000006.1, on the reverse strand, counting down.
GAAGGTCAGAGATGCCAAAACCACGCCGATCGTGGGTCCGGTAAAACCGACTCCTTCGGTAAAAAGGATGGTCAGATTGATATATAGCAGAAACAAAAAGCCTTCACAGCCGATGTTGATCAGGCAGACCGGCATTCCGTACTTTTCCGAGAAGTTGCTGGCATGTCCGGTATCCCGCATCAGCTGTGCATAGCCACGGAAGCTTTTGCCGTTGAGAAGATAGCCGGTCAGGATACAGAAGAAAAAAAGAACCCCAAAAAACACATTGGCATAAAGCCGGTAGGAGCGTCCGAAGGCCTCATAGACCGGATTGATATGGGAGATGGGCTGGTGAGGGGACAGCCCCATGGTACGGAAGAGAAAATTAAACAGGAAAAAGCCGAACAGTCCGAACGCCAGGCCGCCGTTGTAGAGATTGTAGCCCTTATGCCAGGCGTGGGCGCCCGGGAGAATGGCCGGGATGATAAAGCCGATCATCAGGCTGAAGAGAATGGTCAGGACGACGCCGGAGAAGTTCAGCTGCATCCGTCCGAAGATAAAGCTGCTGCGCTGTGTGTAGCGGAACAGAAGTTCGCTGATAAAGGGACTGAATGAGGTGGCGAACATGCAGACATGCAGGTTGCTTTTGAAATCCAGCTTTTTCAGGCGCAGGTAGAGGAAGGGAGCCAGAAAGCAGGGCCACATATTGAGAAAATTCAGGCCGTAAAAGCAGTGGGCAATCACCAGAAAATAGCCGGCCATGGTATTGGCGTGGGAATCCCCTTTCAGAAAATGCATAAACAGAAAGCAGGCCAGCCCACAGGCGCCGGCATTGAGCATGGCACTGGCCAGCCCGCCGATCTCCAGATAGTCGGTGACCAGAGGACAGGGAGAGATCATGATCTGGCGCCAGTTGAGAAAAACATGGCCCCATTCCCCGGTGTAGAGCGCCGCAGCAAAAGCTGAAAGGAAAAAAAGCAGGGAAAAACCCAGGGCAATCCCATTGATAATCTGGCTGTTTTCGAATTTCTTTTGTTTCATGATCCAATCCCCCAGAATCTCATTTAAACCCATCCGAAAAAAGTATACCATCTGCCAGGGGGAATTTCAAGAAAGATGTTTTTTCTTGCTTACCGCGTGGTCTGTCAGGGCATCTTCCTTAAGAAAGCTGGCTCGCTTGATGATATCCGTGCCGTATTTGCCGCGGATCTTGTCCACAGCTCGTTCCAGATCCTTCATCTTCCGGCTCTTCTCGTCCTCAAACAGACTGAACTGCTCATAGCCATCCTCAGAGATCCGTGAGGCCCGCAGGCCAATCAGACGGACCGGTGTCAGATTCCAGAATTCTTTTAAAATCTGACAGGCATTCTGATATAAAACAGAGGTTGAGTCAGTGGGGACGGCAAGCGTCAGCTGATGGGACTGAGTATGAAACTGCCAGTCCTTCAGCTCTACACTAAGACAGCTGCAGAGGACGTTCTTTTCGCGCAGCCGGGCGCCCACTGTCTCGCTTAAGGCCAGCAAGACCTGGCAGGCAGTGTCATAATCCGCGACATCCCTGGGCAGGGTGATACTGTTGCCGTATCCCTTATTGGCAGGCTCCTGCCTGGCTACCGGATCATCATCGATTCCGTTGGCGTAACGGTGAATCAGGGAACCGTATTTGTCGCCTAAATGGGCTTTCAGAATGCGCACGTCGCATCTGGCCACATCACCGATGGTGTGCAGGCCGATCCGCTTCAGCTTGTCGGCAGCAGAGCCTCCCACAAAAAACAGATCCTGCAAGGGCAGCTTCCACATTTTCTTTGGTATCTCCTCTGGAAACAAGGTGTGTACTTTGTCCGGCTTTTCAAAATCCGAGGCCATTTTGGCCAGCAGCTTATTGGAGGAGATTCCGATATTGACAGTAAAGCGCAGTTTTTCGGAGATTTCTTTTCGGATTCGGTCTGCGGTTTCCAAGGGTTCCCCAAACAGGTGAATGGTTCCGGTCATATCAAGAAAGGCCTCGTCAATGCTGAATTTCTCAATGTCCGGGGTGTAATTTTCCAGAAGCTGAATCAGTTTCTGCGAGCATTTCAGGTACAAATCAAAGCGGGAAGGGACTACGATAAGATCCGGACATTTGCGGTAGGCGCTGACAAGAGGTTCTCCGGTGGTAACTTCGTATCTTTTGGCCGGCGTGGACTTGGCCAGAACAATGCCGTGACGGGTTTTGGCATCTCCGCCGACGGCAGATGGGATCGTGCGCAGATCCTGTGCCTGAGGATCTTGCTCCAGACGATAGACCGATTCCCAGCTCAAAAAGGCGGAATTGACGTCAATATGAAAAATCAGACGAGGATGTTCCATAAGAGAAGGCTCCCTTTCTATGTTTAGTATCTCTATTATAACAGAAAACGCTGCGATTGGGTGTGTTTTTCGTTGACTTGTTTTTCCAGATGAATTATAATGAGACAGGAAGATGGCTGCCGATGCAGCCGCGCTTCGGCGCGAGAGTCCGGCAAGCCGGACTCTATATTTCAGATAAAGGAGTATAACAGTCAGATGATAAGAAGTATGACCGGTTTCGGCCGCTTTGAGGCCGTCACGCCGGAACACAAAATAGCAGCAGAGATGAAGGCTGTGAATCATCGGTATCTGGACTTAAGCATTAAGATGCCTAAGAAGTTCAACTATTTTGAGGCCAGGATCCGCAGTCTTTTAAAGAATTACATCCAGCGTGGAAAGGTCGATGTTTTTATCAGCTATGAGGATTATACGGAGGAAAAGCTCTGTCTGAAGTATAATGGGACATTGGCCTCTGAGTACATGGATAATTTTGTGAAGATTCAGCGGCAGTTCGGGATTGATAATGATGTGAAGGTATCCATGCTGGCGCAGATGCCAGAGGTTCTGACCATGGAACAGGCGCCGGAAGATGAGGAGCAGATTGAGAAGCTTCTGTCAGCGGCAATCGAGGAGGCGGCGAAGAAGCTGGTAGAATCCCGGATCCAGGAGGGAGAGCGGCTGAAAGAGGATTTGCTGGGTAAGCTGGATTTTATGGAGGGGCTGGTGAACTTTATTGAAGAGCGCTTCCCTTCGGTGCTGGCAGAGTATCAGACAAGACTGGAAGATAAGGTCAGGGAGCTTTTGGAGAACAGTACGATTGATGAGAACCGGATCGTGGCGGAGGTGACGATCTATGCGGATAAAATCTGTGTAGATGAGGAGCTGGTGCGTCTTCGCAGTCACATCCAGGCCACCAGACAGGATCTGAAGGCAGGAGGCAGTGTGGGGCGGAAGCTGGATTTCATCGCTCAGGAGATGAACCGGGAGGCCAACACAATCTTAAGCAAATCCGGGGATATTGAGATTTCTGACCGGGCGATTGCTCTCAAGACCGAGATTGAGAAGGTGCGGGAGCAGATTCAGAATATTGAGTGACGAAAGTTTCAGGCAGAGACCGCAGAGAGTAAAGAAAGCCGACAGGAGCAAAAGAGATGAAAAAAAAGGGAATACTGGTGGTAGTGTCAGGTTTCTCCGGAGCAGGGAAGGGTACTTTGATGAAGGCGCTTCTTAAGGAACACGGAGAGCAGTATGCGCTTTCGATTTCCGCCACGACCCGGGAGCCCCGGGAAGGCGAAGAGCATGGCAGGGAATATTTTTTTGTATCCAGAGAGGAATTTGAGCAGATGATAGAGGAGGATGCTCTGATCGAGTATGCCTGTTATGTGGGGAACTATTACGGAACCCCGAAGAGCTATGTGCTGGAGCAGATGGAAGCAGGACGGGATGTGATCCTGGAGATCGAGATTCAGGGAGCACTGAAGGTGAAGGAGAGATTTCCTGATACGTTGCTTCTGTTTGTGACGCCGCCTTCCGCCGCGGAGCTGGAGAACCGGCTGCGGGGAAGAAAGACGGAGACGGACGAGGTGATCCGCAGCCGTCTTGAGAGAGCCGTGGAGGAAGCGGAATTCATGGAGAGTTATGAGTATATTCTGGTTAATGACGATCTGGACACCTGCGTCAGAGAGATGCATGAGCTCATTCAGGCCCAGCATCTGCGCACAGGCAAAAGCCGGGAGTGGATCGCAAAGCTGAAGGAAGAGCTTCGGCATTTATAAGACGAAAAAGAACGGATTCAGAAAGGAGATTTTATGTTACATCCATCCTATGCAGATTTGATTAATGTAGTGAACAGCGGGGTAGAGCCGGGAGAGCAGCCGGTAGTGCAGAGCCGGTATTCGATTGTGCTGGCATCGGCCAAGCGTGCCCGTCAGCTGATAGAAGAGGCGAACTCCCTGTCAAAGGATGTGGGGACCAAGCCGCTGTCGGAGGCGATTCAGGAGATCTACGACGGCAGGGTGAAGATCATCGGGGATTCGGAAGAGGATATCGAAGAAGACAAGGTACAGGAAGAGCAGAAAGAAGAGGAAGGACAATAATCGGGAGGAGGCCGTCTCAGAGGAAGCTGACAGAGATGGCTTTTTCTTCATTTCCACAGGCAAGGTTTTTCTGTGCCGGTGGTTGAGGAGCTGATATGAAGATATTGATGATATCACTGGGATGTGACAAGAACCTGGTGGATACAGAGAACATGCTGGGGCTGCTGAGTCAGGACGGACATACCTTTACGGATGACGAGCAGGAGGCGGAGGCAGTGATCGTCAACACCTGCTGCTTTATCGGGGATGCCAAAGAGGAGAGTATCAATACGATTCTGGAGATGGCACAGCTTAAGGAGACCGGCAATTGTCAGGTTCTGCTGGTATCGGGCTGTCTGGGACAGCGTTACCGGCAGGAGATTCTGAAGGAGATTCCCGAGGTGGACGGGATTGTGGGAACGTCTTCCTATGATTCGATCAGCCAGGTGCTGGCAGAGGCTGTAAGATGTCGGCAGGATTGTGAGCCAAAGGATAAGCCTGTCCGAATGGAAGCGACGGATCGGCTGCCGGAGCAGACTGCGGAGAGAATTCTGACTACTGGCGGGCATTATGCGTTTTTAAAGATTGCCGAAGGGTGTGACAAGCATTGCAGCTATTGTATTATTCCCCGGTTGCGGGGGAGCTATCGCAGCGTCCCGATGAAGCGGCTGGTGGCGGAGGCAGAAACGCTGGCCAAAAAGGGGGTGCGGGAGTTGATTCTGGTGGCACAGGAGACGACCCTGTACGGGTTGGATCTGTACGGGAAGAAAATGTTGCCTGAGCTTCTTCATCGTCTGGCAGAGATTCCCGGCATATACTGGATCCGGATTCAGTACTGCTATCCGGAGGAGATTACGGATGAGCTGATTGAAGCGATCAAAGGAGAGGAAAAGGTATGCCATTATCTGGATATCCCGATTCAGCATGCCAGTGACGAGATTTTGCGCCGGATGGGGAGAAGAACCAATCAGGAGGGAATCCGGCAGATTGTGGAAAAGCTGCGGCGGGAGATTCCGGATATTGCGTTGCGGACAACGATGATCTCCGGCTTCCCGGGAGAGACCGAAGAGGATCATGAAGAGCTTCTGGCTTTTGTGGATGAGATGGAGTTTGAACGGCTGGGAGTGTTTGCCTACTCCGCAGAGGAGGATACGCCGGCGGCCGGGTTTGAGAATCAGATTCCGGAAGAGATCAAGGAGCAGAGGCGGGGCGAGGTGATGGAGCTGCAGCAGGAGATTGCTTTTGCAAAGTCGCAGTCCATGATAGGACGGATTCTGGATGTCATGATCGAGGGCAAGGTTGCGGATGAGCCGGCCTATGTGGCCAGAACCTACATGGATGCACCGGGAGTGGACGGATACCTGTTTGTGAACAGCGGGGAACTCTTTATGTCCGGCGATTTTGTGCGGGTACGCGTGACCGGAGCCGCAGAATATGATTTGATAGGGGAGGTATATGATGAATCTGCCGAATAAGCTTACGGTATTGCGGGTGATTCTGATCCCGTTTTTTGTATTGTCACTGATGGTTTTCGGCGGCAGGATACAGCTGCTTCGGTACCTGGCTGCTTCGATTTTTATTGTGGCCAGCCTGACCGATATGCTTGACGGAAAGATTGCCCGCAAATACAATCTGGTGACGAATTTTGGAAAGTTTATGGATCCACTGGCAGATAAGCTGTTGGTATGTTCAGCCCTGATCTGTCTGGTGGAGCTTGGACAGCTGCCGGCCTGGATGGTGATCGTGATCGTCAGCCGGGAGTTCATTATCAGCGGCTTCCGCCTGGTGGCTGCTGAGCAGGGGATCGTCATTGCTGCCAGCTATTGGGGAAAGTTCAAGACGACATTTCAGATGATTGCAGTGATTCTGATGATTGTGAATCTGCCGGTGCTGGGCCTTTTAACATCGGCCTGTACCTGGATTGCCCTGATTCTGACCATCGTATCTCTGGTGGATTACCTGATGAAGAATCATAAGGTGCTTACGGAAGGAAGGATGTAACTATGATTGCAGAGCTGATTTCAGTGGGAACGGAGCTGCTTTTGGGGAATATTGTCAACACGAACACCCAGTATCTGGCAGAGCAGTGTGCTCTTTTGGGATTGTCCCTATATCATCAGGTGGTGGTCGGTGACAATGCGGATCGGCTGGCTGAAGTGATACGGACTGCTCTGGGGCGTTCGGATGTGGTGATTCTGACCGGCGGCCTGGGGCCGACAGAGGATGATCTGACCAAGGAGGTATGTGCAGGGGTGATGGGGATGCCGTTAAAAGAGGATGCCCATACACGAAAAAGGATTGAGAATTATTTAAAAAATGGTATTTTTAAAGAGATTCCGGACAATAACTGGAAGCAGGCCCAGGTTCCGGAGGGAGCGATTGTGCTGGACAACGATAACGGTACGGCTCCGGGGCTGATCCTGGAAAAGGAGGGCAAGACGGCAGTGCTGTTGCCGGGGCCGCCTTCGGAGTTGTATCCTCTGTTTAAAGAACAGGTATTCCCTTATCTGAAGAAAAAACAGCCGGGAGTGCTCCGCTCGCAGATGATCAAGATCTGCGGCGTGGGAGAGAGCCAGGTGGAAGCAGAGCTTCTGGATCTGATTGACAGACAGACGAATCCCACGATTGCGACCTATGCGAAGACAGGGGAGGTTCATTTGCGGGTGACTGCCCGTGCGGAGAGTGAGGAGGCGGCAAAGAAGCTGGTCAAGCCCGTGGTCAAGGAGATCCGGAGCCGTTTTGGTGACAGTGTGTATTCGGTCCGTGAGGCGGAGACTCTGGAGATGGCTGTAGTCAGGCTCCTGCAGAAATATGAGCTGACCGTGACAACGGCGGAGTCCTGTACCGGCGGACTTCTGGCCGGTCGTCTGGTCAATGTGCCGGGAGCTTCCGAGGTATTCCGTGAGGGCTTTATCACCTATGCCAACAAGGCGAAACGGAAGTATCTGGATGTCAGCAAGAGCACTCTCAAGAAATACGGGGCAGTCAGTGAACAGACGGCGCGGGAGATGGCGATCGGCGGGGTATTTGCGGCGGACTGTGACGCCTGTGTGGCAGTGACCGGGATTGCCGGGCCGGACGGAGGCACAGAGGAGAAGCCGGTAGGGCTGGTCTATATTGCCACCTATATGAAGGATAAGGTTAACGTGAAGAAGTATCAGTTCCGGGGAAACCGGGAAAAGGTGCGGGAAATGGCAGTCGTGCGGGCTCTTGACCTGCTGCGCCGGTCGATCCTGGAAAACTATCGTTAGGAGGATGGCAGGAATGGTTCGCAACTGGAAACGGATAGCCTCCGCGGCTTATGGCTGTGCCCTGGCGCGTCTGGCTTTGAATATGTATCTGTATCTTGGAGAGCTTCCGGTGGAATATGAGGAATCAGGGAAGCAGAAGCAATGGGAACAGCAGTATAGGGAGCTGCTGGGGTGGTATCTGGACGGAGAATATATCCGGGTGCTGGAGAAGATCGACGGTTTCCGGGAACAGGTCAGACAGGAGATGGAGACCTTGGTAGCTTATTCGGATGCTATTCAGATCTACGAATATGCCCTGAGCCGGATGGAGCGGAGATTTGTGAAGGATCTTCCCCAGGTGGAGGTGGGCGAGGAGGAGCTGACAGGGAATCTGATGCGCTACCTGGCTGCAGACGGGGATGTGACTCTGCAGAATCAGCGTATTCGTGAGACTCTCCGGCAGCTGCCGGTACGTTTTACCAGACAGAAATATTTCAGCATGGTCCATGATGCCCTGACTACTTACATCGGGGCGGATCGTCTGGGGCTGGAGGAGGAGATGTATCTTCTGCGGAGCAACAGCCTGATCGAGATTTCCCGAAAGCGAAAGGATGACTATGAACAGTTGAACCGTTGTCTGGATCAGCTTTTTGCCCTCTCCTTCCGGGATTTGACAAAAGTTAGCTATGAGGATGCCAGAGAACAGATGTCACAGTGCATACATCTGCTGACAGCTCTCAGCGAAGCTTGCAATAACCTGGAAGAGATGGTCAATGATCTCTATATTCTTTGCCTTACCGGAAACGAAGCATTGCGCGACTCCTCCAGGGAGGAAGCTGCCCAGGCGATCCTTTGGGGGCTGATGGAACAATACCGGCTGGAAAGCCGGGAGATTCCGGAGGATATTGCCGGGCGGCTGCCGGAGCTGGAAGGCATCCAGGAAGAGTACTACGAAAAATATCAGGCGCTCTCGTACCGGCAGGGGGAGGCCGTGGGGCAGGAGGATGAGACAGACCTTCTGGCTGCCCGGGTGGATATGCTGATGTCCAGCAGTTCTTTTGCCAGGCTGGAGGGAAAGGAAAAGCAGGGAAGCGTTACCCGGGAGGAGCTGGAAGAGGCGGCGGCGGCGTTTCTTGGAGAGCTGGAACCGATTCTGTCCTCCTGCCAGAAGCCGGTGATGCGGGCAATTATGGCAAATACCCTTTCAGATCTTCCGATTGTGTTTGGCTCACCGGACGAGCTGCAAGACTATATCCAAAACAGCTTAAGCTGCTGTACCGATCCGGCAGAGAAAGCGACCTGTATGGAGCTGCTGCTGCAAATCATGGAGACGGACGGTTATGAACTGGTATGATCATCTGTACGTAGGGGAGAGGGCGGGGAAGCGTCGTTTCGCAATCCTGGAAGGACTGCGGCAAGGAAGATGGCAGCCTGAAGTCTATGTGATTATGCCGCCGCAGAGTGGGAATAATATCCTTGAGATTCTTCCGTCAGTTATGCTTCTGGTACCTCCGTATCGGGATCGGGAGTATCGGATTGTGGGAGTCGCAGTTACATACTGGGAAGCCCTGGAGGTAGTGAGAAGAATTATCGATGATTTGTATCAGCGGACCGGCGGTTTTTGCCTGGAGGAGCTGATTGGCAGCAAGACGGTACCGGAGCCGGAGACGACATGGGGGCCGGAAACAGCGCCGGAGCCGGAGAAGGCAGGGGAGCTGAAAACAGCGCCAGGGCCGGAAAAAATTCCGGAAGAGAAAGAAAGCACAATGAGGGGTGAGCTATGCTGACTGCCGTGTGGACGGTATTGGGAGTATTAAAGATCATCGGATTGATTCTTCTGGGGCTTATAGGGCTCCTCCTTGTGTTGCTGTTGCTTGTGCTTTTGGTCCCGATCCGCTATCAGGCAGAGATGAGCTTTGATAAGGTTCCCAGAGGGAAGGCAGGTGTCAGCTGGCTGTGCCATATTTTTTCGGTTCGGGCTGTGTATGAAGAAAAGCTGATGTTCCGGGTCCGGGTATTGGGCTTTTCGGTGTTTCAGAAAAAAAAGGCATTAGGAAATACCAAGGCCCATACAGAAGAGGAAGCGCAAAAGGAGTCAGAACCGGGAACTGTAAAGCCACCTCAGGAACCGGGGGCTGAAAAGAAGGAGCAGTCCAGGAAACCGGAGGTCCCAAAGAAGGAGTTCCCCAAGGAAGAGGAGATGCCAAAGAAGGAGTCACTTCGGGAAAGGGAGATTGCGAATCAGGAGACTGCACAAAGAGAGTGTCCGACAGATTCGGAAATTAGCAAAAAGAAAGCCCCTAAAGGGTCTGAAAGCAAAGAAGAGGAAAGAACGGGATCGAATCAGGAATCTCCCGGCGCCGGCAAAAGCCACTCAGCTTCTGGCGGAAAAAGCCGAAAGAAAAAGAAAACTAACAAAAACACAGGATTTTCTTTTTTGAGGATTTATGATACACTGAAAGAAAAGCTTCGCAGGATTTTCAGACGCCTGACAGAGCTGAAGGAAAAAAAGGATAGATGGATTGCGTTTTTGAAGGATCCGGCCAACCAGCGCACCTACCGTCTTCTGAAGCGTCAGATGTTTAAGCTTATCCGGCATATTCTTCCTCAAAGAATATCCGGGCGGATCTGTTTCGGATTCGAGGATCCGGCGAAAACAGGACAGATACTGGCAATCATCAGTCCATTTTATGCATGGTATGCCCGGAGAGTAGAAGTAATTCCGGTATTTGAGGAGTCCTTATTGGCGGGAGAGCTGCGATTGCGGGGCAGAATCCGCATTGGGAGCGTGCTGGGAATGGCAGCGGTTACGTTGTTTGATAAGAATTTCAGAGCTTTGTTGAAGAAGCTTTTGAGAGCATAAAATGTCCAAAAACATGGACGATTAAGGAGGACACTGTTTATGTCAGAGAATCATTTTAGTTCGACGGTAGAAGCTCTGTTTAAAGGGATGGATCAGTTTGTCACCACAAAGACAGTGGTGGGAGAGGCAGTGAAGATTGATGATGCCATTATTCTTCCGCTGGTGGATGTGAGCTGCGGGATGGCGGCCGGCTCTTTCTCGGATAACGCCAAGCACAATGGCGGCGGCGGTCTGAGCGCCAAGATGAGTCCCAGCGCCGTACTGGTGATCCAGAACGGTGTGACAAGGCTGGTCAATGTCAAGCAGCAGGATGCGGTGACAAAGGTATTGGATATGGTGCCGGATCTTGTCAGCAAATTCACGGACGGAAAGAAAAAAGAGATATCTCCGGACGCGATGAAAGCGGCGGAAGAGATGGCAGCAGAGGACGCGGCACGCATGGAATAGAGAGCTGATGCATATACTGACAGCAGAAGGATATGACCGGAGGTTTTTTATGAAGCGGGTCTTTGGACTGATGCTGTTTTGCTTTGGGATCGGAATGACGCTTCTGCTGTTTATTCCGGAAACCCTCTCGACTTTGATTTTTATTATCGGCTGTCTGGTATTGGGATATCACCTGTTCTGCTGCTGACAGACAGAGAAACTGTGGTTGCCTGTGATTATGGGCAGCGGATGCAAAAGTAATTTTCAGACATGCCCAAAGACGCTAAGAATCCGGCAGAACATACAAGAAAAAGTATGTGCTGCCGGATATTTTTAGGAAAATAAAAAATAAGAACTGCCGCGAAGGACAGTTCCCATTCATCTTCATTACGCTCTCTCTACTAAGCCAGAACGCAGGCAGGAAGTACATACGTACATCTTCTTAGCGCCGCCGTTGACTTTAACTTTGACAGATTTCACATTCGCTTTCCAGATCGCGTTGGATCTTCTATGGGAATGGCTCACGTTATTGCCGAAGTGAGCAGCCTTTTGACAAATCGCACATTTAGCCATGATCGCACCTCCTTAACCATACGATTTTTCCGATATGGAAAACACAACATAGGTATCATAACAAATTATTGAGGATTTGGCAAGCAAAATTTTCGGTTTTTCATGCTTTTTTACCGCTTTTTCATCAATACATTGGCTTTCACGGGGGAACCCTTTTTCCAGAGCTGATATCTCTTGGCTATGAAGAAGCTATCTTCTTGAAATGATATCAGTAAATTAAAGAATCGGAAAATATAACCAAGAAAACGGGATATCCAGCCTTGGAACAAGGGGAGGGCAGCCGCCTGGAATGGTCTGCCTGTTTTGACTTTGCAGAGATTTAGAAGTCCTTAAATTTCTGAGTTTTGCGTGGAAACGAAAATTCACACTGTCTGAGCGCAGCGAGTTTGTGAATTTTCGTTTCGTTTTTCGCAAAAATCAGAAATTTTAGGAATTCTTAATCTCGAAACCGGAAAAACAGGCAGACCATTCCAGGCGGCTGCCCTCCCCTTGTTCCAAGGCGTACCTCCCGGAACAACAACCTTACATAAAAAATTCAGAAGAAGAACTCTGATTTTTACGGTTTTTTTATTCAAAAAGCATGGTAAAATAAGAATCAGTACAAACACGGAAGATAGGAGAAGGGCGAATGGAATTTACCGGAATGATCATTGACGATGAAAAGATTGTCCGAGAGGGTATCTGTGATCTGATTGACTGGAATGCCGAAGGATATCGTCTGGTGCCTGGCGGAAAGGATGGGAGAGAAGGGTTGGCAGGGATCCTGAGATATCAGCCAGATCTGGTGCTGGTTGACATCAAGATGCCGGGGCTTACCGGCCTGGAACTGATCCAGGAGGCAAGAAAGCAGGGGTTTCAGGGGCATTTTATTATACTGACCGGGTATTCAGAATTCGAATATGCCAAGACAGCCATTTCCATGGGAGTAGAAGGATATCTTTTAAAACCTGTTGATGAGGATGAACTTCTGGGTTATGTACGCAGAATCCGGAAAAAGCTGGAGCAGGAGGTATACCTGAAAAGCTATCACAGCCGGAATGAGGATAAGGCCAGACAGGAGTTGCTGCGCCGGATAGTCCTCAACGAAGATTCCCCGGAAAATCTGAAAAGAGATATCGAGCTGTATCAGCTTCCGATAGAGGGAAGCTGTCTCTGCGTGGCTGTATGCCGGGACAAGGATGAGGATGGCGACAAGGAGGAAAAGCATTTTCAGGAGAAGCTGGCGGCTCTGATTGAAGGGGATGCTGCCTGCATGGGAACCTTTTCCATAGCAGGGGGGCTGTTTTGGTGGGAAAAGGCATTACCTATAAACAGTGGAAAAGCCGGATAGAAAAGCGAAATCGGCGGCTGGCCAGCTATTATGGTTCCGGCTTCCGGCTGGCCATCGGCAATAACGTACACAGCTGGAAAGAGCTTTTTTGCTCCTATGAGAGCGCTCTCTATCTTTTGGATCAGTCTTTCATTTTTGGGGAAGAGGATATCCTGACGATTGATCTTATCTGTAATCTCGAGGAGAGCCGGGAAGCCGTATCCGTCGAGTACCTGGAAATGCTCATCGAAGTAGGCGAGGCTGAGGGGATCCGGCGTGCGATGGGGATGTTTCGGGACTATTGTGCCTGGCATATGCTGAAAAGCCAGGAGATTAAGATCTTGTTGATTCAGGAGCTGCTTCGGCTGCAGATGAAGCTGGGAAAGAAGTATAATTCCGAAGCTCTGTCTGATGAGAAGCTGCAGCCGCTCATCCGCAGGCTGATGGAAGCAGAGAATATGACACGGCTGCTGGAATGCTTTGAGGGGGTCCTGACAAGCCTCAGCCAGGAGATCGGCACCGGCGGAGCCGGAAATATCATCCGCAGAGTGTATTACTATATGGAAAAAAATTACGACAAGGATCTGAAACTGGAGACGATTGCCAGGAATTTTAATTATAACAGCGCTTATCTTGGGAAGCTGTTCCGCAAAGAGACGGGAGAGAGCTTTAATAACTCTCTGGACATTATCCGGATCAATAATGCCAGACGGCTTCTACAGGAAACGAATCTGAAGGTCTACCAGATTTCAGAGCGGGTAGGGTATGGAAGCATTGATTATTTTTATATAAAATTCAAGAAATATGTGGGAATCAGTCCCAAGGAATACCGGAAAAACTTAAAAGATGAGGAGTAAGACTGTGAAGACAGGTTCCTGGTGCAGGAAAACCGTGCTGCAGGGGAATGCTTCATACAAAATCTCAGGAATGGCATCTCTGAAAAAGAGATGTCATTTTTATACTAAGGCCAGCATAGGGAGGTTTACCGCTGACGCAGCATGCGGGCTGTTAGTTCTCATGAAATCTCTAAAAATTCAGAAATTCAGGTATATTTTTTCGGGTATTTTCCGAGGCGGGCAAAATGTTACAATAGTTGCAGACAGATCCGAACGTTATCATAATGAGAAAGGGGAGGCAACATGAAGAAGCACTTCAAAACAAAATGGGAAGACCACCTAAAGCGTGTGACTGCCCGGGTTCTGACGGCGGTATTGACCGTGACGACCTGTATGCAGGGATTGGTATTCCCGGCCCATGCGGAAAGCTATGGGAAGAATGGCGTTGTCCGTGATATGACGTCCTGGCAGATCGTAGACGATATGGGGCTGGGATATAATATCGGCAATACCTTTGACAGTATCGGCTCCTGGATCACCATTGACGATCCCTGGGAGTATCAGAGGGCGTGGGGTAATGACCCGGTGTCAAAGCATTTTATTCAGAAGGTACGCCAGGCAGGATTTAAGACCATCCGTCTGCCGGTCAGCTGGACAAAATGGATTGATGGCAATAACCAGATTGATCCCGGATACATGTCTGCGGTACAGACTGTGGTGGACTGGTGTATGGAAGAGGATATGTATGTGATTCTGAATGTCCATCATGACAGCGGCGCGGCGGATAATGCCTGGGTGCGCAATATTGTGACGGACTTTGACGGAACCTCAAGAAAATACGCGGCAGTGTGGACGCAGATTGCCAACAATTTTGCAAATTACGGGGATCACCTGATCTTTGAGGGAATGAATGAGGTGGAATTCCCGGCTGCGGGGAGCCGTTCCAGGGAGTATGAGCTTTTAAATCACTTAAATCAGCTCTTTGTGGATACGGTCCGGGCCACTGGAGGAAACAATGCAAAACGTCATCTTTTGATTCCCGGTTTTAACACGGATATCAAGATGACCAGTGACAGGCGCTACCACATGCCCGATGATCCGGCGGGGCGCTGTATTTTGTCCATTCACTATTACAGCCCGTCCCCCTTTGCGGTGGCAGAGCACGATGTAGACTGGTGTGAGCCGGTGACCACCTGGGGCAGTGAGGAAGATATTCAGGCCGTGAGAGATCATCTCTCGATTCTGGTTGAAAATTTCCTAGGCAAGGGAGTGCCGGTGATCATAGGAGAGTACGGGGTACTCACTGAGGACAATAAGGAAAAGGAAAGCATTCACAGATATGTGCGGATGATTCCGGAGATGATGATGGAATACGGCATGTGCCCGGTGCTCTGGGATACCAGCAATGCGGGAGATATGAAATTCATTGAGCGGAACACGGGGGAATTCTATGATCCTCAGATCCGCGCCAATTTCGCAGAGCTTGCCCGGAAGAAAGCTAACGGACAGATTGCCAGACAGGATCTGAGCCTTGCTAACTACAAGGAAGTGTCTGTTCCCATTAGCCCGGGAGGATGGGTTTCTCTGGAATCCTTTGATCCCTCCAGGATTCTGGGAATCAAGTTCAGTCTGAAGTGTGCCAGTGAGTGGGACAGCTATGGAGGCGGTGGAATCTGGATTGACGGATGGTCCGACACGCCCCAATATCAGTTTAACAGTGTGTTTGACGAGGTAACTCATCTGTTCACGGAAAGTGAGCGGGCCCGTCTGGGCGACAGGCTGAGAGTCTTTCTCTGGTGGACCGATGAGTCCAAGGGCGGAAACCGGGTTCAGGATCTGTCCTTTGAAAATGGCCGCGTAACTCTTCTGTATGCAGAAGGAGAAAATGTCAATGCAGCCGGTCCCTATACCAACACCGGAGTTCACGCCACAGGTGGTGGCGGAGGCGGCGGTGGAGGCGGTGGCGGCACAAGTAGCCGGCCTAATACCAGCACGAACCCCGGGGAGAGCGGAAATCAGTACGGCAACCGGGAGATCAAGGCATATCCTAACAGCCTGGGTGGTTTAAGCAAGGATGGATATGGCTGTATTGTGAACATCAAAGATCTTTGTCCGGATTATGAGCTGGGAGACGAGGTCCGTCTCACCATCTATCCGCTGACTGACGACTGGGCTTCCGGCGCCATCGAGATTCCGGGACTGGATGATAACGGTTTTGGCGGAAACAAGCAGGAATTCACCTTTACCCCGGCTCAGAATACCATGGAGGTAAAGCTGTGGGTGACAGGCAGCAACCGCACCTATTTCCGTTTTGCCATGCGGTGTGAGGTGACGAAGAAGAATTCTCAGAATCCGCTTCTGGTAAAGAACGGGGAAGAAAAGTCCTATACCTGGGAGGAACTGATGGAGCTTGCCGGTATCTCAGGAGACGCAAGCAGGAATAAGAAGCTGCAGGTGACAATCGCAACGGAGCAGCCAGATGGTAAAAAGATAGAAAATGTTAACCTGGATATGTATAAGTCCAATGGCGTGAGCTTCAGCAGCAGCTTAGGGAGCGAGGATAATGACAATACTGCAGGAGGAACTGTGACCGGAGCGCCCAGAAAGACGGATGCAGCCGTTGTCCTGAAAAACAGCAGCGGCAGCGATATTCTCATCAAAGGAATCTATGTGAAGGTACTGGATGAGGAGGATGATCCGGACGTACTTCAGAAGATGACCGGCGGAATCACGAACTTCCGGGATCCTGCGATTACGCACCAGAGCTTTGACGGGACAGAACCCCAGGGCACAAAGATCTATTTTACCACGGATGAAGGAGGGTTCCAGGCTGAGGACTTCGGCGGAAGGCTGTTTGTCAATGATATGGGCTGGGACGACGGGATGGAAGCCACGGAATGGATTATCAGAAACGATGCCGGCGGAAGTTATATCTTTGTCCCGGAAGAAAAGTACCAGGCTTCTGTGAACCGGGTGTGGTTCAGCCTGTGGGGAATGCAGGACGGGTTTACGGTCATGAAGATCGTGGCGGTGGAGAAGGAAAGTACATTTGCCCCGATCCCGGTTGAAGGGGAAGCGGAAGTCCCTCTGAAGGAAGTGATGGAAGAGAGCGGCATACAGGATGGGGATAAAGTAAAAATGGAAGTAACCGTCCAGACAACAGGCGCTTTTGAAGGAACGGTTATCCTTAAAGATAAGGACGGCAATCATTGGGAAGCAGAAATAGCAACAGACGAAGCGGGCATAAAGAAGGCTGTCCTGATCGGGAAAATACCTGCTGACGCATCGATAACAGTAAAAGCAGGGGATGACTCTGCCACAGATAGCTGCGTGGTTACCGGTATCCAGATGACAGCTATGGAAGATGATGGTTCTTTGATGGAAATTGCCTCCTCTCCGGTCAGGGGAACCTTGGCGAATTCTGTGATTGAGCAGGCAAACAATGCGGCAGAGACTGCCGGCGGAGGTGAGGATGCCGGAATTAAGATTTATTATGAGTATGACGGGGATCTCAATGATACTTCGCAGATCTCAGCCAACCTGGTGATCAATAATGACTGGGGATATGGCAATGGGAGCTGGCAGTTGAAGGAAGATAACACGGAAGCCAGAAGCGGAGGGAGAAAGTATATTTTCTATCCTTGTGAGAATGAGATGAATTCTCTGTTGTTAGCGGTCTGGTATACATCGGGCAAGTCTTTGAAAATAACCGGTGTGTCAGTGGTGAAGAAGGAGCAGGAACCGGATCCGATAATTCCCGGAGGGGACAAAGAGTATGAAGTGGCAGTGGAAGCGGATGCAGACGGAAAGTATTCGGTTCCGGACTTCCGAGAAGATAAGCCCATCGGCGTGAAACTGAAAGCGACCTTCACTCAAAATGGAGCCAATATGATATTTGATAACTGGAGTAGCGGTTCCCAATGGGTGAATGCCTCCACAGATGTCATTTATGTTATCTTTTCTGACGGCCTGGAGTTTTCCACTCTGTCATTCGACAATGATACAACAGTCGAAAGCCTGAGCTTTTTGTACTGGGAGGCAATAGAGGGGACAAAGGAGGAATCCGAGGATGGTACTTCTGCCTATTATCTGCTGGCAGATTCCCGGGTGCCGGTAGCCATTAATTTCTCAGACTATGCCGGAGGAAATGTAAACATTGCTGTTAAAAACAGCGGACAGTGGGAGGGTTACAGCGGAGGCAACGATTATATTGGCTGGACAAACGGACTGTACGCCGACTCCCAGGGACTTATTAAATTACAACCGGCAATCGAATCCCACACCGGAAGCGTGGGGATTAAAACGACGGGAATTCCGGGAAAGGTGACATTTTATTACAACCAGCCGCTCGAAGAGGCAACCGTATTCCTCAACACGGAAGACGCCCTTCAAGTGTCCCGTAACACCTTCCGCATGCCGGCAAGGAGCGTACCTGTCGGAATGCAGTATGTGACCAGCGAGGCCGAAGATGAGGAACGTGACAGCAGTTCCCGTGCGGCTCTGCAGATGTCCGTACCTGCAGCCGCAACCGGGGAGGACGCAGATGAGGAGGCTCTGGCAACACCCGCCAATGCAGCTGTCTTTAAGGCGACAGCCTCCAATGCGAGCCCGTCCAAGGCTACGGATTCCAACTGGAAGACGATTGCGAAGAAGCTGATGGCGGATCCGGAGAGTGAGGAGTACTATGAATTTACCCCGGCGGAGAGAAACGCGATCGGCAGTATGCTGAAGCTGGCCGAGGAGAGTGATTCCGAGGAGCTTCCGCTGCTGCACTTTGACCTGGATGTTTTGAGCTGCTGGATTGAGAAGCTGACGTTGATTTTTGAACCGGATGAGATCCTGGATACGGATAGTTTTGATGATGAAGATTAGGAATAAAACCGTGGCCGGATATCCATAAAAAGGCAGGGAAAGGGGAAAATCACATGAATAAGAGAATACGGCAGAGTGTTGCGGTAGGTATGATCACCCTGCTGTCGGTTTCCGCAGTTCTTCCGGCTTTTGGCGAGGAAGAGGCAGAGAAAAAGCGCGGATGGCAGCAGGAAGAGGATGGACGCTGGTTCTATCTGGATTCCAACGGGGATCGGAAGACGGACACCTGGATACGGGGAACAGACCGGAACCACTACTATCTGGATGAAGACGGGTATATGGCAACGGACACCATTATTGAAAACGGAGATAAGATTTATTACGTAGACCATCGGGGGATCCGTGTGGCAAACCGCTGGGCCTCCCAGTCGAACTGGGACAATCTCTGTGACCAGGAAGTCGATACCGTGTGGTATTATCTCGGAGCCAATGGGACGGCAAAGCGGAGGGAAAACCATGCCTATCATATCCGGGACGAGGCCGGGGAACTGCAGAAGTATTTCTTTGACAGCGACGGCCATATGCTGTCCGGATGGCAGCAGATTGAGAACAATGACGGAAATTATGATATCTATTATCTGGGAGATGAGAATCAGGGCCATGTCCATACCCAGTGGCAGTATCTGATTCCGCCGGAGGGGGATGACGAGGAGATCCTGACAGACCCTGCAAAGGCATATGACGGCTATGAGATGTTCTATTTCGGCTGGGACGGCAAGATGAAGCGTTCTGACGAATGTGAGCTGGAGAATGGCCAGCGCTTTGGGTTCGATGAGAACGGTGTGATGATTACGGGCTGGGCGCCGGCAGTCCATCCGGTGAATCCGAACCATGAGGATTCGGAGGATGAGAATTTTGGCGTCAACCGTTATTATGATCAGGTAACCGGAATTATGGTCAAAGGGTGGCTGTTTTCCCCGGATCCGGACAGTGATGAGGGCAGCGACCCTCACTGGTTCTACTGCGACAAGAAGGACGGGTATCTGTATAACGAGGGCGGAAGGGACAGCGACAGCGTCCTTGGCTGGAAGAAGATCGACGGACAGGTGTATTTCTTCGACGACCATGGACGTATGGTGACGGGCCTGATCAGCACCGGAGGGAATGATATCGGAGACAGCCCGTTTATGGAGAGTGAGTTTGATTATCTGGAAAATACCGGTGTAATCGGCAAGGGCGGAAACGCAAAACCGGCGGGAATCTATTATCTGAGCCAGAACGAAGCCACATTGGGACAGATGGCAAAGGGAAAGAGAATCCGTCTTTCTCTGGACGGCGATTCGGCCACTTACCATTTCCACAATGCCGGGTGGGCATATGCCAATGCCCTGGTGGATGACCGTATTTACGGAGAGGACGGCGCCATGCTGGAGTCTGACAGCGGATGGGAGGTGTTTGTCATGGAGAATGATATCTATGACAAGCATGATATCCGGGAGGAGGATGGTGAGCTTACGGTGAGAGACGGGGCTGAGCCATTGATTAAGACCGGGGAATCCGTGATTATCAATAAGACCGGCAAGGTGAAGAAGAAAGGGAGCGCCAAGGTGGAAGGCGTCAAATATGATGTGACGGATTATGTGGCGATTGAGCGCCCGGATGAGGACTGATAAAAGTGAATGTGGACTTTGCGGTCTGCGGGCGGCATAACTGCAGGCATACCGGATGGCCTGGCCAGAGAGCAGATGGAAAAGAAGGAAAAAGCTTGGTTGCAAAAGGGAAAACCTCCTGGATTCAGGGGGTTTTTCCTTTTGCAAATTATGGAAAGCCCCGTTTCTGATCCTGGGTGGGCCTGGCAGCAGCTTAGACAGTTTAGAATAACTTGCAAAAATACAGAAAAAGCCATATAATGAGGGAAACTTTTAAGAAAAAGGGAAGGAATAATGGAAAGGATTATTAAGGAATCTTTTTCATAAAATACCCATATAAAATCGTATCTACAGTAAAGGAGCGGATTATGACAGAAAACAGAAAAAAGTTGCTGGCCTGTCTGCTGGCAGTTTTCATGGGAGTGGCAGCTGGCGGGTGTGGGACAAATGTGGATTCCGGAGGAAGCAGCGGGGCGGAAAGCAACGAGAACCTGGTGAAGGAGGAGGCCGCTGCTCAGGCGGAATCCTTTGAGGAGCAGGGAGAAGAAGGGAAGCCAGAGGCTCAGGCAGAGAAAAGGCCTGTCACAGCCAAAGACCTTTTAGACGCCAGGAATCCCTACATTGGCGATGCCTCTGCTGACGGAAGGCTTATCAGCCTGGCCTGGGACTATTATGGCCTGGAACCAGGCTGGAGCATGGAGCTTCAGACCACATTTCTCCCTTATGGCATGACCCTTCATCTGGATCAGGAGCCCGACAATATCACCATGCAGAAGGCGGCCGGCCTGCTGCTGGGTCTGATTGACAACTGCTACAGCGTGTCCTGGGATTATCCCAGGGACGGGCAGGGAAACCGGGAGTATTTTTATATGCCGATATCTGCTTTTAGCCGGTATGAGGGGATCCCGTTTACCCAGGAATACACCCAGGCGGAGGAGCAGCCGGAAAAGACGGAGGAGCTTCTGAAGATCTTAGAAAAGGTGGATCAGCCTCTGGAGCCAAGAACCCGGGCAGAGAGACTGGAGGAAGCCGTGGCCGCTGCTATTTTGGAGTACAACTGTTACAGCTATGATCAGAACCGGGAGGTTTTCGGGGAGGGACATAAGCTTTTGGGGCAGGAGGAGACGGATACCACAGCCACGGTGTATGCTCTGACCATGTACGGCACCTATCAGTTTCAGGACGGAAATTTTGTCAAATGCGGAGGAACCGGAGTGATTCCGGCTGTGTTTCAGATGGCAAGAGAGCCGGACGGCGCTTATGTGGCGGTCCGTTTTCAGTATCCGGAGGATGGAGGCGGATATACGGAGTCCATCCAGAGGATGTTTCCCGAAGAACTCTGGGACTTATGTCAGTCCCCCTCTGCCCAGGATCAGGAGGATCTGAAAATGCAGGAAAAGGCTTATGCAGAAGCCTATTTAGAACAGATCGGCCGGGAAGCGGTTGTGGGAGATTATGGGGATTTTTCCCATATACTTTTGACGGAAGTGGGCGTACCGGTGGAGGTATCCAATACTTTAAGCGATACCCGCAACTTTGCCCCGGATGACCCGGCGTGGTTCGCACCCTCCTGGCTGGGGAATGTGGAGCGGCTGGAGGAGGGAGAGCGGTATCTCTATGAGCAGTCCTATGACAGGGACAAGAAGGAGATCCGGTTCTCAAAGATTCGGTATGAGACCGGGGAGGTCGTGGCGCAGAGCGTTTATGACGGGCTTACCGGGGAGAAGAAGGAGTAGCGAAAGTTTTTGACTTGTAAGTCGAAAAATATGAATAACAAGTAAGTTTTTGACTTACAAATCGAAAATATTGTGTATGTTAGAATTTTCATGGAAAACCCCTCTGAATTTCGGGGTTTTTTATTTTACCCCTGATTTTTATAATTATATTTAAGAAAATCAAGGGAGGTAACCCGGTATGAAAAAACCGAAAAAGAACCCGGCAACAAAAGAAAAGTTCAGCTGGGAACTGATGTACAAGCAGCGTTTTCTGCTGATGATGTCGGTTCCGTTTCTGATCTGGCTGATCATTTTCAAGTACATTCCCCTGTGGGGATGGACCATGGCGTTCCAGGAGGTGACGCCAAAGACCTTTGCCATGTCTGTATGGGAAAGGCCATTTGTTGGTTTTGGGAATTTTGTGACAGCATTCACGGACCGTCTGTTTGCCCAGACCATGATGAATACCATCTTTATCAGCATCCTGGGGATTGGGCTGGGGACGGCGGGGGCGATTCTCTTTGCCCTGATGCTCAATGAAATCCGGATGCAGAAGTTCAAGAAATTCACCCAGACCGTGTCTTATCTGCCCCACTTTGTTTCCTGGGTTATTATCGCAAGTATTGCCAAAATGTTTCTCAATGACGGCGGCGCCCTGGAGACCATGCTGGGAGGCGCCAGGCTTCATCTGATGAGCAGCAACTCGCCCATGTTCTGGATTGTGGTGTGTCTGATCAATGTATGGAAGGAAGTGGGCTGGGACGCCATCATCTATCTGTCGGCCATGGCGGGCATTGACCAGGGAATCTATGAGGCGGCCAAGGTGGACGGGGCCAACCGTTTCCAGCAGATCTGGCACATCACCCTTCCGGGAGTAAAGCCAACGGCCATTGTGCTTCTGATCATGAGTATCGGAAGTGCTTTAAACGTAGGTATGGAGCGGCAGATGCTGCTTAGCAACGGCATTGTCCAGGATCACGCCATGGTGCTTTCCTGGTTTGCCTATGTCCGTGGTATCGGCTCCAACAACTACGGCCTTGGTACTGCCATCGGTATGTTCCAGTCGGTAGTGGGAATCATTCTCCTGTTCATTGCCAACAAGATCGCCGGTATGTTCGGGGAAGACAAACTGGTCTAGGGAGGTGCATGACATGAAGCTTGAATCGAAAAAGACAGCGTTTGACTACATACTATTGGCAGGTTTCTGTGTACTGATCGTGATTACGGTGTATCCGTTTTTGAATGTGCTGGCCATCTCGCTCAACGACCCCATGGATACCATGAGAGGGATCAATTTTGTCATTCCCAGGGTGTTTACCCTGAGCAATTACCAGTATATTTTTTCGGAAAATAATATGCTTCAGCCTTTGATTCTTTCTGTGGTGCGTACCCTTGTGGGCACGGGGCTGGGGGTGATCTGCACCTCCATGCTGGCCTATGTGCTGAGCCGGAAGGATTTCTATTTCAATAAGTCTTTTACCATTATTTTTATCGTCACCATGTATGTGAGCGGAGGCATGATTCCGGAGTATCTGCTGATTATGCGGACCTTGCGGATGGGACAGAATTTCTGGGTATACATTATTCCCGGCCTGATCTGGGTCTACAATGTCATCCTCATGCGTTCCTTTATCGAGGGGATGCCCATGGCTCTGCAGGAGGCGGCCAAGATTGACGGAGCCAATGATTTTGTGATATGGTATAAGATAATCCTTCCCCTGTGCAAGCCGGTGCTGGCCACGGTGGCTCT
The DNA here is from genome assembly GCA_910575255.1 of Lachnospiraceae bacterium. GTDB lineage: Bacteria > Bacillota > Clostridia > Lachnospirales > Lachnospiraceae > Brotaphodocola. The sequence continues at coordinate 11,992 of CAJTEM010000006.1, read as the reverse complement.
GTTTGTGGCAGTGGGGCAGTGGAACTCTTTTATGGACACCTACCTGTACGCCAGGGAATTGCCTACCTTGCAGTATGTATTGTATGAGGTCATGCAGTCGGCGGAGATCAAGATGGACACCCACGCGGCCAGTATGGGGCTGGTGCAGAATACGGTGAGCCCCATGTCCGTGAGAATGGCTGTCACGGTGGTGGCTACTTTACCGATTCTGATCGTGTATCCGTTTTTGCAGAAGTATTTTGTAGGCGGTATGACTCTGGGTGCGGTAAAGGATTGACAGAAGCAGGTCATAGATAGACGAGAGGCAGCCGCAAAAGATCGGAAGGCGGTTGTGATTGGAGGGAAAATATGAAGAATTTTAGAGGAAAACGGTGCATAGCTCCGGTGCTTGCCGCTGCTTTATGCGCTGGTGTTCTGTCCGGCTGCGGTTCGGCGGCCACGTCCGGAGGCGGCTATGCTGAGGATGGGGTTCTGGAACTGGAATTTTTCAATAAGGACGGAGAGGAGGATCTCTGGGACAACCCGGTGGCGCAGAAGCTGACGGAGAAAACCGGAATCCGGCTGAAGGTGGATTATCCGGTGGCTGCGGATGACATGAAGGTGGCTCTGATGATTGCGGAGCAGAATTTCCCGGATATGATCTATGCCAAGGGGGATGTGGCCAGCCTGGTGGAGGCAGGGGCCCTTCTGGATTTGACAGATCTGATTGAGAAGTACGGGCCAAACATCAAAAAGATGTACGGAGAGGAGTTTGACAAGCTGAAATATTCGGCAGAGGATCCGTCTATCTATCAGCTTTCCTCTTATCCCATGGGAGCGACTCCCTTTAAGGATGCGGGAAATGCCCAGATTCAATGGGCCGTGTTGAAAGAGAATGATTATCAGGTTCCCAGGACCCTGGATGATTTGGAGAAAATGTTAAAGGATTATATGGCGGCGCATCCCAAGACAGAGGATGGCCTTGACACCATCGGAATTACCCTTTCCACCTCTGACTGGCACTGGCTGATCACTCTGGGTAACCCGGCAGGCTTTATTGCAGACGGGCAGCCGGACAACGGGCAGTGGCTGATCGACGACGAGTACAATGCTATGTATAAGTTCCGCTCGGACGCGGAGCGGGAGTATTTCCGCTGGCTGAACCGGATGTACAATGAGGGCGTGCTGGATCATGAGTTTGCCACCCAGACCCATGAGGATTATATCGCGAAGATATCCTCTGGCCGTGTGCTGGCCCTGGTGGATAAGGACTGGGACTATGCGGATGCAGAGAGGGTGCTGATTGCAGACGGCAAGCTGGACAGAACTTATGCGCCGCTGCCGGTGACCATCAGCGAGGATGTGAAGTGTCCGTCCTTAATGAGCCAGGGCCTTACCACGGGCCAGGGGGTGGCGATTACCACGGCCTGCAAGTATCCGGAGGAGGCGATCAAGTTTCTGGATTATCTCTGCTCGGATGAAGGGCAGGTGCTGGTGAACTGGGGCGTGGAGGGGATCAACTATTCGGTGGACGAGAAGGGAAAGCGGTATCGTTCCCAGGAGGAGATCGACGCCTCCAATTCCGATAAGGATTATGCCAAGAAGACGGGCGTGGGATTCTATGCCTATCCCTTCCCCACCTATGGAAACGGGGTGATGGATCCCACGGGCAATAGCTATACCACGGCAAGCCGGGAGGCAGTGATGGCGGAATACAACAAAGAGCAGAAGGCGGCCTGCAAGGCATGGGGCGTGGAACTTCTGCTGGACATTTTCCCGCAGAGGGATGAGTTTGAGATCCCGAAGTTTTCCCCGGTATGGGCCTATGCCAAGCCGACAGAGATCGAGGATATCACCAAAAAGCTGGATGAGATTGCCTGGTCCGGGCTGATCGGCTGTGTCATCGGCAAGCCGGAGCAGTTTGACGCCAACTATGACGCCATGATCAAGGCCTTTGAAGGCAGCGGCATGTATGAGGCGGAGAAGATGATGGGGGATATTGTGAAGGCACAGGTGGAGATGTTGGAGGAGTAGTGCTTTTCCTCGCCATTCTGTACCGCAGGAATGAAAGGAGAAAAAGAACAGGGAGCAGGCTGACGGCCGGCTCTCTGTTCTTTTTAAAAGGTTAGCTCTTGCGTGAAGGCGATGAGAATGTTAGAATGGAGGGGATAACAGGGAAAGGGGCAGGCGTATGGATTTTTATGAGATGATCGAGGATTTGTCACTGGCCAGAAGCCGGGAAAAGCTGGTGATCTTTGTGGGGGCCGGCGTATCGAAGAATTCGGGGCTCCCTACCTGGGGGCAGATCGTCCAGGTGTTTGCCAGGGAGATTCAATATCCTACGAGAGGGCGTCTGGCCACGGAGGAATATATCCGGATCCCTCAGTATTATTATTGTCTGGATGAGAGTGAGAACCATGCCGATTACTATTCCCTGATCCGTTCTATGATACCGGAGGATATCCGGCCGAATCTGCTGGACAAGCTGATTGTGTCTCTCCATCCCAAGCATATCGTGACCACCAACTTTGACACGCTTTTAGATCAGGTTGCCCGGGGATATGAGATCATCCGGGAGGATCGGGATCTGCTGACCGGGCTTTCGCCGCATTATCTGCTGAAGCTTCACGGGGATATCTGCCAGCCGGAGAAGATGGTGTTTAAGGAGGATGATTACCTGCACTATTCCCAGACTCATCGGCTGATGGAGACATTTCTGAAATCTCTTCTGATAGACCATGTGTTTTTATTTGTGGGATATTCCCTCAATGATTATAATCTCAAGACCTTTGTGAGCTGGATTGATTATATTGCGGAGGAAATGCGGGTAAAGAGAGAGATGCACCGCAACTATTTTCTTTCCAGCAGCCATCATGCGGGCAAGGATTATCTGCGGAAATATTATGAAGGGAAAGGGCTGGAGGTGATTGATCTGTACCGGCTGCCTCCGGAGGTGGAACTTCGTGCAAAATCCGTCCGTCTTTCCGAAGAGCTGGGACGGAAGACCTATGCGGTTCTGGATTTGCTTCTTTAAGTCTGGGTGAACAGGCGGGAAGTACTTGCAAAAGAGAGAAGGGAGGACATATGTTAAAGGAAAATTTACTTTCAGAGATCATAACGATTGTTCATGAATGCGGAGAGATCATCCTGAGCGCCACGGACATTGACCGCCGGATTCATCAGAAGGAAGGAAACGGCAATTTTGTCACGGATTATGATTCCCGGGTGCAGGCTGCGCTGAAGGCGAGACTGCTGGCTCTGGTACCGGAGGCTGTGTTTATGGGGGAGGAGGATGAGATGGATCATACGGATATTTCCAGGGGATATGCCTTTATCGTGGATCCCATTGACGGCACGGCTAATTTTATCCGGGGCTTTGACGCCAGTTGTATCAGTGTGGCACTCACAGAGAACGGAAGCCCCATATTGGGGGTGGTCTATGATCCATACCGCAGGGAGACGTATTACGCAGAGCGGGGAAAAGGCGCTTACCGGAACGGAGAGCGGATTCATGCTTCGGAGCGGACCCTGGAGGAGGGCGTGATTCTGTTCGGGGTTGCTCCGTATCATAAGGATTTGATGAAGAAATCCTTTGAGGTGGCGTATCGCTATGTGTCCCGCGGAGAGGATCTGCGACGAAGCGGCTCGGCAGCCATTGATTTGTGCATGGTGGCCAGCGGACGGGCGGAATTTTTCTTTGAGCTGGTCTTGTCGCCCTGGGACTATGCGGCCGGCGCTTTGCTGGTAGAGGAGGCCGGAGGCTTTACCGGCGATCTGGAAGGGCGGCCCCTGACCTACGACCGGAAGCAGACAGTGACAGCGAGGGCACCCAGGGTGGAGCTGCTGGATTTGAGCTGAAACTATCGGAGAAAAACTTATGTATTTTGATGATCTGATGATACAGGCGCTGCAGTACCGCCTGCTTCAGGCATGGAGCCGGGGCGGCCGGGGGGGTTATTATCGGGGATCCGGACCAGGCGATCTATGGTTTCCGGGGAGCGGACTGCGAAAGCTTTTTGCGGTTTTGTCAGGAGGAGAATCCGTCCATGAGTAAGCTTTTGTCTATGGCAGTATTTTATAAGACCATGGAGGAAATGCTCACGGCTCTGGCCTTTGGCAGAGAGGCAGATTTGAAGCGTTGCGGAGGAAAATGCTATACTTCCGATGCCGTGACACTGATGACCATGCATGGTGCGAAGGGGCTGGAATTTCCGACCTTATTTCTGTGCGGACTCCAGGAGAGAATCGTTCCTCTGGAGTACAAAGGGCCGGAGATTCTTATATCCTGATTAATCTTTCTTCCTGGAACAAGGCGTCCCTGTCTCCAAAGATTGAGCAGATTCATGAATTTATTCTTTCCGGAACCGGGCTTTCGTTCTTTTACTGTGCACCGGGCGGATCTTTTAGAACCCGAAGAGCTTCGTCAGGAAATTTTCGAGTATGCGAAAAAAATCTGTGAAAAATACCCTCAGTGAACGGCAAGTTCCCTTGTCTGTCGAGCATATAAGGAAAAATATATTTTTGAAAAACATGACACACAGATGTCCTGTTTTATCTGATAGAATAAGGTCATCAAAAGAAAGGATGGCTGTGAATATGGAATATGAGATAATTACTCTGGAAGAAAAGATTGCGGTAGGAATTGGCGCACGGACGGGAAATCAGGAACCGGATATGGGAGCCGTGATCGGCGGATTGTGGGAGAGATTTTACAGTGAGGGAATCTATGCCTCTATCCCAGATAAGATTAATAAAAAGGCATTGGGGATTTACCTGGATTATGCAGGAGAGAACAAAAGCGATTACACGGTTGTGGCTGCCTGTGAGACGTCACAAAAGCCTCAGGGAGGGGATTGTCAGGTTTGCAGGATTCCGGCAGGCAGGTATGCGAGATTTGTGATTCATGGGGATATGGTAAAGGCCGTGGGCGCAGCGTGGCAGGCAATCTGGGATATGAAGCTGCCCAGGGCATTTTCGTGTGACTTTGAGGAGTACCAGGATGATTCCATGGACAATGCGGAAATTCACATTTATGTCAGCCTGAAGGAGGATCCGGCCCTTGGCTGAGTAATGTGGAATCTATCGCGGATCAGCTGCCGTTGCCAAAGCCCAAGAAAGCCGGACCGAAAGAAAGATCCGGGAAAACACTCTGATTTTCAGGGTGTTTTCTTTTGACGTTTTCCCTTATAATGATGCCAGGGGTAAAAGTCCAGGGATGTTTGCCTGGCGCTGTTTGTTGCGGCAGCGTACGTGTATCATACAAGGAGAAACGAATATGAAGAAGGAATCAAAAGCCGGCGGCCCTGTGTTTGGGAATTCCCGGCTGACAAAAATGCCCTTTGGAGGGGACTACAATCCGGAGCAGTGGCCGGAGGAGATATGGGAGGAGGACATGAGGCTGTTCCGGCTGGCCGGCGTGGACTGTGTGACATTGAATGTGTTCAGCTGGGCGTCGCTGCAGCCGGCGGAGGATGTCTATTCCTTTGAGAAGCTGGACCGGATCATGGATCTGGTGAAAAAGAACGGGCTTTCGGTGATTCTCGCCACTTCCACGGCAGCTCATCCGGCCTGGATGGCCAGGAAATATCCGGAGGTGCTGCGGACAGAATTCTCAGGACTCAGGAGGAAATTCGGGAGCCGGCACAATTCCTGCCCGAACAGTATGGTTTACCGGAAATATTCCCGGCTTCTGGCGGGAAAGCTGGCAGAGCGGTACAAAGATTTTCCGAACCTGATCGCCTGGCATGTGAACAATGAATATGGTGGGGCCTGCTATTGCGAGAATTGTGAAAAGGCCTTCCGGGTCTGGCTGCAGGAAAAGTATGGATCTCTGGAGGCACTGAACCGGGCATGGAATACCGGTTTCTGGGGACATACGGTCTATGACTGGGAGGAGATTGTGGTTCCGAATCTGCAAAGCGAGCATTTTGAAGAAAACCGGACGACCTTTCAGGGGATTTCTCTGGATTACCGACGTTTCTGCTCGGACAGCCTGCTTGAGAATTACCGGGAGGAGCAGGCCGCGATTAAGGAGATCACGCCGGATATTCCGGTGACCACCAATCTGATGGGGTTTTATAAGCCTCTGGATTATCAGAAATGGGCAAGAGAGATGGATTTTGTCTCCTGGGACAATTATCCGCCCAATGAAGCCAGCGCTGCCTCGATTGCCATGCAGCATGACCTGATGCGGGGAATCGGAGGCGGCAGGCCATTTGTCCTGATGGAGCAGACGCCCAGTGTGACGAACTGGCTTCCCTACAATGCCCTGAAGCGGCCGGGAGTGATGAGGCTTTTAAGCTGGCAGGCAGTAGCACACGGGGCAGACGCCGTGCTGTTTTTCCAGATGCGCCGCAGTATCGGCGCCTGCGAGAAGTACCATGGAGCACTGATTGACCATGTGGGGACAGAGCATACCCGGGTGTTTTGGGAAATGCAGGCGCTTGGGAGGGAATTAAAGCAGATGGGTAGCCAGACCATGGGCAGCCGGACGCCGGCGAAAGCGGCAATCCTTGTGGATTGGGATAACTGGTGGGCGCTGGAGTATTCGGCAGGTCCGAGCTGTGACCTGAAGTATCTGGATGAGGTGGAGCGGTATTATACGGCATTCCATGAGCTGAATATCCCGGTCGATTTCATTTCCACAGAGGATTTGCTGGGAAGCTATCGGATTGTGGTGGCGCCGGTGCTTTATATGGTAAAAACCGGGTATGAAGAAGTGCTGAAGCAGTTTGTGGAAGAGGGAGGATGCCTTGTGACCACCTTTTTTTCCGGCATTGTAGAAGAGCATGATCTGGTAGTGACCGGGGGGTATCCGGGACGCCTGCGCGGGCTTTTGGGCGTGTGGGTGGAAGAAAGCGACGCTCTTCCGGAGGGAGCGCAGAATGGCTTTACCTGGAGGGGGAAGCATTATCCGTCTGAGCTTCTCTGCGACATTATGCACCTGGAGACTGCCGGTGGGGAGGCAGTTTATGAGTCGGATTTCTATGCGGGAAGCCCGGTTCTTGCAAGGAATGCTTATGGTAAGGGAACAGCCTGGTATGTGGCTACACGAAGCAGCCGGGAGTTTTACCGGGATCTGGTAAAAGTGCTGGCGCGGGAGAACGAGGTGCGGGAGATCTGGACACCGGTTGCCGGTGTGGAAATCTGTGAAAGAAGGAATGAAAACGGGAGATTTTTCTTTTTCCTGAATCATGGAAATGAAGAAGCAGAACTGACGATGGAGCAGGACGCTGTCCGGCTTCTGGAGGGAAGGCTTTATAAAAAAGGAGAAAAGCTTGTCCTGAAGGGAAAGGACGTGACGGTCTGCCTGGTATAAAAGCAAAGTCAGGTATTCGCCAGATGCTTCGTGTCGCAAGCACGGCACTTGGCTCATTGCTCGTGGAAATTAAAAAAGGCAGGAAACAGGATGAAGCAAAAAAAACTGTGGCTGAAATGTATGTCAGAAAAGCTTTTGGGGATGAAACTTTGTTATCAGATGGTTTTCCTTTATATCATCGGCGGCGCTCTGCCGATGATTCTCATTGGGATGTATCTGATTCAGGGAACTAACCGGATTCTGGTGGAAAGGGAAATGACTGCGGAACTTTCAGAATTGGATCGGGTCGGCAGGGAGGCAGACAGCCTGTTTAGCACTTTGAATTCCATATCGAAAACCTTTTATTTTGACGAGAAGTTAGAACATATCGCAGAGTATCCATACCAGGAATATCAGGAGCTTGTGGACGATTACCGGGAATATACGACATTTAATGTCATGGGCAATCTTTATAACCGGCAGTTGCATTACATTACTGTTTTTATGGAAAATGATACCATTGCGGAGAATGCTCATTTTATGAAGGTGAATGATGCGATCCGTTCTCAGGAGTGGTATCAGAAGGTTATGCTTCGGGGCGGAGGGGGAGTCTGGCAGTATCTCCTTTTCCGCCCGGACCGGAATGAGTATCTGGCTCTGACCAGACTTTTGAGAACCCGGAGAGCGGAAAATGTGGGAGTGCTGGTGCTGTATCTGCGCACGGAGAGGCTGGAGGAGCTTTTGGGAGGAAGAAGAGAGAATACCTGCATTGTCCTCAATCAGGAGGGCGTGATTATCGGGGCGGAATCTCAGCCCTGGAGGGAGGAGGTCGCGGATATTCTCGGAAGCCGTAAGCAAAAGACCTTTCAGGAGCAGATCCGGGTGGGGGATCAGGAGTATCTTATGACCTGTGTGTCAGTCGGATCCCGGGAGACGGAGGATGTCTTTCAGTTTGTCAGCATGAAATCCTACCAGGATATTCTGAAAGGGGCAAACCGGCAGAACCGAAGGAGCCTGATGGTATTTTTAGGAAGCGTGCTTTTGTCTGTGACCATGATCTGGCTGTTCTCCCATGCCTTCAGCGGCAGGGTGAACCGGTTTCACCGGCAGATGCAGAAGGCAGCCTCCGGAGATTTTGATCTGGAGGCCAGTCTGGGCGGAAATGATGAGATCAGTCAGCTGTATGGTTATCTGTGGTCCATGATTCGGGATATCCAGCGTCTTCTGTCAGAGATCTACCAGGAACGGCTCCATGCAGAGCAGCTTTATGCCCGGCAGAAGGAGGCAGAATTCAAAATGCTGGCCAGCCAGATCAATCCACATTTTCTTTACAATACCCTGGAGACCATCCGTATGAAGGCACGGGTGAACCGTCAGCCGGAGATCGAGGAGCTGGTAAAGATGCTGGCAAAGCTTCTGCGGAGCAACGTCCATGCCGGAGACCGGGATGTGACACTGCAGCAGGAGCTTGGCCTGGCAGAGTCCTATCTGAAGATCCAGCAGTATCGGTTTGAGGAGCGTCTGGAATACCAGATCCGCATGGAGGAGGGGGTGGAAGAGGAGATGGTGCTTCCTTTGATTTTACAGCCCCTGGTGGAGAACTCAATTATCCATGGACTGGAGTGCAAGGAAGGCGTGGGCCATATCCGGATTGAGGCCAGACGGGACCAGGAGGATATCCAGGTGTCGGTGGAGGATGACGGAATGGGCCTGTCGCCGGAGAAGCTGGAAAAGCTTCAGGAGAGCCTAAACAGCCGTGAGCTGAACCGGACTCATATCGGTGTCAATAATGTGCACCAGAGGCTGCGGCTGAAATATGGGCCGGGTTATGGGCTTGAGATTGAGAGCGAGGAAGGGAAATACACCCGGGTGACGATACGGATCCGCAGCAGCCGGAGGGAATGAGCCGCGGCTCATTCCCTCTTTGGGTGACAGGACAGAAGTAAAGCGGTTATCCCATGATTACCTCAACCCGGCAGATGGTATCCGGATAGGCCGGAAGGGGTTCTCCTGGCTGGAACGGATCGCCGTTGACCGTGAGGGAGGCGATTCCCTTCTCCACATGATCTGGGTTTGTTACATGAATCTGATAGCGGCAGCCCCGGTATAGCCGCTCTATGGAGAATTCTTCCAGAGTATCCGGAATACAGGGATCCAGGATCAGTCCCTGGTAATCCGGCTGGACGCCTAAGATGTATTGGGAAATATTCACAAAGGTCCAGGCTGCAGTGCCGGTGAGCCAGCTGTTTTTTGCTTCTCCGTGTTTGGGAGCGTCCTTCCCGGCAATCATCTGGGAGTACACATAAGGCTCTGTGCTGTGAATCTCGCTGATATCTTCTATATAGGCCGGTGCAATCCGGCGGTAGATCTCAAAAGCCCGGTTTCCTCTGCCGATCCGGGTCTCTGCGATGGAGACCCAGGGGTTGTTATGGCAGAAGATCCCGGCGTTTTCCTTGTAGCCAGGAGGGTAGGAGGAGATCTCGCCCAGGTTCACATAGTAATGATGATAGGCAGGCTGCTGCAGCATGATTCCGTAGGGAGTGTCCAGATATTCCTTCACGGAATCAAGCGCCTCTTTGGCCAGCCCTTCTTTGACTCCGATATCGGCCAGGACACAAAATCCCTGGGGCTCGATAAAGATTTTGCCTTCCTCGCACTGGTCGGAGCCCACCTTTGCCCCGGAGGCGTCGTAGGCGCGGAGGAACCATCTTCCGTCCCATCCGGCTCCCAGGATCTGGTCATACATATCCGAGACAGCAGCCCTGGCTCTGGCTGCTTCTTTTTTATTCCCTAAAAGGCGCTGGAGCTGGGCATATTCCCCACCGTATTTGACAAACATTCCCGCGATGAAGACCGATTCCGCCACGGGTCCCTCAGAAGGTCCGAAGGTCTGGAAGGATTCTCCCGGCTCTGTGGAAAAGCAGTTCAGGTTCAGACAGTCATTCCAGTCGGCACGCCCGATGAGGGGAAGGCCGTGAGGGCCTAAGTGGGTCAGGGTATAATCAAAGGAGCGGGTCAGATGCTCTAAAAGGGAAGCCGAATCCCCCGGGTTATTGTCAAAGGGCACATCCTCATCCAGGATGGAAAAATCCCCGGTTTCCTTGAGATAAGCGGCCGTGCCGGCGATCAGCCACAAAGGGTCATCGTTAAAACCGCAGCCGATATCGGAATTGCCCTTTTTGGTAAGCGGCTGGTATTGGTGGTAAGCGCTGCCGTCAGAAAATTGGGTGGCGGCAATATCCAGAATCCGTTCTCTCGCCCGTTTTGGGATCAGATGGACGAAGCCCAGAAGATCCTGGCAGGAGTCCCGAAAGCCCATGCCTCTTCCGGTTCCGGATTCGTAGTAGGAGGCAGAGCGGGACATATTGAAGGTAACCATGCATTGATACTGGTTCCAGATATTGACCATGCGGTTCAGCTTTTCGTCCCCGCAATCCAGGGTGTAACAGGAAAGCAGATCCGCCCAGTAGGACTTTAAGTCCCAAAGCGCCTCCTCGATTTGCCGGTCATCCGCAAACCGGGCCATGGCCTCTCTGGCGCGGGTTTTCTGAATCACATCCGGCGCTTCCCACTTTTCATCAAGAGAATTCTCGCTGTAGCCTAAAAGGAAGATCAGGCTGCGGGACTGGCCTGGTTTTAAGGTAATATGCAGATGATGAGAGCCGATGACGGCGCCGCCGCTTGCCAGAGAGTCAGAAAGCCGTCCGTCATAAACTGCCAGAGGACGCTCAATGCTTCCATAATTCCCCAGAAATTTGCCGCGGTCGGTCTCAAAGCCGTCAACAGGAGCATTGACCGTATAGTAGGCAAAATGACGGCGGCGCTCCCGGTATTCGGTCTTGTGGTAGATTTCGGAACCGGTGACTTCCACCTCACCCAGACTTAAATTCCGCTGGAAGTTAGTGGAATCGTCCACCGCGTTCCAGAAACAAAACTCCACATAGGAAAACAGATCCAGTGTCCGGGTCTCCTTTCCGGTGTTGATCAGTATCAGTCGGTTGACCTCCATGGCTTCCTTTAAGGGAACGAAGGCGGTCAGCTCCGCCCAAATCCCGCCTTTGGCGGACAGCCATCTGGAATAGCCAAGGCCATGGCGGCATTCATAGGAATCCAGTTCGGTTTTCACCGGCTGCCAGCCCGGAGTCCAAACCGTGTCGCCTTGTTTGATAAAGTAATAGCGTCCGTTGGTGTCGGCAGGGATGTTGTTGTAGCGGTAGCGTGTCAGACGCAGAAGTTTGGCGTCCTTATAAAAGGAATAGCCGCCGCAGGTATTGGAAATCAGAGAGAAAAAGTTCTCATTGCCCAGATAGTTAATCCAGGGCTGAGGAGTGGTTGGGGTGGTGATCACGTATTCTTTCGCCTGGTCGTCAAAATAGCCGAATTTCATAGGGTTCCTCCATTCATGTCAGATGTGTTATCCAGTACTCCGTACTGGTATCATCATAATCGACAACAGATGATAAGGATACCGGAAAAAGTGGAGGCGTTGCACTGGAAAAAATGGATGTGAGGGGAAGCAGGAAAAATCAGGAGATCATTAAAAAATCCCGTTGGTTTGTGGAATTCTATTTGATTTTTCATGGTTTTTACTGGTCAGGTGTGCTATACCCCGAGTTTGCCACTTGTAGAGACAAAAATGGAGCCCTGATGGACTCCATTTTGCTGTAACTACACAGTTTTTCCCGTATTTATCAGACTTGCAGAATCTTGAGAAAA